>JBJTQN010000210.1:0-5010 GCA_046075665.1 Armatimonadota bacterium | reverse complement strand
TTGCCGGCAGAAAAGGATACAGCGTTTGGGCTCCTGTAGGGAAAGATCAAGTAGTATATAATCCATCGCGAGGCAAAGCAACCACCCAAGAGTGGGAAATGGCCGACGACCTCGGCGACAGCCATACGAGTTCCCTTATGCAAGGTGGTGCGATTCCTGCATCATCAACCAATTTCAGAACTGCTGGAAAAGTTTATGCAGAAGCAGGAAAGCCGGTCACATTCATCCTCTATCCTCAAGACGCAACCAAATCATTGTTCATCGGCCTTTATGATGCAGCCGGCACTTCGTTGGCTACGCGTAATGGAATTGGCACGCTTACCGGGACCTACACGCCGACCACGACGATGTGGCTTACAATCAAGGTACGCAACGATGTCTCCACTAATCCTTCTCAAAAATGCTGGGTGAATGTCAGCTACACAGCACCCGCGGTACTTGCCAACGCCAACACCGTCATGGCGGTGAACAGCTCTTCGGTGTGGACTGGTAATTCAGGGACTTCGGAATGGAGATGCGCTGAAAACTGGGAAGACGGCTTGGTGCCTTCAGATAAGAGCGACGTGCTGATTCCTGCCAATGCCTCACCTGCTCCTTGTGTGAGTGGCGATCAAGTGATAGCATCCCTACTCGTTGAAGAAAACGCTGAACTCTGTTTGAACGGAAAACTCTCCGTGAAAGGCGACTTCGATACGCATGGATTCTTTTCAGGTCAGGGATCGATTGAGCATCATGGTCAAAAACTCGTCGTCGGATTTCCCAGAAAGGAATTCACCATTTATCCTAATCCATCGAATGGCGAAATTCACCTGATCGCTCCAGAGGGCTTTGATACTGGAATACCCTTGTCAGCAGACCTGTTCGACCTTCAGGGCCGGGAGTTGATGAACATCACGGGCAAATTAGATTTCATAGCTGCGCTTCTATCCAAAAAACTGGAAGAAGGAACTGCTGGAACCTATTTTCTCCATCTCAGCGGAACGGAGACGCAGGTCATACGCATTACCCGAAACTGATAACCAGTGCCAACAACTTCTTCTTCATTAATCACCTCAAACGACCCTTACCCGGAAATAAACAGCAGTACTTTTAAGCCATGAACCCGAGAAAACCATTCAGCCATACGCTAATACTGGCGTGTACGCTCTTAGCGTGCTTACTGAATCCCTCGGCTTCAACGGCTCAAAACATCAGTACCTGCTCGGGAAACACCGGAGGCGTGAATTTCGTGGGTAGTATCAATGGTTATACGCAGCCTGTCAATTGTGCAGCCGACTACAGAGTGCTAACCTATAGAAGGTTCAGCTTGAATGCCGGGACACCTGCGGATGGAAGAGGACAGTGGCGCACCACGATCAATGTTCAGACTGTAGGAGGTAATGTAACACCTGCGAACATGACCGGTGGTTCCGGTAGCGGATTTCTGTTTACCAACGGCGGCAATTGCGGATCCTCCGGACTGTACGACAGGAAATGGGTCTTCGGTGGAATCGGTCAGGGAGCTCTCGACGCGGTGAATGGTACAAGCTATTTTACCGCAGGCGGAACCGATATGGGACTTAATATGGCAACCACCGGCTACTATACCTTCGTGTTCCAAGATGCAGGCTGTGCCAATGCGAATTTCTATGTCGGAAGGACTTCCTCACTACCAGTAACCCTTACACATTCAGGACCTGCCCAACGGACGGTCAATGCAAACGGATCGGTCAATGTGACATTCGGCCTGAGTGCAACTCCTTCTCCTCAAGAGCTTTTTTATGTGCGCTACCGAGTCGGAGCGAACGACTTTTCTACCGGAGCGAGCATTATCCAGGGAAGCGTCACCGGAACTTCCGTTACAGCCGTCATTCCTGCTCAGCCGAACGGCAGCGTAGTCTACTATCATGCATTTTCAAGTACTCGTAGCCTTGCATCATTGAATACTAGCAGTGAAAGCGACAGAAGCCTGTCTGCTATTTCCTTCACCGACAGCAGTGGAAATAACTTCCGATTCAACTGTGTCGGAAATGTGATCAATTGGACCGGTGCTGTAAGCACCAACTGGCACTTTGCAGGCAATTGGTCGCCAGCAGCGGTTCCTGGCCAATTCGATGATGCCATCATCACCAATAGCATCTTCGCCAACCAACCCACTATCATTGGTGCCAATGCAACCTGTCGCAGCATCACCATAGGCAATGGCAACTCGCTGACCATGTCCGGCGGCAGATTGCTACAGGTTTTCGGTACATTTTTCACCAACAATGGCAATTTCATTGCCGGTTCAGGCAACGAGATCGTTGAATTCACCGGACCTGTTACCATCAACGGCACCATCGCAACCTCCTTCAACAACTGTGTAATAAACAATTCAACTTCATTCACTCCGGGTTTGATTCCTACGATGATCGGTGTGTTCACCTTGAACCCCGGGAGTTTTGTAAATACGGCTCCCAACTATGGATCATCCTCCCGCCTGAACTACAATATCGGCGGACCATATAATGTCGGAGCAGAATGGACAGGGGCCACTGTTTCGGCTGGCTTAGGAAATCCCAATGACGTTTCGATATCCGGGAACACCTTGCTTTCCCTTCCTGCAACACCCAGAGGATTGTCTGGAACCGTGTTCATCACCTCGGGCACCTTGCGACTGAACGGAGCTATTGGCGCTGATTTATATGTCGGTAAGGACTGGCAACGCACCACAGGAACCGGCTTCTTCACTCCCAATGGACGTGCAGTGTGGTTCAGGGGATTCGGCAACCAGGAAATCAGAGTCATGGGTAATGGCACTGAAGTATTCAACTACCTGATCATCGATAAACCAGTAGTTGGAACACGCCTTTTCCCAAGTAACACAGGCGGCTCACTCACCGATATCACCATCAATGGTATGAACGGTGACATTTTACAACTCAACAACAACGGTCGTTTGGATATCAATGGAAGGATATTCCGCCTTGATGGGAACGATCCATTCAATAACACAGGCAACATTTCAGTCGTCGGTGCCCAGCGGATCCTGAACAGCGCGATCGGCGGTTCGAATTCGGGCTCCTTCTCCATTACGGGTACCAACAATCCTAACCAGCCCACTTACCGAACCAAGTCGGTTAGAAATGCTGGAAGTTCCGGACGCCTCGTTTTCGAAAATACAGTACTGTTGACCATAGCCGACGGCATGATGGACTTCGGATACGATGGCACCACCAACCTCACCACCGTAGAAGGTGTACTTCAAGTCAACCTTGGAGGAAGCGTCTGGCCTAACTCCTGTTTTTTCAGTGGACCATCACCTGCTTCCACTTTGCGATTCGCCAACACCATCGACTACCAGGTGAACTCGTTCGATAAGACATGGTCGCAAGGTGCCATCTACTCCGGACTTCCTGGCATCCCGTGGAACGTAGAGGTCAACAATGTCAACACCGACCTGACGATCAATGATGTGAGGGCACTCAGGAACAATATTACGATTACCGATGGTCGTTTCACACTCACAGCCGGACCTTTCAATATCGGTGGAAACTGGACAAGAGTAAATCCTGCGGGACTCTCTACACCACCTTGTGAATTCATTCCGAACACCAATCGCGTCATCTTCGATAAGACAGGTTTGGGCGATCAGATCATCACCTGCACTGTTGACGACAGTGTTGAGACCTTTTACGGACTGGAAATATCCCCTGCCAACGCCAACGTGCAGCTCGCACCAAGGACGGATGTAGTGGTCACCGACAGCCTGTTTCTAACCACAGGAAAATTAGACTTGAACAAAGACACCCTTACCCTTGGTTTTGACGGATTCGCAGGAAACCTGGTCGGTGGAAACTCCAATAGTTACCTGATAGGTTATAAATCCTCCGTCAACGGTGTGTTCAAACGATTCATTCCCTACAACGGCGTTTATCAATTCCCATTCGGTGACTCACTCAATTTCTCACCGCTACAACTTGAGATGACCTCGGCCAACTACGGCGTCGATGCCTTCATACATTCAAGCCTCTACGATACCGTACACCCGAACATGGCCCCATTCTTGGTGTTTATCAGTCGGTACTGGAAATTGTCTCCTAACAGCATTTTCACACCAGTATTCAACACGACTTACCGATATGTCGATGCTGATGTGGTTGGAAACGAGTCATCCATCCTGCCCTATCGTTTTGATAGTTCCTGGGTAGGCAGTGGAGGAAGCAATGCAGCTGTTTTTGCAGGCACAGGCAGCATCAGTACTGCAACCAACCTGCTTACCTGGATTGGCATGACTTCATTCGGAGATTTCACAGGAGTCGGCGAACCAGTCACTCTTCCGGTGACCCTGCTCCATTTCACTGCGACCCTTGAAGGTGACCACGGAGCGTTGAGCTGGTCTACCGCAAGCGAAATAAACAACGATTACTTCACGCTCGAGCGTAGCTGGAATGGCATTCAATTTGAACCGATCCACTTCGAGCCGGGAGCAGGTAATTCTACCAATGTAATCAGCTACCGACATCTGGACCGTGATGTAGTATTATCCGGACGCAAGGTGGTTTACTACCGACTGAAGCAGACAGATTTCGACGGATCATTCACCTACACGGAACCCATCGCTTTGGAGCTGTATTACAAAGGCAAGGATGATTTCATCGTATATCCCAACCCATTCAATGGCAGCTTTTCTATAGCTATCGGCTCGATTGCGAACGGACCGTTGACAATAGAGTTGACCGACATGGCAGGAAAAACGGTTTCCAAACAGGAAATCTCACGTACATCCTCTCATGAAATCGTGTCGATTGGTGGCCTTGAACAGCTTGCCGCTGGCGTTTACACGCTCAGCATACGCTCTGATGGCCGCACGATCCACAAAAGGGTCAACAAGAATTGACCACTGCAGAATCGACTCACTTCATTGAAGTTTCCTATCAGTGTCCCTCGAAAATCGGATAAGGAACAGAGCGACGAAATAATCATCCGCTTACTGAAGATCACTCACGGATCAAAACCTGATCCGATTGATGGTGGTTAGTGCATGAATGC
>JBJTQN010000209.1:0-5600 GCA_046075665.1 Armatimonadota bacterium | reverse complement strand
CCAGATGACAATCTTGAACGCCTTACTACTAGACCGAATCGAAAAATTTGAAAATGGTCGTATTGACCTTATTGATATCGGTTTACATCGCGATCTCATGTTCGATACGTTTCCTGTTGTTTGGGATGGAATGGTGTTGTTTTTTGAGCTGGCGCTTACATCTGATGTACGTGGCAAACGGATTCATATCTATGTGTCCGTGGTAGCACCAGATTCATCGGTCGTTGGAGAGCCACAACAGTTTCCGGTTCTTTTACCGACGATTGAGCAATACGATGGGGATAGCTTGCCATTTGACTATAACGTCCCTGGTATGACTCTGGCTGGACCAGGTAAGTATAGTGTCCGCATTCATACCTCATCCGAGATACTTCGAGACATTGGTTTTCAGGTACATAAACGATGAAACAGATCAGTAAACTCTTCGCGTTTGTAAGTGTTTCCGCGGTCATTTCGAGTGCAGGTCCTGCACAAGGATGGGGCGGAACCGGTCATAAATTTGTTGCCAGACTCGCAATTGCCAACTTACCGCCGTCCAACCTTAAACAATGGCTCGCAAAAAACGAAACTTGGTTTGCCAATGCTAGCTCGCACCCTGATAGATGGCGAAACCGTGTTGATCACAGTGAGGCACCTCGTCACTTTCTGGATACTGAAAACTTTGGATTCGGTACAGATGCACTACGTATCCCGCTTGACTTTGAAGCAGTTCTAAAATTGCGGACATATGAACAGCTGCGAACAGATGGTGTAAATCCATGGACTATCGGACGTGTAAGGGCTAATCTTGTAAAGGCAATGCGTGAAAAACGCTGGGAAGATGTTTTGGTTCAGGCTGCATACCTCTCACATTATGTTGGTGACGCCCACGTTCCATTCCATGCATCGGCAAACTATGATGGTCAACTCTCAACTCCACCACAACGCGGTATCCATTCAAGATTTGAAGAGAAGCTCGTTGAACGGACGATAAAGTTCGAAGACTTAGTTGTTGGTACGCCCGATGTTCTGGGGAATCCGATAGCGGATGCGATTAGGGTCTTGAATGACAGTATTAAGGCCGTCCCTACAATACTGGCTGCGGATAAGGCAGCATCATCAGGAGCCGGGAGTACCATCAACGATGACTACTTTGACAAGCTTTCGTTGGCGAGTCGATCCATAGCTAAACAGAGGCTGGAAGCAGCTGGACGAAACTTGGCAGGTGAACTGAAGGCAGCTTGGGAGCTTGCTGGTAAGCCTACGCCGGACGAAAGTGTGGCTATTTCCGATGAGTGGTTACCTTATGCTCCACCGTTTGTTCCCCGCGGCACAACCGCGCCTCCAGCCCAACCAGTAATCCCTGAAGAAAGCAAACTAGGTGCGCGGAAAAATGTCATATCAAAGACGTTCTTCAGTTCATTATTGAAAAAAGATGTTACGTACAATATCGCATTTCCTGCATCCTACGGATCTGACAACCGGAAATACCCGGTTGTTTACCTGCTCCATGGAGCGTGGGGTAGTTTCGACGATTGGAACTCAAAAACGGGTGTGGCTGCATACACGGCTACCACCGACTTCATTGTTGTAATGCCCGATTCCAACGGAAATAGTTGGTACAACGACTCCCAAGGTGCGGGACCTGTAGAGTCGTTCGTCACTGATGAACTCCGGAAAGACGTAGAGAAGCATTTCCGAACCATCAACCATCGTTCAGGCAGAGCGCTTATCGGATTGTCAATGGGAGGCTATGGTGCCATTCATCTTGCTATCGAACACCAGGAACTCTATTGTGCTGCAGCAAGCCTAAGCGGAGCCGTAGGTTGGGGTACGTCTACATTAGATAAGAACTTGTTGACGATGGCAAAGGACCTCTACCCTACTGACACAGACCAAAATTATCAAAAGGATGCACTAATACCGGGGATTCTTCGTCATGTGAAGAATGGGATCTATGAGGGGCCATCACTATACTTTGACTGCGGAAAAGAAGATTTTCTAATCAAGAGTAATCAGGATCTGGAAGCTGCACTTTTGGCAAAGCAAGTCCCTCATGAATATTCCGAGTTTGACGGTGCGCATACATGGACTTACTGGGATGCACATATTCGTGACGCTTATCAGTTCATGAAGCGCCAGCTATCAAAACCTAGGAATTAGTTAGATGTTACTAGGTTACGGGTTAGTCAATCTCGATGACATTGCGATCGTGAACAACTTGGTCCTCGACGGCAAAGCCACTGCAGATAACACCTTGGTGCAGGTGGGCGGGCCTGTTCCTGTTGCACTGCAGACGTATACCAGGCTAGGTGGAACCACCTTCTTTTGTGGGGTAACTGGTGATGATTCGTCTGGAGACTACATAACGAATCATTTGAGGGAATCGATAACCGATTCTTTTCTAAATGTGTGCCCAACTGGTACATCCAGCAGATCAATAGTCATCATTGAGCGTTCAACCGGGGCGAGAACGATTGTGAATATCCCCGCCTCTGTAACGTCCCAAAACGATGTATCGCATCTCACGACACGATTGTCGCCTGGTGCCATCCTTCACCTAGATGGCCGAGATCTTGAAACTAATCTCATCTTAGCAGGCGCTGCAAGACAAGCAGGTGCTCTGGTTAGTATTGATCTTGGAACAATGCGACCAGGAAGAGAAGCATTGTTAGCCCAATGTGACATCATCCTTGCAAGTAAGTCAGGTAGCGCAGGACTGACGCCAGAATATCCAGATGACATTGAACGCCAGTTGGCGGTTATGCGAGAGTTTGGCGCGCGGATTGTTGGAGTTACGCTTGCGGAACGCGGTGTTGTTGTAGGCGATAAAACGAACACATACCGAATGCCAGCGTTTCATGTTGACAATGTTGTGGATACTAATGGAGCAGGAGATTGCTTCCACGGTGCATTTTTGTACGCTTACAAACACCTGTACGACAACTTGGAAGATGTGACAAGATTCGCACAGGCGTCTGTGGCGCTAAAAATAACCGCTCTTGGTAATGACGCAGGATTACCAAGACGTTCACAAGTTATTGATTATCTCGGATCGGTTTGAAATCCCGATAAATCTCAAGCTCAGCAAGCGATGCCCAGTTGTGTCCGCCAACTTCACTCAATGCGACAATACGAATCTCATTGGTTACTATTGGCGTATCCAGTTGAAAGTCTATCCAGTCAGTTGTGTTACGTAGGGAAATCTCGCGCACCGATACCCACTCTTCACCAACCTTTGCCTCTATTACTGCTCGAGAAATACGGCCATTCTCTTGATTCTGTCGCTGAAGAAACCGAATTTTCCGGATTGATTCCCGACTTGCTAGCTTGATAGCAACCCAATGTGGATAAACAGATTCCTTTTGGGACCACGTGGTATGCCAATAAGTATCTACATTGCCATCAATGATATTGGCTACTTCTCCCTCACCTGGTTCCTCAGAATCTGTCGCTATCTGCTGATACGGTATGTGTACTCTTTCAACCGGAAGGAGACTGCTGAGTTTGAGAACTGCCGGTTCGCTTGTTAGTCCAGTATGTGATGTCTGTGTAGCGGAAATCTCGGCAGCTTCAGGGATGAAAAGTGTCTTGTCTTTTCCTACCCTTGTTGAGACGCCGTTTACCGTTACATTAACTCTGCTACCAGGAAATATGTTGTTAAAGGACACAACGCCCCGTTCATCCCGTGTTATCAAAGGAGGATCCAGAAGTGGCAACACTTGCCGAGCGGCTAAACCGCTCTGCACCTTCGTCGACATCAGTGGGCGCAGTGAAAACACGATGGATGCATTAGTTGGTCGGCAGATGTATTTCCCAAGGGGGCCAGGGCCACAGGAAGCACCTCCAAGACCCATCTGGAGCCAATCAATTGTGAAATACGTCTCCTTCCGTAGAGGCAATGGAATGTAGCGCTTTTCCTGGCCATTGCGATGCCGGGCCGCATCAAGATCCTGTGGAACGTAGTGGCTCACGCCCATGGACATGGCTTCCCGTTCAGCAACTACCAACAACCGGCCGCCAGTCTTGCCGTTACCCAAAAAAAACCAACGACAATCTTCTTTGTTGCCGTTTTCCTGAGGTCGGACATAGTCGACATAATGATCTCTTACTGTGGCCTTCCATAGACCTATATCCATAGCCGATTTACGATCGGGGTAGCTTTCACTAGGACCTCTTCCGAACCATGAAGTTTCTTCAAATCCTGGTGGCAACGTAAATTTCATACCGAGCCTCGGGAGTGCCGGTACATCACCATAAGGATTGACTTCAAATCTCACGCGTACCACGCCATCGGGAAAGACATGATATGTCCCCCGTGTTATGAAACCAGCAGATTTTCCGCCATGAAAATCGATATCAGTGTTAATTACGATGGCACCCGTTGCTGAATCAATTTTGTGGCTAAAGGATGTAGCTGATGGATTCAGCGCTGACAATCCGGAATTTGCATAGGCATCCCGCAGCCATGAGTCATTATCAGTCAATGCACGATAGGTGTTGAGATTTAGGCCATCGCCACTAAGAAAGCTCTGTCCTTTGACTGAGAGAGTCTTGAGGATTCCTTGGTTACGGTCAAAGGTGACGCGTACGCCCGTCTTCGTGTTGGTGAAAACTACAGATTTCCCAACATTTGTTGCAGACCATATTCGCTTCTTAGATGGCTGAAGAGCCCAAGAAAACGTCGTAGCTTCCTTTCGAAGAATAGGGAATTGTTGCCAAGCGACTTCATGACCAACGGATGAATATTTCGTTGCCCCTCTCTCTAGGGCTCTTATCGTTACAAAGGCCTCCTGACCACTGTTTAGTTTAACTTTTGGCAAGTCAATAAGCGCAGAAGTCGTACTCAGCGGTTCGCATGTCAGCGCAGGGATGGTGCCAGTTGCAGACCGTTTACCATCAATACTAAGTTCCCACGTGAATCGATAGCGACTTAGATTTGTGAAGGAATTGTAGTTTTGGACAGTAACTGTTCTCTTATCGTTGCCTAACTGAATAGCGACAGGTTGGTAACACTTTTTGACTTCGTAAAGCTTTGGCGTCACTTTCCTATCCGGTGGAACCAGCCCATTGCAGCAAAAGTTCCCGTCATTCGGTTTGTCGTCAAAATCACCACCATAGGCAAAGTACCACCCCTTGCCATCCGGACGTTTCTTACGTAGTCCTTGATCAACCCAGTCCCAGATACAACCTCCCATATTCCGTGGGCTAGACCGAAAAGCTGCAACGTACTCCTGAAGGTTTCCAACCGCATTCCCCATCGCGTGTGCATATTCACAGACGTAAAAAGGCTTATCTGACTTCTGTCTACCTGCATTTTCAACATAGGAAACATCTGGATACATGACTGAATCTACATCAGCGACCTGGTTGTATCGTTCATAGTGGACAGGCCTTGATGTATCAACCGAATGAAGCCACTTTGAAGTTGACGCAAAGTTGCTCCCAGGGCCAGCTTCATTGCCGAGAGACCACATCACCACACAGGGATAGTTCTTCCTCGTCTCGTACATTCGGACTGTCCGATCCAAGTGCGATTGCTCCCAAACAGGATTGTTACCCAACGACCGCTCAAACGTGTAGCCCATTCCGTGAGATGCGATGTTTGCCTCGTCGACGAC
>JBJTQN010000208.1:0-3414 GCA_046075665.1 Armatimonadota bacterium | reverse complement strand
TGACGGCAGCGAGGAACTTGGTGTCTTCGAAAAACACATTGAGGGCTGACAGGAAGAGCGCGAGCCCGGCGATGAGCAGCGTCTGCATGATGATGAGAACAGGTAGCAGGAGAATCTCGGCTGGAGGCAGGCTTAGCCGATGGTGGATGAGCGAGTCCCGAGTGTAGAGGACGATGAGGAGTGGGATGGTTACCACCCCAAGGGTCAGCAAGAAGTGCCGAAGATTTGCGAGGGTGGTTGCGATGGGCAGCAGTTCGCGCGGAAAGTAGACCTTGCGAACAAGTGGCATTTGTTTCGAGACGCTATCTGCAGCATCCAGGACACCCGTAAGAAAGTAAGTCCACGGGAAGAACGTAGCGAGCACGTGGACGCCGTAATTTGGGACTTTGATCGGGATGACGTATTGGAAGACGAGCAGCAGGATGACAGCCCGCATGATGGGGTTGGCAAGCGACCAAGCAACACCGAAGATGGAGTTTTTGTAGCGGACATCGAGCTCGCGGCGGATGAGCGTGCGAAGCAGCTCACGGTAACGCCACGCCTCCCGGATATCGCTGGAGAAGGAATTGGATGGCTGTGCCACAGCCGCGGCCTAATCGTCCAGCCGTGCTGGCTCGAGGAGTTTGAGGAGCTCTTCGCGTTTGATGAGAACCTTGCGCTTACCGGCGATGCGGTAGGCGAGGAGCTTGCCCTGGCGGATGTACGAGCGGATGCTTGACTGCGACAACTGTAAGTAGTTGGCAGCCTGCTCCACCGTCAAGAGTTCTCGTCCTTCAGATTCCATAAGTTTAGCGGGTGATGCACATCAAGCGGCTGTCAACCAAACGCCTGTATGGCAGTGCTTCGGCGGAAGTATACGCAGAATCTACACACGTTGTCAAACGCATTAACAATTATTCACACTTGATACGCCAATAAGTATCAATAACGTGAGAACCTGTCACAGTACAAATACGGTATTCCTGCAAACTTGTACAGCATTAATGACATTGTTAACGTGCCTGCGTCAAGGGGGGTACTTGTTGGAACGTTGGCTGGCGGATCGGATAGCGGTCCCCTCTTTGAAAATGGCAACCTAGCAATGGCAAAATCAAGGCGGTACCCGCTCCGCGGGTACCGCCCCCCATTTCGCTCCGAACACCTCCCGGTTACCCGAGAGACTCGACTTAGTCTCCCAGCTTCAGAACCGACATAAACGCTTCCTGCGGGATATCCACATTTCCCACAGACTTCATACGCTTTTTGCCTTCCTTCTGCTTCTCAAGGAGCTTACGCTTTCGCGTGATGTCACCACCGTAACACTTGGCAATAACATTCTTGCGCAGGGCCGACAGCCGTTCAGCGGCAACAATCTTTCCACCAATAGCAGCCTGCAACTTGATCTCAAACTGCTGGCGCGGAAGGATTTCCTTTAGCTTCTCAACCAGCATCTTGCCGCGGGAGAATGCCTTATCCCGGTGCGTGATGAACGAGAGCGAGTCAACCGGCTCGCTGTTGACCAAAATGTCCAACTTTACGAGCGTGCTCGGCTTGTAATCCGAAAGCTCATAATCAAAGCTTGCATAACCCTTTGTGCGCGACTTCAGCTGATCGAAGAAGTCCATAATGATCTCGGCAAGCGGAAGCTGGTAATGCAACATCACACGTCCCTGCGCCGGATATTCCATCCTGCCCAGAATCCCACGGCGGTCACGCCCCATGTCCATTACCGCGCCGACGTAGCCATCCGGGACGATAATCATCGCATCTACATACGGTTCATCCACATGATCAATGGTCGTTACCGGAGGCCAGTTCGCCGGGTTGTCGACAAGTTCCATCGTCTCATCCGTCTTGTAGACCTTGTAAACCACACTTGGTGCGGTCGCCAGCAGACTCAGGTTGAACTCGCGCTCGAGGCGCTCCTGCACAATCTCCATGTGCAATAGTCCGAGGAAGCCGCAGCGGAAGCCAAAGCCCAGTGCCGCGGATGACTCCGGCTCAAAGGAGAGCGCGGCATCATTCAGCTGCATCTTGGCCAGCGCTTCTTTCAAGTCCTGGAACTGAACTGAGTCGATTGGATACAACCCACAATAAACCATCGGCTTTGCGGGACGATAACCTGGAAGCGGCTCTATACCCGCGCCAGCCTTGCCCGCAGCGGTACACGTATCTCCGACACGGCAATCCGTAACGCTCTTGATCGCCGCGTGAAGATAGCCGGTGGAACCCGTTCCGATCTGATCAACCGGCTTCATCCAAGGGTTGAAGATTCCAACCTCACTGACCGTAACTTCCTTGCCGGTTGCGATAAAGCGAATCTTGTCGCCCGCCTTAAGACTGCCATCCACAACACGAACGTATGCAACAACGCCTAGGTAGCCATCGTAATGACTGTCAAAAACTAGTGCGCGGAATGGCTTGTCTGGGTTACCGGTCGGCGGTGGAACGCGCTTAACAACGGCTTCAAGAATTTCAGGTACACCAATACCCGCTTTAGCGCTAGCTGGGATTGCATCGGTCGCATCAATCGCTAATACCGACTCGATTTCCTCAGCAACACGCTCCGGATCCGCGGCAGGCAGGTCAATCTTGTTGATGACCGGGATAATCGAAAGGTCTGCATTCATCGCGAGATTGGCGTTCGCAAGCGTCTGCGCTTCCACACCCTGCGCGGCATCTACCACGAGCAGAGCACCTTCACAGGCATTCAGCGAACGCGAAACCTCATACGTAAAGTCGACGTGACCGGGGGTGTCGATGAGGTTCATCTCGTACTCGTTGCCATCTTCTGCGGTGTAGTTCATCCGCACTGCTGCCATCTTGATCGTGATGCCACGCTCGCGCTCAATATCCATTTTGTCGAGGAGCTGGGCCTGCATGTCACGCTTATCGATCGTCTTGGTGACTTCAAGCAGGCGGTCTGCAAGGGTTGATTTACCGTGGTCCACATGCGCGATGATGCAGAAGTTGCGAATGCGGTCCTGAGGAATAGACATGGTTTTGATTATACCGCCGGGCACCTGCTATCCCGGATGCCACATCCGGTTTTACAGATACGGAAGCAGATCGGTACGGCCGAAATGCCGTGCCCATCCGGCTGCCTTAAACCCATGCGAAAGGTCAGCTTGGTTGCGGTTCGCTCCCATCTGAAGGAGGAGTTCGATGGTTGAAACATCCGCCATCCACGCCGCAAGATGCAAAAGCGTCGCCCCACGATTCCACAGCACCACCGGCTGACACACCCGTTCGGGATACTCGCTCAGTAGCTGCCGCACTAGGTCAACATCCGCGCCGCAGACAGCCGTGATCAGGGCAGCCTCTAGTGCATCCACCGGGTTTCGCCCCTGCGTTCGGCTCCACGCCTCGACCGCCCC
Source organism: Armatimonadota bacterium (assembly GCA_046075665.1). GTDB lineage: Bacteria > Armatimonadota > Armatimonadia > Armatimonadales > Armatimonadaceae > CAIRTT01. The sequence goes on along the minus strand of JBJTQN010000208.1, from coordinate 58 downwards.
AACTCGCCTAAATCCAGCCTTTGCGTAGAACTTCGCCAACATCGGGTGACATTGCAGG
>JBJTQN010000207.1:0-7145 GCA_046075665.1 Armatimonadota bacterium | reverse complement strand
TGTAAGTGCATCTTTTGAACGAACTCGGCTCTTACGTGCTGGACCCATCAGTTCCCGATCAATCGCCTCTTCCAGATCAATCATGTCGATCTGACGCTTATCCTTGCGTGCAGCAAGAAGCGCTGCCTCGTTGATCAAGTTAGCAAGCTCGGCACCCGAGAATCCTGGTGTCAACTTTGCCAACGTAGTCAGGTTGACTTCTGGAGCAATTGGCTTTCCCTTGGTATGAACCTTAAGAATGGCTTCGCGACCTTTGACGTCTGGAGCATCCACCATAACCCGTCGATCGAAGCGACCCGGACGTAGAAGCGCAGGGTCAAGAACATCAGCACGGTTGGTAGCCGCAATGACAATCACACCAGCATTGGGATCAAAACCGTCCATCTCGACCAGCAGCTGGTTCAATGTTTGCTCACGCTCATCGTGGCCACCACCCCAGCCTGCACCGCGCTGACGACCTACGGCATCGATTTCATCGATGAAGATAAGACATGGGCGGTTTTGCTTGGCTGTTTCGAAAAGGTCACGGACGCGGCTTGCGCCAACACCGACAAACATCTCGACAAAGTCACTACCACTAATGTGGAAGAAGGGGACTCCAGCCTCTCCTGCAACGGCACGGGCAAGCAATGTCTTACCGGTACCTGGAGGGCCCAAAAGCAGAACTCCCTTAGGAATCTTGGCACCAAGCGCTTGGAATTTTCGCGAGTTCTTCAGAAACTCAACGATTTCCATCAAGTCTTGTTTAGCCTCTTCCACACCTGCAACATCTTCAAAGGTTACACGCTGGCTGTTCTCAGCAGGGCGCCGGGGCTTTGCGCGACCAAAGCTCATCGCTTGGTTGTTGTTCCCCTGCATCGGCCGGAAGAAAATAACCCAGACGAGCACCATCACGATGAGCGGTAGCAGTGCGCTCAGTGCAAAGCTAGTAAGGACATCGGTGAAGCTGTCTTGCTCAACACGGACATTAATGCCTTTTGCATGGAGCTTATCCGTGAGCGAATTAACCAAGTCTCCAGAATTTGGGAGAATGACATAGAACTCATTGGATTCGCCAGCCGTACCCGCTACATTCGGAGTGAATTTTCCAGTAAGCGTGTTTTTCTTAATGGTTACTTCTTGAATCACCGATGCATCGCTGTCAAGCTTGTCATAGAGTTGGCCAATCGCCACCTCACGGGGAGCCGCCATACCAAAAGGCATGCGTAGAAACGGGCGCAATGACACCAGTGTCAACCCGATTATTGCTGCGATGAGAAGCCATCCGGCTATCCGTCGATTCAATCAACCGCCTCCATTACAACCAGGAGCAATGCTACCGGATGAAACGCCAATTCTTGTATGAAAGGTGCACGAACTATACCATGCAGGGCACAAATCCATGACATCATGCATATACCTAATACGATGATCGTCGTAGGGAGGTTCCGCGGAACCACTCAATGCCTGTATTCTGGTACCTGAATGGAATATCTCTATGTTCGGGCGCCAGGCCCAGGCGCAATCATCCGGCTAGTTGAACGCTTTGGTGGTGCTGAAGCATGGAACATTGCCGTCACGCCTGCCGATGTACATAGTGGTTTTCGGTGTGTCATTCTTTCGGAATGCGATCCGCGATCATTCGCAACATTCCTCGCATCCTGCCTTGGAGATTCCATCTTCCTAATTGAAGATTCCGAAACTCGCGTTCGTATAGACAAGGTTACCGTCACCAGTGATGCCGCGGAGATATCCAGTCAGTCAGTCATTGATATTCGTCTATCGCCAATCAGAATGTTAAGGTCGCTAGGTATACGCAAAGCATTGCGCAGAGCTGGTTTGCCTCTCTTGCTATTACGAATTCGCCGGCTACGACGCGTGTCTTATGAAACGGTCCAAGTCCTTGACCAGCGTGACTTGCTCGTTGAAGCGCCTGACGTCATATATACGGCGAAAGCAAACATCCCTGACTAGGTATAATCGCCGCATGAAGATTCTGATGGCGGGTCCCCGCGGGTTCTGTGCAGGCGTCGACAGGGCCGTCGATACGGTTGAGCGGGCACTGGCTGTCGTAGGTGCGCCTTTGTATGTCAAGCATGAAATCATCCACAACAAACCCGTATGTGAAGACCTTATGGCGCGTGGGGTGGTCTTCACGGATGATTTGTTGGATGTTCCAGTTGGGAGCTTGGTGGTCTTCAGTGCACATGGTAGTTCTCCGGCCGACTATGCGCTAGCAGAGAGCCGGTCCCTTCAAGTCCTTGATGCGACGTGTCCACTGGTCACAAAGATTCATTTGGAAGTCCGTAAGTACTTGAAGAAGGGCTATGGCATCATTTACATTGGGCACCATGGTCATGTCGAAACGCTCGCCACGCTCGGGCAAGCTCCTAGTCACCTTCATCTAGTTACGAACCTTGAAGAGGTTGCGGCACTTAACGACCCTGGAACTGAGCACCTGATCTACCTTACGCAGACCACATTGTCGATCGATGAAACCCGGGAGCTTGTTGTTGCATTGAAGGCAAAGTTTCCTCGTCTGCAAGATCCTCCGACATCTGATATCTGTTACGCCACCCAAAATCGTCAGGATGCAATCAAGGAAGTTTGTCGAACAGCGGATGTATGTTTCGTTGTTGGATCACAGACATCAAGTAATTCGAAGTCGTTACGCAGTGTCGCAGAGGCAATGGGAGTCCGTGCGTACCTGGTTGATGGTCCGGACGAAATCACGGATGAAATGCTTGAAGGCGCCGGAGTCGTGGCAGTTACTGGAGGGGCAAGCGCTCCCGAGGACGTTATCCAGAGTGTGGTACAGAGAATTAAGTCACAAGACGATTGTTCGGTTGAACCTGTGATCATCCGTGATGAGCATATGGACTTCCGCGTGCCACAAGCGCTGATCGCGTTGGAACAACGCAATAATAAGTAGGTCTGCGCACCGAGTTGTAGGGTCCCAATGTACACAGACCTACCGTTTAGGCTAGGAGATTGTTACTTCGCGGCCTTCTTCCGATGAACGGAATATTCCATCAATAATTTGAGTGACCATCAGCGCTTGTTCGCCAGTAGCTGCGCCAACTTCTTCAATGGAGAGGTCGTTTTGAACAGCCTTTATGAACATTCGGATTTCCTCTCCGTGGGTTGACTCAACTTTTGGTAGCCAACCTGCCGTAGTGTCGGTAAGCGTGCCGAACTCCTCTCTGTACATCGTGTACTGCCCGGCGTTCGCATCGAAGAAGGCACCTGCGCCAGTTCCGTAGAGCTGTGTATCGAAGTGTTCCCGATCGATGTTTGCCACGAATGAACTCATGAGATGCATGGTGCGGCCATCTTCAAACCGAACCATTGCTGCAGCAAAGTCTTCGACGGTGTACTTTTTCGGGTCCCACTCACCCCACATACCAACGACATCACCCCGGCGGGCGATGAATGCATCAGCACGTCCCGATACGGCCACAGGTTTTGGATGACCCATTAGCCAAAGTGTCATGTCCGTGATGTGAACACCAATGTCAATCAGCGGTCCGCCGCCGTTCTTCTCTTTATCGATAAAAACACCCCAAGTCGGAACGCCACGACGACGCATCGCTTTGGCGCTGGCGTGGTAAATATCGCCCATAATTCCCTGATTAATGGCGCGCTTTAGTGATTGTGCACCTGACGAGAAGCGCATATTGTACCCAATCTGAAGCTTTTTACCGGTGTCCTTGGCGGTGGCAATCATTTCTTTGCATTCGGATGCATTCATTGCCATTGGCTTCTCACAGAGAACGTGCTTACCTGCACGTAATGCATCAATCGTAATTTGTTTATGCCAGCCATTCGGCGTACACACGGAAACAGCATCGATTTCGGGCATTGCAAGCAGCTTGTGATAATCCTCCAAGACGTGATCGATCGCGAATTTGTCATTGGCTTGTGCCCGTCGCTCTTCAGCAATGTCAGCGATAGCGATGACCTCACAAGTGTCTGATTGCTTAAGATAATTTCCCATATGGGCACCCTGCGCGATGCCACCAAATCCGATAATCCCGATGCCTGTTTTGCCGTTTCTTGCCATTTTTGACCTCCTTACCACTGCTACAAAAATTCTCCACAACGAGAACTTAGTCCTGCAATCATCAATGAACTGACTACAGAATCACGGTTCACCTGGTGTGCCTTAGAACTTTGCAAACCCAAAGTACACAGCGACATACACGACGATGATGGCCCGTAGCAACCAGATTGTGAAGATTCGGTGGGATTGCGCGAGCTTTGGTGCAAGGATGAGCGCTGGCATACAGGCAAGGCATTTAGTGATAACAAAAACGACGGGATGTCCTGCAAATGTCCAGCCTAGCACAGGGTTGGATTCCTCGGCCTGACCGGTCATCACCCAGTAAAGTGTCGTCAGCATATCTGCAGAGCAAATGATGCCAAGGACAACACTTTCTTTCTCTCCAGCCCGTCTCATTCTGAAACGTCCGGAAAAACTGGGTTTCCAGCGACCCCGGCGGTCTGATGTCATCTAATTGCAGATTGTCGGTTATGCGAGAATTGCGGTTCAGAAAACAAAGAGCCCGTAATTCGTGACTCTGGTAGCTCAACAAAGTGAAAAGCTGACCGGTCGACAAGCAACCCTTCTGCTGCATATGTTGATACGCCGACCGAAATGGTAAGCGTTGAGGAATCTATGCCGAGGGTTTTTAGTGGGATGGACGCTGTCATGTCCCGCTGTGTTTCAAGGAGCTGCGGCCGTGGCAGTCGAACCCGATTTGCATTTGAACCAGATGCGCTCGCAGTAACCACGGTAACAAACGCATCGATTGCAGGGCTGCAAGGACCAGCCATCGTTGTCTTCACTACCAGCTTGTCACCGTTTATGCTTGCATCAAGTCGTGCTACATCTGCACTTGGATTTGCAAAGCGCGCAACATTGTCACCAACTGGCTCAATCGCATTGAGGTTGATGGTCTCCAGAGCGTCACCTCTCGTCACAATTTCATTTCTTCGCAGGAAACTTAGCAGCATCCTTTGCATCACGTTTATCTGTGATGAGTAACTATAAAGCGCAGTGCGTTTAGCTGTGACGGCGGTTTGTGAGAGGGTGATGGATGTCCATTGTTTGCCGCTTTCTGCGATCGCTGTCGGTGGGACCAGCCAGCGATCAGGATGGTCTCCTTGCGGCAGTGGCCAATCACCCCGATGGATTAGGTACCAATGGATGCGTGGACGGGGGAATGCTCCGCGCTTAACTCCACGGTCTATGGCCATTTGGACATATACGGGCGCTGCAGCATGGTCGCTGTGGTCATCCAACGGATGCGTGACATATACATCCGTTGGTTTGAACTGTTCAAGCTCTTGTTCGACCCGAGAAATGACACTTTCACGTACGTGTGGAAGTCCGGATGCCGTTGCGTTGGTATATGGAACCGTATCGGATTTGGTCGTGGATGGCCTGAACGGATTCGGAGCAGTACCAGGCGCAACCAACATCGCCAGAAGTCCTTGGTCAGGAAAGCCAAGAAATCCAACGGCTGACTTAGTCTGACCCAGAAAGGATGCCGCGGTTACGGCCTCGGCTTGCCGTGCCTTTCCAAACGATATGTAATCTGTCGAAGTTAAGTTCAACTTTTTGAGATGAAACTGGGCAGCGATTCTAAAGCCATCACCATTCGTGAAAAAGACAGTCTTGACCGGCGTTCCGGCCTCAGACAGCGATTTGATCACGCCGCCAACCCCAAGGGTCTCGTCATCACAGTGAGGAGCAAACACCAAGGCACGCGCTTGAGATGCGATATCAAGCGCATCTAGATCATTGATTCTGTCAACCGCAGAAAGGCGATGCAGATTACCGTAGTACAAGCCGGTAATAAGTGAGACTGCGATGACTGGAATAATCAGCAACGACGCAAGTGGACGTCGCCATCTTGGAAAGTTACGCAAGTTCATTCGCCAGATTAGGAAAAGGGAACGGAGTGAGTGGGATTCGAACCCACGAGACGGTTACCCGCCTACACGATTTCCAATCGTGCTCCTTCGACCAACTCGGACATCACTCCACGACGAGAGACTATATCACGCGAAAATAACCGATTCCACAAGGTAAACTTGGTTATGACCAAGTCACTCACATATTCAATTGCTGCGCTGACAGCCCTCGTTACTTTTGGATGTTCTCAACCAGCGTCAGAAAAGACGACTGCTGCCACATCGGAAACAAAATCAACAGAAGCCGCTATACCGGTTGGAACAGATGCTGCATCTGCAGCTGCGGGTACAGCTCCTGCGGCCGATGGTGATGCCTATGCTCCTCTTTCTCCGACGCCAGATTTGGATAAAGCGATTGCAGATGCCAAGGCATCCGGAGACAAAAAGAAGCTTGCCGCCGCTTTTTCTGCTCGGGGTGACTATCGTACCAATGAGGATGCGACAGCTGGACAGCGTGTTAAGTACCGTGCAGCGCTATCTGATTATCGAAATGCAATCAAAGCAGACAAGACAAATGAGCAGGCGATTGCGGGAAAGTCCCAGATTGAGCAGATTTACACGATGATGGGGCGGCCAATCCCGAGTGCTGAAGAGTGCGACAAGGTGAGTGAAACCGGAACATATAAACCGTAGGGCTAATGGCACCTTGGTGATGATGCGTTGTCGCCAGGGTGCGGTTTGGTTGTCTGCCGCCGAGGTATGACGATTACAACACTTGCTGATGTGCGGGGGATTTATGGACTGCCGAGTGTGAGCTATGCAGGAGAAATTCGACTCAGGTAGTCATCCCGAGTAAGGTCTAGCCAGCTGCCGTCTGCGGCGTAAAACCGTACATTTTGACCAGTGTCCAACGATATGGCGCGAGTTCGGCGAATTTCAGCCTCGCTGCCGGTCGCATCGATGTATTCTTTCAGGACCTTCTCAGCAGCATCCAAGTCCTCGAAGAACAATACCCATATCGAGTTATCATCAGCCTGGTGAACGACATATTCACCTTCGAGATGTTCATCCCGGGAGCGGTCAATCCCGCCACCCCATGTGAAGAGCGCATAAGGCTCTGCGGGGAGCTCGCGTTCAGATCTTAATTCAGGCAGACGGGTAAACGATGTTGGATGAACATCGCCTGAATCATCCCAAAACAACCCTCCGGCATACCTCTCCACAAGGGAGACTTTCTTAACTTCGAC
>JBJTQN010000206.1:0-3704 GCA_046075665.1 Armatimonadota bacterium | reverse complement strand
GGCGTTTGTTATCCAATAGCTTTTTGGAACCTTCGAAGGTGGCACGCGCCATCTGCAGACCATAGACGTTTCTGGCGCGCATGGTGCTGGATGGGTGTCCGTCGAATCCGAAGTTCATCAGATTGGGAAGCTTTTGTCCCCACGTGGCTATTTCATTCATGTCGTTCCAGAAGCCATCGATTCCGTCGTTCACATATCCGTTGAATTGTTTTCCCCACCAAATACGTCCCTTCTCGGTAGTGAAATCGGTGAAGTGGCACCATCCTGGCCATACTTCTCCTGAGTACAAAGAGCCGTCAGGATATTTCACGAAGATGTCTTCCTTTATTCCGTCCTCATAGGCTTTGTATCCTTTTTCCACCTTGATGCCTGGATCGACGATGACTGTCGTATGGAAGCCAAGCGTTTTCAGCTCGTCCAGCATTTTCTTTGGCTGCTTGAAGTGTACAGGATTCCACGTGAAGAGTTTGTACTGGTCCATGTAGTGGATGTCCAGGTAAATGACATCGCAGGGAATCTGCTTCTCGCGAAAGGTCTTTGCTATGGAAACGACTTCCTCCTGTGGGTAGTAGCTGTAGCGGCATTGCTGGTAACCGATACTCCACAACGCCGGCATGGTCATGCGTCCGGTCAGGTAGGTATAATCTTCAATGATACCGGCCAGGTTGGAACGGTAGATGAAATAATAGTTCATATCACCTCCTTCGGCTGTGAAGCTGGAGAAGCGCTTTTGAGAAGCGCCGAAATTGAAATGACTCTTGTAGGAGTTATCCATGAAAATGCCGTACGAAAGCGAGTCGTGGATTCCTATATAGAAAGGAATAGTGGAATAGATGGGGTCGGTGCCGGTTCCATATCCGAAGGCATCCGTATTCCAGTTTTCATAACCGTTGCCACGACGATCCAGATTGCCCGTTTTTTCACCCAGGCCGATGAATCGCTCGTCAGGGAATAGTGTCTTGTAGGTAGTGACCTCATCGCCCAGCCAGGAAGTGCCGAATCCGGAATCGTCCGCATTGATCACTTTACCTGCTATTGTCTTGAAAGTGATGCGAAGCGGCTTTTTGTTTAATATGACTACCAGCGAATCGGTCGAAATGGAATAGTTTGAAGCATTGTCGGTGAGCATGGCTCTACAACTGACCGATTTCCCTACTACAGCATAAGAAAAGTCATCCTCGTATTCTTTTTTTGCAAGTCGAACCCGGATGATGGAGGAGGAAATGACGTGGACTTCTGCGATGGAATTGGAGGTCTGGATGGAAAAGACTTGTCCGTTCTGCTTGATGCTCTTTATGTCACCGACAGGCATGTTTTGCATTCCGATCACATGGGTTGTCAGTGTTAACAGTACACTAAGTAGGGAGAAGATTCTCTGCGTCATGTCTTTGTTGATTTCAATAAATAGCTAAATTCGAGTGGTTTTTATCGGTTCGTAAAAGTATCCAAAAATAAAAATCTATTCTTCACCAACATCTGTAAAATAAATCACGAGACATGTTCGACAATCCAATCCAACGCGGCAGGTTATTATTACTGCTGATGCTGTTTACTTCGAATCTTCTTCTTGCACAAAGTGTTTCACTCCGAGGCAGGGTGCTGGATGAAACCGGTAACGGTTTGCCAGGTGCTACTGTCCAGCTTGTCGGAACGGACAAGGCCGCTTCTGCCGACGCGAACGGTTATTTCACACTTGCAGGGGTTAATGCAGGAAAGTATGATCTGGCAGTAACGAGTATCGGATATGAAAAAATGAACAAGTCCATCGAGGTCACCGACGGACAGGCGCTCGTTGTCGTCAGGATGCGGCCCTCAGCGATCAACTTGGATGAAGCAGTGGTGGTCGGTTACGGTACTGCACAGAAAAAGGACCTTACCGGTGCAGTGAATTCCGTGAATGCAAAGGACTTCCAATCGGGTAATATAGTAACGCCCGAGCAGCTGGTGACCGGTAAGATTCCTGGCGTTCGTATCACTTCCAATGGGGGTGCTCCTGGTGCCGGAAGCCGTATACGGATCCGCGGTGGAAGTTCACTCAATGCTAGCAATGACCCTTTGGTCGTCGTCGACGGCGTTCCATTGATCGACGGTGGCATATCCGGCGCCCCGAACCCTTTAAGTACCATCAACCCGGCTGACATCGAGAACATCACTGTCTTGAAAGACGCTTCTGCAACGGCTATCTACGGTTCACGTGCATCTAACGGTGTCATTCTGGTTACAACGAAACGTGGAACCGCTGAAAAGCTTACGGTCGATTATTCCACGCTTACTAGTATTTCTGTTCCTACCGGATATGTCGATGTCCTGGGGCCAAAGCGATTTTCCCAGACGGTCAGAGACTCGGGAACCGCCACACAGGAGTCTTTTTTAGTAGGAGATTATGAAACTTTCTGGCAAAAGCACATCTATCAAAAAGCGCTAACTCACGAGAATAATTTCGCTTTCAGCGGCGGGGTGAAAAATCGTCCCTATCGCCTCACCCTCGGATATCTCAGCCAAGAAGGTATTCTCAAGCGTTCGGCACTCGATCGTCTGTCCGCCGGATTGAACATGTCTCCTTCCTTCTTCAATGACAAATTGAAGGTCGAAGTGAACTCTCGTTATACCTTTTCGAAGAATTTCTTTCCTGATCAGGGAGCAATCGGAGCCGCCGTTGCATTCGATCCCACCAAGCCGATCTTCAATGACCCGGATCTGCTCAATGCCTTGTATCCCGGTTTGAGCGATGCGGCAGTCGCTGCGCTTGATGGTGATTATTTCGAGTGGTTGGATACTCAGGGAAAACCGAATCAATTGGCTCCACGCAATCCACTTGGGTTGTTATATCAGCGAGAGGACCGCAGTCGTGTGAACCGATTCATCGGTAATGTCAAACTGGATTATGCCATCGACTGGGTCCAGGGCCTGCACGCCATTGCCAATGTGGGGGGTGATTTTTCTCGCAGCAGTGGGACCATTTTCGTTCCTGCAGATGCTGCCACCAGCTTTGCAAGGGGCGGCGTCAACAATCAGTACCGCGACGAGACGGACAACCGACTTCTTGATCTCTACCTTGCTTATTCCAAAGAATTGCCTCGTTTGCAAAGCCGTATCGAAGCGACGGGTGGATATTCCTATCAGTATTTCAAGCGCGCCAGTCCTGCGTTCGCTGATTTGAATGTTGCTGGAGATACGATCAGCCCGGCCGGAATCCCTTACCTGGCAGAGAAGGCCTTGTTGTCGTTCTTCGGCCGATTCACCTACAACTGGAAGGAAAAATACTTGCTGACTGTCAACGTTCGTAATGACCATTCATCGAAATTCTCAAAAGAGAATCGCAGCGGAATTTTCCCGTCTGCAGCATTGGCATGGCGCGTAGGCCAGGAAAAATTCCTGAAAGACAGCCGTTCTGTATCCGACCTGAAAGTCAGACTCGGCTGGGGTGTCGTTGGACAGCAGGACGGAATCTATGAATACGGATATATTCCGAATTACAGCCAAGGAACTGCTACCGGCCAATACCAGTTCGGAAACAGTTTCTATTCGACGTTGCGTCCCGATCCGTATGATCCGAACTTGAAGTGGGAGCAAACGACCACCCTCAACGCAGGTATCGATTTCGGTTTTTTCAATAACCGTCTCTTCGGTTCGATTGATATTTACAAGAAAACAACGGACGACTTGCTCGCAGTCATACCTGCTCCTGCCGGAACCAACTTTTC
>JBJTQN010000205.1:0-7275 GCA_046075665.1 Armatimonadota bacterium | reverse complement strand
CGGAAAAGGCTTTCCGTTTCGTGTCCTGCTTGGACCGGGACACGCGACACTTCGTGGAACGTTCGTTCCTGACACGGCTGGCATTCCGGTTGCCGGGGGAGACATCACCACTACCGTAAAGTGCGAGCGCATTGATCTTGCACGCGGCGATATAACCATTGAGCTTATCGATGCACCTCAAGGTGTGTCATTGGTAAATGCATTGATTGCGAATGGCAAGAATGAGGTTTCGCTCACAGTAAGAGTCGCGTCTGGGTCCTTGCCCGTCGGGCTGCACCGACTTCGTATCAGGGCCCGCTGCGAAAATGCCAATGCCACACTGGTAGGCAATGAGACATACAACAACCAGGGCACGGCGTATCAACGCGAAACGGATGGCCTGATTGTTGTCGTTCGCCCAAACTAAGCTGATACCTCGAGACTCACGTACGTCTTACCACTACATGCCTACACGACAATCTTCTTGATTTTGAGCTGTTCAATCGGCGTATTGATTCCAGCCATCCAAAATGACTTTCTCGATATACCGATATAGCCAGCAGTTTTTCAATCATCCTGTCTTATTTACTATTCCAGAGTAATCCGATTGAATTACGTTTGAATACATGTGGGTGGATGATAAAGTTGATAAAGCCGCTAGGTGAAGTATTCATAATGAGGAGGTAATTGATGCAAATCCGGTTCTGGAGTCTTGCTTGCTGTTGTCTGATGCTGTTCAGTTCAGCCTGCAATAAACCCGCTGAGCAAAAGGCTTCAAAGGTTCGCATCGCGTTTTTCCCGAATATCACCCATGCCGCTGCCTTGCATGCCGCATCCACGGGCGTTTTTCAACAGGCGGTTGGCAATGCCGTTCAAGTGGAAGAGCGGGTGTTTACGGCGGGTCCTGCAGAAATCGAAGCACTTTTCGCTGGAGAAGTGGACTTTGGCTATATTGGGCCAGGTCCTGCAATCAATGGCTACATAAAGTCCAATGGACAGGCACTTGAAATAGTCGATGTTGCCGCAAGCGGTGGGGCATCCCTCATTGCTGCAAAAGGTCAGTCGATCAAGTCTGTGAATGACCTCAAGGGCAAACGGGTTGCTGTTCCGCAAACCGGCGGTACGCAGGATGTTTCGTTACGTCATGCTCTGAAAGCCGCTGGACTTGAGGGCAAGGATAAAGGCGGAGATGTTGACATCGTTCAATATGCACCCGCAGATACGCTCGACTTGTTTCGCCGTGGTGAACTGGATGCGGCATGGCTGCCCGAGCCATGGGTGTCACGCATCATCAAGGATGCCGGTGCCACACTTGTTACTGACGAGCGGACCCTGTGGGCAGGGGGTAAGTTTGCAACGGCCGTTGTGATCGTTCGCAAGGACTTTGCGAAGGCAAACCCTGATGTCGTTGCAAAGTTGATCAAAGCCCATCGGGCGTCGGTAGATGCGATTAATGCGGACAAGAAATCAGCCGGGGATGTTATCTCTAAGCAAATTGCAAAGCTGAGTCAGGGTAAGACTTTGTCACCTGATCTGCTCTCTGCCAGCTTGAGCCGCACAGATATCTCCTACGAAGGATTGGATGAATCAATCCTTACATTTGCAGACTGGGCGAAAGAGCTTGGGTACCTCAAAAAGGGCCGTGATGGAATTGGAGGGCTGATACAGCATGCCAACCAGTAACGCGGATAAACCATCTGCGACGGACATCCCGGTCCAGCAAATAAACGCCGCTGTGCAGGCTGTGCAGCAAGGTGATGTTCATATCGTCATTCAGGATGGCAAAGTCATTTAGTGGAATCCCAAGCCGTGGTGGACTCTACCCACAGCCATGGTCATTTGATGATGCAACGCTCCCGGATGCAAGCCAGCAGGCACGATTCAAAGCACGCCATTGCGGCGGCGGAATCATCGCTAATGCAGATGGTCACGCGAGGTGGGTGCGCCCGGAGCAAACCTGGAAGTCATACGACAACAACGACTGGCGTCGAAATCCAATCGACTAACTCTCGTCGTAATCGGGCATCCCCAAAACCCAAAATGATATTATTCCTATATGTCCAACCAAATTAGTAGGAATAAAAAGCATGGCCATGGTAAGGACTAGTTTGTCCAAAACGTGGCTCTGGCGTTTCCTGCTCATCGTGGTTTTGGGTAGCGTCTGGTACATCACCACAAGGGCGGCCATTTGGCCGCCCTACCTTGTGCCACCACCATCCGATGTTCTTGACTTCATCAAAACATCCACTATGGATGGCACTCTGGTTGGCGCCACCATCACCAGTGTTTCCCGTGCGGCAAGCGGCTTTGCCATCGCTGCGCTTATTGGACTCCCGACAGGCCTCCTTCTTGCGAAAGTCACATGGCTTGATGAGCTGGTCAGTCCAGCGGTAGGCGGACTTCAATCTCTGCCAAGTATCTGCTGGTTCCCACTTGCGCTCCTCTGGTTTGGGATGAGCGAAGCCGCCGTTCTCTTTGTTGTCGTGATGGGAGCGCTGTTTGCCATCATCCTCGCTGTACGCTCTGGCGTGCGAAACCTCCCACCCCTTACGGGCCGCGCTGGTGTGATGCTCGGAGCGAGGGGAATCAAGCTCTGGTGGTACGTCTTGCTTCCGGCAAGCCTTCCGGCTATCCTTGCCGGGATGCGACATGCCTGGGCATTTGCATGGCGCTCCCTAATGGCAGCCGAGCTTCTCTCACAGTCCTTAAAAGTCGGTATTGGGCATGTGCTCACGACGGGGCGTGACCTCAATGACATGGCAATGGTCCTCGGGACCATCACTATCATCCTTGTCCTTGGGCTTCTCGTCGACCGCATCGCCTTCCGGCCCATCGAACTGTTTATTGCCCGGCGATGGGGAGTGGATGGAGCATGATCACTGCGACGGATCTCTCCCGTACCTATCCGGATGGCACCGTGGCGCTCTCAGCTACGAACATCGCCATCCCAAAGGGCCAATTCGTCGCACTTATTGGCCCAAGTGGTTGCGGAAAGTCAACGCTTGTCAATATGCTCGCGGGGCTTGACCAGCCGACATCCGGTACTGTCGAGCTCGGTGGGCGGGCAGCGATGGTTTTTCAGGAGCCGGCCCTCTTTCCATGGCTTAACATCCGCGACAATATCGAATTTGGCTGGAAGCTCCGCGGTGTGCCAGTCAATCAGCGGCGGGCCCAATCAGATGTGCTCCTCAAAATGGTGCATTTGCGGCGCTTTGCGGATGCGTTTCCACACCAGCTCTCCGGCGGGATGCGTCAGCGCGCTGCGATCGCCCGTGCCCTGATGCTTGAGCCCGATATTCTACTCATGGATGAACCGTTTGGCGCCCTTGATGCCCAGACGCGTGCTCTCCTGCAGCAGGAGCTGCTCTCTATCTGGCAGGCAACCGGAAAAACAATTGTATTCGTCACGCACTCGCTCAACGAAGCACTGCTTCTCGCAGACCGGATTGTATTTATGTCCGCTCGCCCGGGGCGCGTCGTTGGGGATGTACTGGTCGATGCGCCGTATCCAAGGGATGTTTATGGTCATCCATTTTTGACATCACTGCATTCGCGGCTGCAGGATTTGCTCGAAAAGGAAGTTGCCGCAGTGGCTGCTGCGGAACATGATGATGGCTGGATGCCGCCGGTTGCGGTAGATGTGGCAATCGGGCCGGGTGAAGGAATTTAGTGATGATGATTGGATGGACGGAATGACTCCAACCCCACTGACGGTGCAGCAGCTGGCCGCCCTGGATGATGTACTACGCGGGATGTCGGCTGTGCAGCTGGCATGGACAAGCGGCTATCTGGCTGGCCGGCTGGTACAAGGTTCCTCGACTGGGCACGTCGAAGCATCCGCGGGGGCAACAAGCGGAGCAAAAGCACCGCTCATCCTCTTCGGATCACAAACCGGCAATGCAAAAGGGATAGGTGCCAAACTTCAGGGTGCGCTTGCGGACGTCGGTATTTCTGCAAATGTCTCCGACATGGCATCGTACAAACAGGCATCCCTCAAATCCGAGCAAACGGTCATCATTATCACTGCGACATACGGCGAAGGCGAGCCTCCCGAAGGTGCAGAGCTGTTCCACAAGTGGCTGATGGGCAAGCGCGCACCGGAGCTCAAAGGACTGCAGTTTGCCGTACTCGGCCTTGGTGACTCCAGCTACGAGTTTTTTAATAAGACGGCACAGGACTTCGATTCCCGTCTTGAAGCACTAGGAGGGACCCGTATCCTCGCCCGTGTCGAGCTCGATGTCGACTATAAATCCGGTGCTGATGCATGGATTGCCGACATCGTCACGAAACTTCAGTCGCTCGGTGGAGGTGTGTCAAGTCCATCATCAAGCTCCAGGAAGGAGTCCGCTGCTGCATCTGCTGTTTGGACCAAGGAAAACCCATTTGTAGCCGAGCTGTTGGTAAATCAGAAAATCACAGGCCGCAGATCCGAAAAGGATGTCCGCCATATTGAGATTTCCCTCGAAGGCAGCGGACTTACGTACAAACCCGGGGATGCACTTGGCATTTGGTTTACCAACGATGACGGTTTGGTCACAGAGATTTTGACCATCACGGGTGCGGATAGCAGCGCGAACATCGACACAGCAGGCGGCACGGTGACCCTTCCTGAAGCGTTGGCAAATCACTTCGAGCTTACGCAGGCCTACCCAGGATTTGTCACGAAGGTCGCAGAACTGACAGGCGATTCACGCTATGTAAGTCTCTCGGATGACAAAGCTGCCCTGCGTACGGCAGTCGCAGATCGTCAAATAGCCGACATCCTTCGGGCAAATCCAATCGCATTATCCGCAGACCAGCTCGCCGCTGCCCTCAGGCCGCTCCAGCCGCGCCTCTATTCCATCGCCAGCAGCCAGACGGAGCTTCCGGATGAAGTCCATACGACCATCGCAGTCGTTCGCTATGCAGTGGATGGCGCAGACCGTGAAGGCGGTGCTAGCGGGTTTATTGGCAGTCGCTCAGAGCCTGGCGATAAGGTTCGCGTTTACATCGAGCCAAACGACCACTTCCGACTTCCCGTTGACCAGGATACACCGGTAATCATGATTGGGCCGGGGACGGGCATCGCGCCGTTCCGTGCATTCTTACAGGAGCGGGATGCACTAGGAGCAACAGGTAAGTCGTGGCTGTTCTTTGGTAACCCACACTTCACCGAAGACTTCCTATATCAGATTGAGCTACAGGATTACCTCTCGCGGGGCATACTGACACGCCTCAATGTTGCATTTTCGCGCGACCAGGCGCACAAAATATATGTGCAGGATAAGCTCCGCAAGCACGCCGTTGAGCTGTACCAATGGATACAGGATGGTGCGCATATCTACATCTGTGGGGATGGACAACGAATGGCAAAGGATGTCCACTCGGCACTCCTCGATATCGTTTCCGAGCAGGCTGGCCTCGACCCCGATAGCGCAGAAGTGCTACTCGATGACCTCCGCGCAAGCGGTCGCTACCAAAGGGATGTGTATTGATGAGCGAGAAGAAACTTTCAGCAAACGAAGGCATTAAGACCCGGTCGAATTTCCTGCGCGGAACGATTACCGATGGCCTTCAAAATGAAATCACAGGTGCATTGGCAGCGGATGACACGCAGGTCACAAAGTTTCACGGGTTCTACCAACAGGATGACCGTGATATTCGCGCAGAGCGCAAAGAACAGAAACTCGAGCCCCTGCATACGTTTATGCTCCGTGCTCGTGTCCCGGGAGGCGTCTGCACACCCGGGCAGTGGCTAACCATCAACAACATCGCGGATGAGCTCACCATGAGCGGCTCCATCCGCCTGACAACCAGGCAGACATTCCAGTACCACGGCATCCTGAAGGGTGATATCCGGCCGGTTATCCAAGGGCTGCACAGCGTGCTGCTGGACTCAATCGCTGCATGCGGGGATGTCAACCGAAACGTGCTCGCGACAACAAACCCAATCGAATCCAGCTTCCACAAAGCTGTCTACGAGTGGGCTGTGCGTATCAGTGAATATCTCTTGCCCAAGACACGCGCTTACCATGAAATCTGGATTGATAATGAGAAGGTCGCAAGCTCTGAGCCTGAGGATGAGCCGATCTACGGCCCAACCTATCTTCCACGTAAGTTCAAGACGGCTGTGGTGGTTCCGCCGCACAACGATGTGGATGTCTACACAAACGACCTTGGATTTATAGCAATCGCTGAGAATGGAGTCCTTACTGGCTTCAATGTAACTGCCGGTGGTGGCATGGGCGCAACCCACGGAGAACCTGATACCTACCCACGCCTTGCAAGTGACCTTGGCTTTATCCACCCGGATGACACCCTAAAGGTTTCCGAGGCAATCCTGACAACGCAGCGTGACTTTGGCAACCGTGAGAGTCGTAAGCATGCCCGCCTCAAATACACCATCGACCGAATGGGCGTCGATGCCTTCCGCAACGAAGTCGAAACGCGCAGCGGCGTGACCTTCGGGCCACCCGTTCCTGTGACCTTCACCCAGACCGGTGACCGCCTCGGATGGGTAACCGGCGAGGACGGCAAGCATCACCTCACGCTCTTCATCGAAAATGGACGTATTCTGGACTTTCCGGGACGCCCGCTCAAGACCGGTTTACTCGAAATCGCAAAGGTTCACAAGGGCGATTTTCGGATGACGGCAAACCAGAACATCATCATTGCAGGGGTTGCCCCGGATGACCGCAAGCAAATAGAAGACATCGCCCGTGCACATAGTCTCTACGGACGGGAGCTTACGGTGCTTCGCGAAAACTCGATGGCCTGTGTAGCACTTCCGACGTGTGCCCTCGCGATGGCAGAGGCTGAGCGCTATCTCCCGGAGCTCATCACGCACTACGAAGCGCTTCAGGTCAAGCACGGGATCGAAAAGGATGCAATCGTCGTTCGGATGACAGGCTGTCCGAATGGTTGCGGGCGTCCCTACGTGGCAGAAATAGGCTTTGTTGGCAAAGCACCTGGACGTTACAACATGCATATCGGTGGCAATGGCCTCGGAACACGCCTCAACACGCTGTACCGGGAAAACATCACGGAAGCGACGATCCTCGCGGAAACCGATGCACTGTTCGCACGCTATGCAGCGGAGAGAGCTGTAGGTGAGCGCTTCGGCGATTTTGTACACCGCGCTGGAATTGTCGGAGCCTAACCAATGGTCTCTGTCGCGGACCTGTCGGCCGTTGAAGCGCTGGAAGAAGCAAATCGTCTTCTTGCAGACCTAAGCGCCGGGGAGCGTATCAGGTGGGCGCTAACAAACACACCCGGCCTGCACGTGGTAACGAGCAGCTTTGGGGTGCAGGCGGCCGT
>JBJTQN010000204.1:0-2765 GCA_046075665.1 Armatimonadota bacterium | reverse complement strand
CTGTCAAATTCGACATCCGCAGTTGATACAGCATTGGTGAGGGCACGAATCGCGCTCTCCGACAAGACTGCCCTGCCAAGATTTGTGTGAAGTAACACGCCGGTTGCGTTGATCACACGAGTCATGACTGTGCTGGTTTCAACTATGTGATCGATCACCTCATCACAAATTGCAGTGGTTGGAATAGTGAGAGCTGTGTCGGCAATCACCGCAATGCGATGTCTCTCGATGACACTCCTAACAATGGATGTCATTTGAATATGGTAGACGCCCTGCGCTTGTAGCAGTTCGATGACTTTACCGACGGACGGAAGACAATGCCTGGGTTCGGATGCTTTCACATCCCGCCTCCGGGAGACGAAGCGACGTAATGCGGTATCAGCGTATCGATATCGGAGAAACGGCCTTCCGCCATTAGAGGTTCAGCCAGCAGACAGGCACCGAGGGCAAGATTTCCAACTGTCTCCCGGGCGGTGTCAATACCCTGTCCAATGATGCGTTCCGTTTGTGGCAGGTGTTCAGCAAGCCATGCATCCCAATCGGATATCGACACGGCGGTTGGGCCTACGGATGGCGACTTGGCGTTGACAGGATACGCGGAAGCGATGACTTCGTTTCGTTTGGATGTACACACGACAACGCGATTTAGTGATAAGTCTTCGTAAGCGGCCGCATCAAACGATGACACACCGATGACTGGCTTTTCCAATGCGAATGCCAAGGTTTTCGCGTACATCACACCGACCCGGACACCGGTAAAGCTCCCGGGCCCCGTGCCACAAACCAAACATTCGATATCAGTCAGAGCCGCTCGATTGCTTGCGAGAAACTTTTCAATCGTCGCGGGAAGCTGCTCGATTAATTGACGATTGTGGCTGAACTGCGTGCAAGCAATGCTACCGGCAGAGGCATCGATGAGTGCAACGTAGCACGTATCACCGGAGGTGTCGATCCCTAGTATCATCCAATGCCTCCACGTTCCTTGATGGTAATGGTACGTAACTCAGGCTCGGTTTCGTCTTCAATAAGGGTAACGATGATGTCAGATGTTGGGCCAGCATCGGCGAACATTTCAAGCCACTCGATCAGGAGGACATAGCCATCGTTGATGTAATCATCCAACCCAAGATTGAGCACATCCCTTGCACTGCAGCGATAGGCATCGATATGGCAGAGCATATGTGTTGGTGTTGGGACCTCGTGGATGACAGTGAACGTTGGGCTTGACACGGGATGATCAGATTGGAGGGCGCTAGCGAGAGCCGCCACCAGAGTGGTTTTACCAGCTCCGAGGTCTCCGACGAGTGAGACGACCATACCGGGTTGTAAGATTTTGGACAGCGCCTCGGCGGCATCCCGCGTCGCTTGAAATCCGCCTTTGAACGTCTGCACGTGGTCAGTTTAGCATGCCTATCATGCTACAATAACAGGTCATGTCAACCGAACTTCTGCGAACACCACTCGCCGAGCTGCACCGGTCCATCGGAGCAAGAATGGTGCCCTTCGCCGGCTGGGAAATGCCGGTTCAGTATGCTGGAGTCATCGCGGAAGTAAATGCCGTCCGCACCGGTGTTGGCATCTTCGATGTATCTCACATGGGCCGGATGATTGTCCGCGGCGGCGACACACTCGCCTACCTTCAGTCTATCGTCCCAAGTGACCTGAGTCGCCTTCAAGATAGTGGCGGCTGCTACACCTTCCTTCCGAATGAAAATGGCGGTGTCGTTGACGACATCATCGTCTATCGCCGCACGGAAACTGAGTTCTGGGTTGTCTTCAATGCTGGATGTCTTGACAAAGACAGAGCTTGGTTCCAGGAGCACACAGCAGGCTTCGATGTCGTCATCGATGACATTACAGAGCGAACCGGTCTTCTTGCTGTACAAGGCCCTGCCGCGATGGCGTTGCTTGGCGACTTTGTCGATTCGCATCCCCGCTTTGGTATTGGCGAGACAACATTTGAGAGTATCCCGATAACCGCTGCGCGTACTGGCTACACGGGTGAGGATGGCTTCGAGGCGTTTGTTTCTGTCGAGCAGTTAGAACAGCTATGGACAGCATTCACAGATGCCGGTGTTATTCCTTGTGGTCTCGGCGCGCGTGATGCCCTTCGCCTTGAAGCGGCGTATCCACTGTATGGACATGAAATGGATGATGATGTCAATCCATTCTCTGCGCGCCTTGGATGGGTTGTGCATAAGAAAAAGGTGTCTGACTATGTCGGGCGTACGGCGGTGGAAAGCGGCCGCGGCAACACGGACATTCCTGCTCTTGTGGGCTTGATTATGGATGGCCGACACATTGCACGCGATGGCTACCCAGTGCAGGATGAGGCGGGTAACCCGCTTGGCCATGTTACGAGTGGTACGTTCTCACCGATTTTGCAGAAAGGTGTCGCGCTTGCACGTTTGTCGCGCAATCACTCTGCGATTGGCACCACTGTTTACGTTGTTATTCGGGACAAGGCCATGCCGGCAATCGTCTCCGATGCACCATTTGTTCCAACGATTTAGTTCATAAGGGGTTTCATCAATGTCTAACATTCCAGCAGATTTGCTTTATTCGAAGTCGCATGAGTGGGTACGTGTTGACGGTGACACGGTCACAATCGGTATTACAGACCATGCTCAGGAAGAACTCGGCGATGTTGTCTACGCGTCCCTTCCGACGGTCGGACGTGTCCTCGCCGCAGAAGATGTCTTTGGTACGGTTGAGTCCGTCAAGGCTGTTTCAGATCTGTACAGCCCTCTGGCTGGTGAAGTCAT
>JBJTQN010000203.1:0-5473 GCA_046075665.1 Armatimonadota bacterium | reverse complement strand
AGGTGAACAACCCGACCTTGACACCGGCAATGCCCTCAACGCGACCATAACCACCGCCAAGGAGAAGCCACAGGGAGAATGCATAGAGTGTAATCACCCAGATATCAATGCTGACCGCAGGGAAGATCGTGTGTAGGACCTGACCAACTCCGGCAAACATGGCTCCGACTTGGAACAGGGTCATGAGGACCATCGCCACCCACAGCCACACCACCCAGGAGACACCCAGCTTCGGACCGGGCATCAGGTTGAATCCACCCAGGCCCGTTTTGCCGGTTGCGATCGTGAAACGCCCCATTTCGGCTTGCAATGCAGGCTTGATAAGACAACTTAGGATTATCAGCCAGAGACAAGTCATTCCGACTTCTGCACCTAGAGATGTGGTTGCAATCAGCTCACCCGAGCCGACAATGGATGCCGCAAGAATCATCCCGGGACCGATTCGCTTTATCGCATCCCGGAAACTTGCCGGAGGTGCTTCTACTGCGCTCGGATCGTATGCGTAAGGATCTTTCAGAGCGACGGGACTCTCACTTCGTTGTGCAGACATGGCAGGACTCTATGGCAGATGGCGAAAATTTGCTACTTTTCGTCATGTAGTCCGGGATGTTGTTAATCACCTGACGCTGTACAGTTTCGTGATACGGGGTATGCTGGTGCTGAAACATCCCCTGCGCATGCGCAGTGTGGCAACCAAATCAACAATGAGGTTAGAAACACCAAAGATGAAGCTATCTCTATTCGCAATCATCGGATTCGCCGCACTGGCCACCATGCCAGCCGCAGCACAGGTAAAGACGAACAAGCCCGCTGCAAAGCCGCAAAAGAGCACATCCAAGCCACAGGCACCTGCTAAGCCAAAACCTGCTGCTCCAAAACCAGCTCCGACCCCAACTCCAACTCCTGCGCCAACCCCGGCACCAGCCAAGGAAATTGGCGAGCGTGAGAAAGCTGTTCTTGGCAAGTACACGGTTGCGGGTCAGCCAAATGTGGTTGAGCTCGTCAACGATGGTGGCTCGCTGACAATGCAGGCAACTGGTTATCCCGCGATTCCTGTCGAGCTGAAAGCGGATGACTCCCTCTATAACGCGCTCCTCGCCGGGCAGGTTGACGTGAAAATTCTGCGTGATGCGGACAAAAAGCCAAACGGCATCGATCTCACTTTCCAGGGAACCAAGGTGCAGTTCCAAAAGGAAGGGGCTACGCCTCTGACGGTTGCCGCGAAGCCTGCAGAAAAACCTGCTGAAAAGCCAGCCGAGAAACCGGCTGAAAAGCCAGCAGAGAAACCCGCTGAGACCAAAAAACTCCCAGACATCCTTGGTAAATACGCTGTCGATATGCAGGGACCGGTTGGTGATGGCGAAATCAAGTACGACAATGGCAAGTTTATTTTGTCTGTCGAAAATCAGCCTGACTATGAAATTGAAATCTCCGAAAAGGATGAAATCAAGGCGAAGAACTTCCCTGATGGCGTAACTGCAAAGCTCGTCAAGGACAAAGAAGGCAAGGTTACGGGAATCTCGGCTGAGTCGCCACTTGGTACCCTTACGTGGACCCGCAAGACCTTTGTCAAGCTGCCTGAAGCGCCAAAGCCCGCTCCTGCCGTATCCGATAAGCTCAAGGGGGCCGAAGGCACGTATGTGACCGACTTTGCCGGCGCACCAGAGATCAAGTTGACCGTCAAGGACGGCAAGATCGTTCTTCAAGCTGAGGGCCAGCCGGAACTGACCGTCGAAGTGAATGATAAAGATGAGTTCGTAGCTGACCAGCTCAAGGAAATGAACTTCGCATTGAAGTTCACGCGTGACAAGGATGGCAAGATCGAAGGTATTTCCGCAAACACACCATTTGGTGAAATCGCCTTCAAGAAGAAGTAATCGCTTCGCTCATTGACAACCAGCCCGGTGGATTTCTGCTGGGCTGGTTTTTTGTTTAATGTCGCTCGTAAGGTACTAATTCAGTATCGCCAACACACCATTCGGTGAGATAACCTTGAAGTAGACGTAATCGCTTCGCACGTTGGTAAACCAGCCCGGTGGATTTCTGCTGTGCTGGTTTTTTGTTTAATGCCGCTCGCAAGAGTCGGAGTTTCATTGTTGGTAAGATCGAAGGAATTTCTTCGAACACACCATTCGGTGAGATTGCCTGACCTTAGGCATCTCACGGCGGACGAATAATGCTCTGCAAACCGGATCGATTGAACGACATTTGGTCTAGACAACATTGAGCTGGAAATGGGGCCAATCTCCTGCCTGCCAAATTTGGTTTGCGATGAAAATATATGTTGCGAAATCAAATAATGCATCCCCGTCAATACCCGGAAAGTTGCCACGGCAATTTGATAGGATAGGGATTCGATGAGTGCATTCATACTGGTCACCGGAGCATCCGGCATCGCTGGGCTGGAAACAACAAACGCCCTGCTTGCCGCGGGCTTTCGTGTCCGGATGGCGGATGTCACACGGCCGGCATACATCCCGGATGGCGCCGAATTCACTCGATGTGACACACGCACTCCCGGTGACTGCTATGCCGCTGTTTCTGGTACAGATGCAGTGATTCACCTTGCTGCCTGGCACTGCGGACATATCCCTCCCGTTTCTGATGACACCATTTGGGCTGTCAACACCGATGGCACCTTCAACATCCTCCAAGCGTGTAAGCAAAACAACATTCGAACTGTGGTCTATGCATCTTCGATGGCCTATGGGCACGGCTCTGTCTACAGCGTGACTAAAGTCGTCGGAGAGGAAATGTGCCGCGGCTACCACGTCCAAACTGGTGCAGCTGTCGCGATGCTCCGTTACCACGACTTCGTACCAAAGCGCTATCTCGACTTTGGGGCAAAGCTCCTGCGTAACGGCGTGGATGTCCGTGATGTCGCGTCGTCCAACGTGGCCGCAATTTCGGCTGGAATGGATGGGCGCTATACAATCTTTAACAGCGTAGTCCACACGGATCATGGCATCCCGTCGGTCGTCCTTCAGAAGTTCCCGATGTACTGGGAGGTTTGGTGCGAGCAAGTCGTACCTGGAAGTACAGAGCTCATCGATGCCTATGGTATCGATATCCCCGCCGAAGTCGAACAGCATGACCTGAGCAAGATGTTTGCTCTGACCGGATGGAAACCAACGATAGGATTCCCAGCATTCTTGGCGGATCTCCAGCTGCGTCATCGGCGAGGGGAAGATGTCCGCAATCTCTGGGCGCCAGGTCGGATACCAGAAACAGCATCATAACCTCAACACCATTCCACTTTCTTAGGAAATATCAACATGAACCCGTGGCTCGTAGCTGCCCTTGCACTCACCCTCATCGCTCCTCCAAAGCCTGGAAAGCATGAGCAGTGGGATGGGGAGATTACCAAGCTCGAAGCGAAAGCCGCAAAGCGACCGGATTTATACGGAGGGGTTGTCTTCACCGGAAGCTCCAGCATCAAGAACTGGAAAACACTAACAAAGGACTTCAATGGAATCCCAGTCATCAATATGGGATTCGGTGGGTCGGAGCTGGCGGATGCAGTCTATTACATCGAACGCCTTGTCCTCCAATACAAACCAAGGGTTGTCGTCGTCTATTCCGGTGAAAATGACATCAACGCAGGTGTCCCGGTCCGGAGAGTCCTCGAACACCTCAAACAGTTCATCACACTCGTTCACAAAAGTGATGCAAGTACAAGAGTTGTCGTTGTATCCCTAAAACCCAGCCCATCCCGTGAGAAGCACCTCGCAAAAGTGCGCGAATACAATAGCCTCGCGGCTGATTACATCAAGAGTGTTCAAAATGTTGAATACGTCGATGTGTTCACACCTATGCTAACTCCAGATGGCAAGTTCCGTGATGAACTCTATGTCTCTGACCGGCTTCATATGACTCCGGCTGGGTATTCCATTTGGACGGACTTGTTGCTGCCAGTGGTTAGGCGGGCCATCCTTCAGCGGTGATACCCATCCTAACTGTGACCATGTTATAGTCATGTTTGATGATAGCCACGCTTGAAGCCACACTGACCTTTGAAAACGCATCACTGTTTAGGGACTTTCCAAACCAACCCCGAAATAAGAATAAACAACTTGTTCTAAGTATCGCCATTCCTGATGACTACACACATACGGGAGAGCTGACCGTTAGCGCCTGGCGCCCGGCAGACATCTTGGAGCCAATCGCGATACGGCACGAAACGATCGTGGAATCAGAACAGGGAATCTACCCCTACGAGGACACGCCTGCATCACGAAATGGAGCTGAATGGTGTGTCAACTTCGCCGATAGACACCTCTTCAACTATGGAGAGGGGAACCTGCTCGCACAGGATGAGCTACAAATCGCAGAGCATCCTGTTGCCAGCTGCCTCCGCCACGCGATGTCAGGCACCGCTATCGAGCCGCTAACACGTAGCCCGCTCACCAATGATTCTCCAAGACCCCTCCTCATCAAAGGCACTTTTAGGCATGTGCACTTAGA
The DNA here is from genome assembly GCA_046075665.1 of Armatimonadota bacterium. Classification (GTDB taxonomy): domain Bacteria; phylum Armatimonadota; class Armatimonadia; order Armatimonadales; family Armatimonadaceae; genus CAIRTT01. Next base: position 1,009 of record JBJTQN010000203.1, on the reverse strand, counting down.
CACGACAAACGGTCTCTACGGGAATGCATTCGCCTACGCTCCTGCAGAGGATGTCATTGCTGCATGCACTTCCATCAAGCCACCGACCGTCACCAATATCATCGCCATGGACGCTCCTCCGGGTGGCACAGGAATCTATACCAGGGAGACCTTGCTCGATATCTGGGCGACGGCGCTGACGGCCTTTTACGGTGCTGTGAGCGAGTCGGCCACTGCGAATGGCTCGGATGGCTGTACGATCCACACCGGCTGGTGGGGAACCGGAGCATACGGTGGAAATCGCACCCTGATGGCGATAATGCAGGTCGTAGCAGCCAGAGCCACCGGCGTCTCACGGTTGGTATTCCACACCGTGGATGCTAATGGCGCAGATGACTTTGAAGCAGCTCTTGCACTTCCAGGGCTACAGGCGTTTATCGATTCTGAAACGATCAATCCCGAGGCGTTCCTAGCGTACTGCATCGGGCAACAGTTTCGATGGGGCGTCAGCAACGGAACCTAAGGTCTAGTCATCTGTCTCTGCGACACCAACTGCTCCTTGCTCCGTGAACAATCCGAGAGCCTTTAGGCCACGGCCGTGCGCACCCGCAAGCTCTGACGGATAGCGTTTGTTTGGACGCATCACGGCCCACTGGTCACGATTAAACAAGTCTTCCGAGATCCTGTCGGGCCGACGTAAGTCGAATGACTTTGCAGATGCTGACTTTCTATTGGTGGCGTAGAGGTCAATCTGTGCTGGGACTGCCGTGTAAGGTCTAATATCGGATTTTAGTCCGAAGCAGGCATGCAAAGGCGTTGAAAGCGCTTCGGTGCGAGTCAGCCCTTTGGCTCCAAGAATACCCTTGATGGTTCTAAGCACCGAGCCTTGATTATAAAACGTCGAGTTTACGCCGAGCTTACGCGTCCGCGGGCTTATCACCAGACACACCGACCGGTGGCCATCCACATGATCAACCCCGTCCTGAGGGTCATCCTCAACAACGAAAATCACAGTGTCCTTCCATACAGG
>JBJTQN010000202.1:0-9304 GCA_046075665.1 Armatimonadota bacterium | reverse complement strand
CAAAATCACTGGCTATACTCCTGGCAGCAGGATTTGTCGGAGCATTATTGCTCGAAACCATCAACTATATCGAGCACTATGGCCTAACACGAAAGCAGCTGGAAACCGGGAAGTTTGAGAGAGTCACCGACCGTCATTCCTGGAACTCAAACCACCACATTGGCCGCATTGTGCTGTATGAACTTACCCGGCACTCTGACCATCATGCCATCGCCGGGAAGCCGTATCAACGACTTGACCATCGGGACGAAGCGCCCCAATTACCCTTTGGCTACCCGACCAGTATGCTGCTCGCGATGGTCCCACCCCTGTGGTTTCGTGTGATGAACCTGCATGTGCCGATTGAAATGCGGGATGTTTCCTAGAATCTCTCGAGCTTGACTAGGGGTTGGTCACCTGAATCATACTGAGCGACAAAGAGTGAACCTGATCGGATTAATGTAGCATCGTGAGGATGGCGAAACGGCGTGTCATCCCGAGTAACGAGCGCGACCTTACCACCGATCATTTCGAGTGACGCACCGACCGCACCAATCGGTTTTAGCCGTTTATCGTGAAATGTAATTGAGCCAGGGGCTTTGAAATCCTGAGGCCATTTGCCTCCGATATGGGCAACCACCCAGCCAGAAGTTATGGGCCGGAGCATGCGCGGGTCGGAGCCATTGAGCGGCGTACTTGCCACAATCCGCCCATCCCATGACCACGTCACAATACTTCGTTGATCACTCATCGCTACGTGGAACTGTTTCCCATTCGCTTGGAAGACATCATGATGACCCGCATGTGGCCCCCAGTGTGGGACCCCTCCTGCGTTGCCACCGTACATTTTTGCGAATGTGCCCGAAGCAGCATATTCCAGAAAGAAATCCCGTCCATAGCCATCGAGGATGAGAAAACGGCCATCCGGATGATGCACTGTCCAGCTTGGATGATACTCACTCACATTTCCGTAACCACTTGCCTTGATCGTGGCCATCGGTAATGGATATTCGGCTAGCACATCCCCGAATAACGTCATCTTGATTGCCTTGTGGCTGTCAAGGCATGTTGCATACAGGACATCCATGTCGGCTTCGCGGATAAGCGAGAGTCCATGTGCTTTCGCAAGGCCGATGTGCTTCGCAAGCTGCACTTTGCCGGTCTGGGGATCGATAAGGATGAGCTGCGCATCCGGGCCATCGTTCAGAAAGGCGAGGTAACCACAGGATGTCATCACTACTCCGTGCCCATTACCGATTCGCAGACCGGCTGGTTTGAACCAGTTTGGTACAACTTTGAAGCGATAGTCTCCAGCTCCGTGGATTACCGTCTGTAATGCCATCGTTTATCTCCCGGCTATTACTGTAAGACTTCGGGCTCCATTTGTTCCAACGCTGCGGATTCCAAACACGTAGTCATCTTTGGAGTAGGGCACCTTTGCTTCATTTGCTGATGGTTTTGATATCGGAATGGTCTTTTCCCATTCGGCCTTTGTAGTACGTCGGACCAATATTTCATAACCGGCGACATCTGCGGTTGAACGCCACCTTATGGTTGTCACGGGTGCGAGATCCGTAACTAATGTGCCCCCTACAGGTGGCAATGGCGCATGGCTGATATCTGATACCCACGCAACAGCTAATCTGGCAACATTGGTGAGATAGCCAAAGTCAACGTATTCGGGTTTGTCTCCGTAGTCGATACCACCATCCACGCGGAGATCCTGGTGCTGGTGTGTCCAATCCTCATTCGGTTCGGTGAAACGAACGGCGGGCAGTCCTGCAGCATGAAACGGTGAATGGTCTCCACCCCTGCCAAAGCGATCCTGACGGTATACGATTTCGGTCCGAAAGCCTCGAAGATACCGTTTTGCAACATCTCCTACAGAACGCGCGAGCGTCCGGCTTGGCGAATCCGCATCAAGGCCGGTTGTCCTCCGGCGGGTTGCAGCGACAGCAGTCTCTCCTGGGGTATCGCCTCCCGAGAAGATACGGATGTAATCGGTGCGTTTTTTGCCATCAGCGCCGGTCGAGTTCCCAACGATGTCATAGGTTGCCATCGCGACGACGGTATCCCCCTTCGCAACCAGTGAATCTGCGAGGTGTTTGGCACCGAGCAGCCCTTGCTCTTCTCCTGTCAGCGCCGCGAAGATGATGCCAACTGATGGCTTGCTCGTTGCAAGAACACGTGCAACTTCAAGCGTAACGGCGACTCCTGATGCGTCATCGTTCGCGCCAGGGGCATCACTCTTGGAATCCATGACATCCGTGACCCGGGAGTCATAATGCCCACTGATGACGACCCAGTGGTTTGGAAATTTGGTTCCCGGGATTTTGGCGTAAACATTGGAGATTGTGGATGGCTTATCAACGCGCTGCCCCTTAGGTTCCAGCCAGGTATCTTTCTCAACGCGCAGGTTACCACCGTAGCTCTGCAGGCGATGGACAAGCCAGTCTGCTGCTGCATCCACTCCGCGCGCTCCCGAAAGGGTGTGGCGTGTCGGAAAGGCACAGAGTCCAATAACAATCTGGCGTAGCTGGTCTTGGGAGATGCCTCGGATAGCGCGGGAAACGACTCCACAGTTTGGAAATCCTGTCATGTGGCTATCTTACCCCCGGTGGTTTAGTTCATTTGAGTACATTCAGTGTCGCGGCTACCACGACGGTTCCTGATACAGCAGAGATTTTCACCGACTTGTTCGCAGTGACCGTAGCTGTCGTAACGGTAAAGGTTGCTGTTTTACTTCCCTTGGGTACAGTCACGGTGGCCGGAACGGATGCCGATGCCGGTGTACTGGATGCCAGATTCACTACGGTATCAATCGTGGCATTCGACGCCAGCGTAATCGTTGCCTGAGTCGATATTCCACCTTTTACCGATGTGGGAAGGAAACTAAGCTTTGAAACCTCAACGGGTTTGATTTGGATACTTTGCGAAGTCGACCCACCGTTTACCATTGCAGTGACGTTAGCGGTCACGAGCTGACCTACCGTATTCGATTGCATGTCAACGATGGCAGAGGACTTCCCGGCTGGAATGGATAGCGTTGCCGGAAGCGTGAGAACAGGCACATTTGATGACAGTGAGATGGAGACAGTTTGTCCTTTTGGAACTGCCTCCGTTAGTGTTATTGTCAGCTTCCCAGTCACTCCTCCCTGTAGACTCAGAGGGTTTGGCGTCAGTTTTAGCACCTCAATAGTCCGGACGGCGACCGTAGTTTCAGAAGACTTGCCATGGAGTTCAGCCGTTATAACGACAGGTGTCCGGGTTGCAACCGTAGATGTTGTGCATGGAACCGTCGCCGATGTCGCGTTTGCTTTCAGTGTGACTGTCTTTGGAACGCTTATCGCTGCTGAATTGGATGCCAGTGTCAGTTGCGCCCCAGTGGCAGGTATCGCACCGGTGAATGTGATGGTGAGTGAGACAGGTTTTCCACCTGCAACCAATGGTGGCGTGGCCGAAATGGACTTTATCGTTGGGCGTTGCAACGTAATATCTACTGCGACCGCAGCTCCACCGCCAAGCTCGGTCGTTGCGGTGACGCGAGCAATCTTGTCGTTCGTCCCGCCGACTGGAAGCGTTTTATAAGGAATATCAACAAGCTGCTTACCTGCGGCCACGGTTGCCTTTGACGCGATCACGAGCGATGAACTGGATGAACCCAGTGCAATCGTCGTACCAGCTTTTGGAGCCGGAGCGTTCAGCGCAACCCGCACGATTCCCGATTCTCCTCCCGTCAGCACACTAGGGTTGGACGAAATTGTTTGTACACTTGGCGGGACGATATTGATTGTTGCCACGACCGTCTGAGCATTCGCGGTCGCTGTAATCGTTATCGGTGATGTCACGGCCACCGGCGTTGGCGTGACATTAATCCATTTCTCCGACTCGCCAGCGGCAAAAGGTATCGATGCAGGCACAACAAAAACGGTTGATGAGCTGGTCATCGCTACGGAGAGGCCCCCTGCAGGAGCAGGATCGGTTAGTCTGACGATGACCGGAACGGGATACCCGCCGGGCGACGATGAAGGTACAGTGACTTGCAGTGGTGCGATATTGACGACGATGCTGTTTGTGGCAGAAGTGTTGCTAGCTTTGTCCATGGACGCGGCAACGACTTTGTGGCGCTTGCCGTCCAGAACAATTGGAAACGAGTACACTTGTTCTGAGCCACCATCCAGCCTATACAAAACGCGGTCAATTCCAGAAAGGCTGTCAGCCGCCGTCAGTGTGATTGTCTTGCCATCCGGAGTAGATGACGCATCGAGGGTTGGTGGAACGCTGTCGATATCAAGTCGGATGGACTGTTCTGGTTCGATGTTGCCTGCGATGTCGGTCGCGAAGTAACTCAGGGAATGTAGACCATCTGATGTGAAATCCAGCTGTAGCTTGTTTCCCTGATAGGTGGTTGGTTGTCCGCCATCAACTTTGTAAGTTATCGACTTGACTCCACTACCACCGGCGACATCAGCGGCCGTAAGCGTAACGTCCACTGGTCCGGCAAACCATTGTCCGCTGGCGCGTTCTCGGCTGTATGCGATTGTGGTGACGGGCGGACGGTTATCTACGCCCAGTGGATCAAAGATCATAAACCGCTGTGTTGCCGAAGTGCTTCCACCTGAGTCGGTTACGTACAGCGAGCCATAGCGGTCGACGGCAACTCTACGTGGACCAAGAAATGTTCTGGCCTGTCCAAAAGGACCCTCGATTGAGTTGAAAAAGGCTCCTGATGCATTGAAGACCTGTACGCGAACATTCGCCGTGTCTGCGACAAAAACATTGCCTTGCTTGTCGATAGCAATTCCGCCGATGTTTGCAAATTGCCCGTAATTCACTCCAAACGTGCCCCATTGCCGTTTGTAAGTGCCATCTTTGGAAAAGACCTGAATCCGGTTATTTCCAGTGTCCGCAACGTACACATCCCCGGTGGTTTGGTTCACGGCTATACCCGCCGGGTTATCCAGTTCTCCAGCATTGACGCCGTAAGTGCCAAAAGCTGCGATGAAATCTCCAGACTTACCAAGGATTTGAACCCGATGATTGAGCGAATCGGTTACATATATTCTGTCGCTTCCAAAGGATGCAATTCCAAGTGGCGTGTTAAACTTGCCGGGTGTGGTTCCTCCAGTCCCGAAGTTTTGGATGAATTGACCGCTTGGAGTGAAATATTGGACGCGATGATTTGCCGTGTCAACGATATAGATGTTTCCAGATGGGCCTTCAATGGCATCTGTGGGGTTGTTGAATTTTCCGTTTGCTTCACCAGCACCGCCCCAGGAAGAAAGAAACCCGCCTGCAAGGTCAAACTTCTGGACCTTGTTGAGGTTTGAGTCAATCACAAAGATGGCCTGATCCCCGCCGATTGCAATCCCTTCAGGAGTCCTGAACTGGCTATTGCCGCTTCCGAGAGTACCTATCATTGTTCTGAGAGTGTAGTCCTGCGCCACAGCTGGCGTGGCTGAAAACAAAACTAAACCGGCAACGACTGCATGATGAATGTGGTTGAACTTAGTAGGAAACATGCTGACTACCTCGGAGTTAGAATCACCCTGTGCCAAATCGTGATGATGGACTGTGTCTGTATCATAGGGTATTCTGTCAAATGGCAACAGCCTGGATGAATGTCACCCAGGCTGCTGTTTGGTACGGTTTATCCAGTTTCCTTACGGAGCTGTCGTTACCGTGATTGGTGCACTCCATGCACCGGTTCCGCTGGCATTGCGTGCCCTGACCTGAACGGTGTAACTGGTACCCCTTGTCAAACCGGTTCGCGTTGCTGTTGTACCTGTCGCGGTACTAGCCAACACTGTTGCTCCATTTACGAATTGGATGTCGTAGCCGGTAGCTCTTGTGACCGCCGTCCATCGGATAGGTGCCGATGTCGTTGTCACAGTGCCGTTCAGTGCGAGTCCAGTTACCTGACCAGGTAGCTGACCAACCGATGTGATCGTCACCGTATTGGACCATGCAGAGTTTCCGAGTGGGCTGACCATCGCAACACGATAATAGTACGTCGTAGTTGCTCCGAGCCCGGTATCGGTAAACGTCCGCAGTGCAGCACCACTCACACTTGTCTGAACCATGTTGGTTGTGAACTGTGTGTTACGAGCCCTTTGGATCACAAATCCAGTTACTCCTGCAGGTGGCGTCGCTGTCCAGTTGACCGTAATGCTCGGTGCATTCGTGCTGATTGGGACATTGACTGCCGATGCGACTGGAGCGCCAACCACAGCCGCTGCTGTCGTCGTATTTACAGCGGTCGACCACGGTCCGTTGCCAGCAATATTGATTGTCGCAAGACGATAGTAATATCTTGTGGATCCCATTACCGTCGAATCAACGTAGCTGGTCGTTCCTGCTGCAACTGTAAATGCTGTGACATTTGCAGTGAATGCAGAATCCGTTGCTCTCTGAATGTAAACACCCGTTGGATTAATTCCGGCTGCTTGCGTCGGGTTTGTCCAACGAACCGTAATACTCATCGGGTTGCTACCCGCAGCTGCCGCAGTCAACGCCACACCGGTCGGAGCTAATCCAGCACGAAGAGGTGTGGTCGCAGGACCAGCGACATTGGACCATGGTGATTGAGCACCACCAGCAGCAATCGCCCGAACACGATAGTAATACGTTGCGTTTAGCGGCAATGCAGTATTGTTGAACGTAACTGCATTGGCTGCTGCGGACAATGTTGTCAATCCTGTCGTGAACTGACTATTTGTCGCACGCTGTATTTCAAAACTCGTCTCATTCGATGAATTGTCCACCCAGCTTAGGACGATGCTGGATGTCGTGCCACTTCCAGGAGCAGCCGGAGTCGCTGCGAGGTTTCCTGGAGTTCCAGGAACCTGTACACCTGTTGTCGCATTCACAGTAGTCGAGTAGTTCGCCATTCCAAACTGGTTGCTGGCAGCTAAACGATAGTAGTACTTCGTTTGAATCGCCAATGGGGTATCGGAATACGATGTCGCATTCGTTGCAAGACTTATAGTGTTCAGATTTGCAGTGAAGCTGGCATCCGTAGCACGCTGCAACATCAATGCCGTCAGTGGATACGGATTTGTTCCAAGGTTCCAGGTCAGATTGATGCTTGGGGCAGCTGTGCTTGACGCCGCTGCAGTTGCATTGACTCCACTAATCACCGCTGGAAGTTGACCCTCTGTTGTTGCAACTACTGGACCTATCCATGTATTCGAGTCTGCCGACTTGATTCTGTAGTAGTAAGTAGTCTTTGCTACGACTGTTGTGTCAAGCATGTCAGACGATGTTCCACTAGCGGTTACATCAACAACATTCGCTGTGAATGTACTATTTGTAGACCGCTCAACCGTAATTCCGGTTGCCCCAGGAATGTTGTTGGTCCAATACAGCTGAACCGACGGCGCATCGCTGGACAATGGACTTGCATAGGCTGTCAGGTTCGACAGACGAACACTGCTCGTCACACTGGTCGAACAGGTTGCCTTTGCAGACTCACCACCACCATTGATCGCTGAGATGCGATACTGAATCGTCCCACCGATGGTTGGATCCTTATCAATCCACGTTGTTGTACCCTTTGGAACAGTTGCTACAACCGACCACAGGAGTCCTCCACCAGATGCACGTGCTCCAGCATTGCGCTCAACACGGTAGTTCCAGTTGACGGATGAAGAATCAGACCAGGAGACCTGGATGCCAGACGCTACAACCGTTGCCGACGCTCCTGTTGGAGCAACCGGCGCTGTCTTCGAGACAGCCACGCTAACCGGTCGCATCATGTCGTTCTCTTCGTGTCCGAGGAGGTGACAGTGCCATGCATAGTCCCACATGAAGTTGGTGTTAGCATTGGTGATGGTTATAGGTCCTGCACCGGAGAGGTCCTGAACTTCGATCTGAGCTCCAACGGCCTTTGTCGGGTCGAGTGGACGAACGTTATCCGGAACTGCAAACGGTAAGTACATGTGCTTTGGACGCATTGCAACAATACAGTCCATCAGCGGGTGCATCTTGATAGATTCCTTCCAACCAAGCTCATTCGCTTCTGGCCAGGTCACTGCACCATCCCAACCTACACGGTTGACAATCTGGACATCGAAGAGGTGGAAGTGAATCACGTGAGAGTCCACGCCGTTGTGTGTAACCTTCCAAATCTGCACCTTGTCGTCCGACATGTTTTCAGTCGTAGGATCAAAGTAACCAAGAGGAACCGTTACCTGTGTAGCGTAGGTGGTGAATGGCATTTCCACACCAAGCGTCGCGTTCATTCGACCATACTGAAGCTCGAAGAGCTCCTGAATAGCCTTAGGCTCCATCTTTGTCGTGACGGCCGGACCTGTCGGTGCGCCCGTCTTTTCATCGAGTGGTGTGAAGGTCAGCGATGTGGCATTGATAGAGCTATACGTGTCCGCATAGTTCTGCCCACGCACGTCGTTGTACGACGACTGTGGAACGATAGGTGCCGGCTGGCTTGCTGCATGCGCAGCTGTGACCAATCTGGAAAGCTCAGTGACATTCACTGGGGCTGGCGGAACAACGGTGGTGTCCGGATTGACATCAAACCGCATGATGGTACGGGTGTTTGGTGCAAAGCCTTCAACAGTGCTTGGAGCACCTCCCGTGTCCTGCTGATCAGGGTTGCCCGTGTAGTAGTCAAGTCGTGCATCAAAGCCAGGCAGCGGAGCAGCGGCATCGTTGTACATGATGATTTTGCTTCCAGCAGGAACCTGCGAGAAGTCAACAATCACATCGGCGCGCTCAGCTGGACCAACCCAGAGCGAGTGCGTCGAGTTGTTCAAGACAACAATCGTACGTCGCATGTATTCGTATCCGAACGGCGTGGTAGGAATCACGACTGGCTTTGGAAGGAAGCCTGATTCGTTTCCAATCTGAATCCATGCCGGACCAGCAGCTGTTGGATCTGGAACACCACCATCCCGTCCATCCGTCGGCCAGGTATCAGGCCATGTACCAGCTGGCAGACCGGTTCCGTTGTCACTGATTGTGCCATCGGGGTTGAGAGTCGTGTTCGTAAATCCAACACCAAAGCCCGTCATACCCGGAGTGGACAGCGGAAGCGAATCGGTTGCCGTATGAGGATCAGCCGGAAGCATCTTGATTTCTGTCGGATGTGCAGGATCGATGTAATAGAGCTGCAGGTTGACATACCGCTCCGTAGATGCGTTCAAGATTCGGAAGCGATAAGCTTTGCGATCCACTGGCATCGTTGGGAATGCTGTTCCATTAACGGTCATTACATCCATGAATGCCTCAGGAACCGCACTTGGGTGTGGAACACCTGGCATCATCGGAGGCTCACCCGGAGCACCATAATATGGGTTTGGCTTTG
>JBJTQN010000201.1:0-3606 GCA_046075665.1 Armatimonadota bacterium | reverse complement strand
ATCTCTGGCTGGTGCGGGTGTTCGTGCTGGATTAGAGCCACAGGATGTAGGTACTACGGAGCTGCGAATTGGTCTTCCTGGTTTACCGAAGGCCGCAGATGGTCTACGGATTTCCTTTCTCACAGATTTGCATTACGGACCTGACACACCGACTGCTTCAATCATCAAAGCAGTGTCATTGGTCCAGCATTCGGCACCTGATGTTATCCTTCTGGGGGGAGATTACATTCAGTGGTCAATGAACCATTTGAGTGGCATTATTCCGATTCTTGCAAAGTTGAATGCCCCACTGGGCGTTTATGGAGTTCTTGGAAACCACGATTACTATCATCCGGATCTGTTATCCGAGAGACTGACTCAGGAAGCGAGAGTACACATCCTTAGGAATTCGGGCGTTGACCTTCAAAATGGATTGTTTGTCTGCGGTATTGAAGACACTTGGAGAGGTCGGTTTGACCCGGATGCTGCTACGGCAAATCGTTCAAAAGATTCCGGAATAATCGCGCTTTCCCACAACCCGGTCGGAATTAACCTCTTTCGAAATGAGCGAGCATTTGTTATGTCAGGCCATACACATGGCGGTCAAATTCTTGTTCCGGGTATCAAACCACATCGCGCGCCAGGGCTCGGTGACTTTCCAATCCTGCAAGGGTGGTATGGCATCCACGGGACGGCTGGGTTTGTGTCCCGTGGAATAGGTCAAACATTTTTACCGTTACGCCTTAACTGTCCCCCGGAGATTGTGCTGGCAACGCTCTGTGCATTACCTGCCGGAGATAGGTGCAAGCCGGTCTAAGTCGCGTTGGATACGTGTGTTCCAATCTTGCTGAGAGCGGCGGTTTCGCGAGTGGTTAGATTCACTGTCATAGCGTTCTTGCTGTCGCTTTACATCCTCAATGAACGATGAAACAAGCGGATTCATAATCGCTTGGATCTGATTTTTGATGTCGGCATCGCTGTTTCCGCGTATGTCCTGACGAATGAGCAGGATTTGGTCACGAAGCATTCTGGCACCAATCTCACAAAGATCAAAGTGTCGTTGCTCATGTTCCAGCAGCCAGCTATTGTCGCTTCGGACATCGGGTTTACGCCACGAGCCTGCAGGATCAAACCAAGCACCAATACGAACATCGGAGATGAATCCAGTAAACTGGCTTCCCCGGCTCATCCAACCCCACTTGTAAGTTGCATGCAACACTGCACTGGTCTGTGCAGATGCGCCTGAACTAACATTTCGAGGCTCGAAGTCAGCCCAGCTCAGTCTTCGATACGAGACGAGTCCAGGTCGGGGTGGGTCACCGGGTTTGACGGTAGGTGGTTGAATCCATCCCATAGGCTTTATTCTCGGATTTTACAGCGATTTTCCATCATGCCATTCGAATATGACGAAAAAACCGGTGGTGCCTATGGCACCACCGGCGTTTCGGTTATCCTGCTACCAGGCTAATTTTCGCCTAGTACTCGTCGTGGTGGTGGTGATCCCCACCAGCAGGGGCCTTCTTCTCTGGCTTTTCAGCAACGAGGGATTCTGTGGTCAGAATCATCGATGCGATGGACGCTGCGTTAGAAAGTGCGAACCGCGTAACCTTGACAGGGTCAATGACGCCAAACGCGATCATGTCGCCATATTCTTCGGTAAGCGCATTGTAACCATGGCCGATTGGAAGATCCTTGACCTTGTTTACAACTACGGAGCCTTCGAGGCCAGCGTTCTCCGCGATGGTGCGGAGGGGCTGTTCGAGTGCCCGGCGCACAATCGTTACACCAACCTGCTCGTCACTGTTGTCGCAAGCGACGTCTGCGAGAGCTGGGAGGATATTGATCAGTGCGACTCCACCGCCGGCAACAATGCCTTCTTCAACTGCAGCACGTGTAGCAGAGAGAGCATCTTCGTAGCGGTGCTTCTTCTCCTTGAGTTCGGTTTCCGTGGCAGCACCAACCTGGATGACAGCAACGCCACCAGCGAGCTTTGCGAGGCGCTCCTGCAACTTTTCCTTGTCATAGGATGAGTCGGATGCATCGATTTGCTTGCGAATAAGGTCAATACGTCCCTTGACTTCAGCACTGGAACCAGCGCCTTCAACCAACGTCGTGTCGTCCTTGGTGATGACAACCTTCTTTGCAGATCCAAGCATGCTAGCATCAACATTCTCAAGCTTGATGCCGAGGTCTTCGGTGATGAACTTGCCACCGGTGAGAATTGCGATGTCTTCCATCATGGCCTTGCGGCGGTCGCCAAAGCCAGGAGCCTTGACAGCTACGACATTCAGGATGCCACGGATCTTGTTGACAACGAGGGTTGCAAGTGCTTCGCCTTCGATGTCTTCGGAGACAATCAAAAGCGGGCGACGCATCTGGGAAACCTGCTCCAGTACAGGAATCAAATCCTGCACGGCACTGATTTTCTTTTCGTAAAGAAGAATGGCTGGGTTCTCCAACACCGCTTCCATACGCTCTGCATCGGTCACAAAGTAAGGGGAGATGTAGCCCTTGTCGAACTGCATACCTTCGACGACATCCAATGTCGTCTGAGTACCCTTGGATTCTTCAACAGTGATGACGCCGTCCTTGCCAACTTTGTCAAGTGCATCGGCAATCAGCTGACCGATTTCCTTGTCGTTGTTACCGGAAATAGCTGCTACCTGCGCAACCATGTCGGCATCCGAAACAGCGATTGCATTCGCGCGGAGCGCATCTACCGCCGCTGCAACAGCCTTGTCAATTCCACGCTTTACGCTCAGTGGGGCTCCACCAGCTGCGACGTAACGAAGTCCTTCATTTACAATCGCCTGAGCCAAGACTGTAGCGGTTGTGGTTCCATCACCTGCAATGTCATTGGTCTTGGATGCAACTTCGCGAACGAGCTGTGCACCCATGTTCTCGAACTTGTCCTCAAGCTCGACTTCCTTTGCAACGGTTACGCCATCTTTAGTGATCGTAGGGGAGCCCCACTTCTTTTCGATGACGACATTGCGTCCACGAGGGCCAAGCGTGACCTTTACGGCGTTTGCGACTGCATTAGCACCGCGCTCGAGGGCGCGACGGGCTGCTTCGTCAAATAAAAGCTCTTTTGCTGCCATGTGTGATTAACCCTTTACTGCGTAAATCTGATCTTCATCAAGAATCATGACGGTGTCGCCATCCAGCTTGAACTCGGTTCCACCGTACTTTGAATATATAACAACATCGCCAACGGAAACGTTCAATGCATTCCGCTCACCATTATCAAGGACACGGCCCTGACCAACGGCGATAACCGTGCCTTCCTGTGGCTTGGACTTTGCTGAATCCGGGAGGAAAATGCCACCGGCAGAACGCTCTTCTGCATCGGATGGCTTGACGACTACCTTGTCACCAAGGGGACGTAGGGTCATATTGGTGCTCTCCTTTAACTACATTCTCACTTCAACCCATGACTGTTTGGCAGTCGTGGGGTTTGAGTGCCAATCTCAATTCTACCTACCGTCTGAGGAAAATCAAGATTTTTTCGGAAGTTTCATGCGATGATTGGTTAAGGACGTGTTATCGCTTCATCCAGATTCATCACTGTCAAAATCAATACCGTCCACGAGGCAACTTCAGCTTCTGGCTTGTCGGAAATTCTCC
>JBJTQN010000200.1:0-9343 GCA_046075665.1 Armatimonadota bacterium | reverse complement strand
ACACGGGCCGTGCACCTAAAGGCTGCTGCTTCCGCCCTGACCTGGTTCGGAGCCGACCCGCTGCCGTGCATGTATTGTACCGCTTACAGCGCGATTGTCACTTACGGCATGATGTTCTGTCAGGATAGACTGGGATTGATTATGGCGACCGAACCAGCTGGCATTAAGCGGACAATCACCGAGGTTGCGGATGAGACAACGCTCGTCCTCGAAGGGGTTGGCCGGGTCTCGCGTAAAGTTGTTATCAGTGGCCCGTTGTCCGTTGTGCGGTATGTCGGCGATGTCTTTTTAGTTCTCGTTGAAGCATTTATTGGCATTCGAGACACCGACCTGATCACCCATATCCGCCAATGGTTTGTGCTTGGCGTCCAGACGCTCCCAATTGCAGGGACGACCGTAGGCCTGTCCAGTGCGGTCTTTGCCTATTACACCGTGATGTCACTAAAGAACTATGGGGCATCGGGGCTTGTCGGTGGCATCGTGGCAATTACAGTCGTTCGGGAAACCGGCCCTCTGATTGCTGGAATCATGTTGACTGCACGTGCGGGGAGTTCGATTGCGGCTGAGCTTGGCGCGATGCGGGCGAGTGAGCAAATCGATGCACTGAGGGTTATGGGACTGTCACCAGTCCGGTACCTAGCGAGTTCGCGGATCCTTGCCTGTACGCTGATGCTCCCGTTGCTGACCATCTTGTCAGACCTCATCGGTGTCGCGGCCGGTGGCCTCGTCGCATCGACAAATGGTGTTTCCATCCAGCAGTACATCACCAGTATCCGAAATGCCCTGCACCACTCTGGCTCAGATATCTTTGAGGGCCTTTATAAAGCAATGGTTTTCGGCTGCATCGTCGGCGTGATTGGGTGTAACGAAGGGCTGAATTCAACGGGTGGGGCAGCAGGTGTGGGGTCAAGTACCATCCGGGCTGTCGTCTTATCGCTGGCACTCATCTTCCTTGCCGACCTCCTGATCACCTTCACAACAAACGGTGGACTGGCACTGTGATCACAACGAAAGGGGTCAGCATCCGCCTAAGTGGAATCTGTGTTGACCACGGTGCAACCAGCGTCCTTAAGGACATCAACCTGACCATTGGCCCCGGAGAGCTGGTCTGTGTTGTGGGGCTTTCCGGATGCGGGAAGTCCACGCTTTTAAAGTGTATGTCTGCGCTTGTGGAGCCGACCTCGGGGGATGTCTTTATCGATGATGTCAACCTAACGGCTCTCAAAGAGGCCGACCGGCACGCGATTCGGGCCCGTATGGGATTTGTCTTCCAGTACGCAGCCTTGTTTGACAGTATGTCCGTGTTTGAAAATGTGGTCTTCGGAATCCGCAAGGGCCCGCTTCGTAACCGGTACGCCAGCATGAGCCGATTGTCGATCGCACGACGCGTAACTGAGCTGCTCTTCGATGTCGGCTTGGTTGGGATTGAGCGAAGGATGCCATCCGAGCTTTCCGGTGGGATGCGCAGGCGTGTCGGACTCGCTCGGGCACTGGCCACAGAACCGGATGTCATCCTCTACGATGAGCCGACAAGCGGCCTGGATCCTGTTACAGCTGCGGCAATCGATCACCTGATTGTCGAAACGCGTGAGAAACGTAACGTTACCAGCATTGTTGTGACACACGACATGGCATCTGTGATGCGTATTGCAGACCGTGTGGTTATGTTATACGGTGGGAGCGTACATTTTGATGGTGCCCGGGATGCGTTCCGCGATTCAAATGACCCGGTTGTGCGGCAATTTACGGCTGGGGATGTGACGGGGCCGATTCAAACCCGGATGCATACAGGAGGAAATAGCGTCGATGCGTGACAGTCAGCGGAGCTTGTTGGTAGGACTAACCGTTATGGCATCCGTTGCCGGGGTCACCTACGCCATCACAACTCTGCGCGGTAACCTGTCCGCAGCATCCACAACAGATGTCAAAGTAGATTTCTCGGATGCAAAAGGCCTTGTCATCGGGTCGGCTGTTCGTCTCGCGGGTATTCATATCGGGTCGGTGAATAACATCGAGCTCGTAGCGAACAAAGCCCGTCTTACCTTGCGCGTTGAAAACAAATATCCGCTAACGGTAGACACACAGTTTGAAATCGTAACTCCTCTGATTGGTTCGCCCCCTTACGTGCAGGTCACAACGGGGACATCCACTGTCCTCGCCAGTGAAAACCTTGTGATGCCAGGGCGTGACACAAAAGGTATGGAAGGGATTGTCAATACCGCTGACTCTGTCCTGACCAAGGTTGATGGTGTGATGAGCGATAAGCAGCTCCAGGAAGATATCCGTGTGACGGTGCATAACTTGCGCCTCGCATCCGAGCAGCTTCCTGAAACGCTGAAGCAAGCCCAGCGCATTATGGAAAATGCTGCAGAGCTCAGCGCATCAACAGCAAACCTGGTGCCGAAGATTGAAGCTCAGCTCACACTGCTGACAAAACAAACGAGTGGGCTCCTCTCCGATGTTCGAGGGGCAGCGCAGAGTGGTAGGAAAGTTGCTGATGAAGCCGTCGGGTTGACGCAGGAAATTAAGGGGACGGTCGCGGATAACCGCGCTGCAATCAAAGATTCTGTTGCAGCAACGAACGAAACCGTCCGGACAATATCTAAGCTCGTGGATGACCTCCGACTGACGCTAACCGACCCGACCTTGCAGGCGGGGGTTAAGGGTTCTGTCGCCAACATGGAAGCAATTACAGCGAATACCGTAAAGATTACGCAAAAGCTGGATGAAACCGTCGCCGGTCTCGAAAAACTGGTTAATGACCCCGTCTTGGGCGCCGATATACGTACGACAATCGCAAACGTTAAGGAAACAAGCACATCTGTTAAGGACATCACCAAACGGGCAGAATCCATCCGCTTACCGGGGGAAAGACGAGCCGGAGTCGGAAAACCTGGCATCAACATCCCTGAGATTGCAGAACCCGGCTTGACCTTCGATGCGCGATACGGTACAAAGTCCGGGCGCCTTCGACAGGATGTCCATGCGGTTGTGCCTGGATTCGCTCCGGACAGCTACCTTCGCCTCGGATTATTCGATGCAACAGAAGGCAATCGGGTGGATATACAACAAGGCTTGATCCGTAGTGACAGCAGCGTGCTTCGGTATGGGCTGTTCGCAGGGAAACTGGGTGTGGGGCTCGACCAGTCGCTCCGTGGGTATGACTTCCGCTTGGATGTCTGGAATCCGACGGCGATTACGGCTGATGCCCGTTTGCGGAAACGTCTGAATGCAGGTACAGCATTGTTTGCTGGCTACGACGGGATAGGTCGTACTGGTGGACCCGTCATTGGCATTCAGTGGAAGAGGTAACGAGATGAAGGTAATTCTGAACAAGGATATTGCAAAGGTTGGACGCGAAGGTGAAGTTGTCGCAGTAAACGATGGCTACGCGCGCAACTACCTGTTCCCACGTGGACTGGCAGTAGAGGCTGCTGGTGGTGCGCTTCGTCAGCTGGAACTCAGGCTTGCTGCTGAAGATCGCAAGGCTGAACAGCTATTGGCATCCGCACAGACTGCACAGGCTGCTCTCGAAGGCAAGACCGTTGAAATCACAGCCAAGGCTGGAGCTGGCGATCGCCTCTTTGGATCGATCACCGCTGCCGATATTGCAACCGCAATTCACACATCGCTGGGAGTTGCAGTTGATAAGCGCAAGGTCAATCTCCATGACCCAATCAAGGCTGTCGGTACTTTCACTGTTCCTGTCAAGCTCCACCGTGATATCACTGTAGAACTCACCGTAGCTGTAAACAAGGCCTAATCGGGGACAACACCCCTGCAAACCCCCGTGGGCATCGATGCCTGCGGGGGTTTGTGATTTCTAACATATGCTGGAACGAATACCCCCACAAAATATTGAAGCCGAAATGGCTGTGCTTGGTGCGATGCTCCTTGGAGAACGCGCTGCGATTGAGCGTGCCAGCGAGCTCCTCCTTCGTGATGACTTTTATCGTGAAGCGCATGCCCGTATATACGAGGCGATGCTCGCGATTTCCGAAAAAGGCGAACCCGTTGACATCGTAACGCTCTCCGAAGAGCTGCAACGCCGCAGCCATCTAGAGTTAGTTGGAGGTCTTGCGTACCTCATGCAGCTCGGTGAATTCGTTCCAACGACTGCAAACGTCACCTATTACGCACGTATCGTGGAGCAAAAAGCGATTCTGCGGAAACTGATTGAAACCAGCTCGCAGATAGCCGGCCTCGCATACCAGGATCCCGATAATGTGGATGTCCTTGTAGATCAGGCCGAGAAATTGATGCTTGATGTCGGCCAACGTAGACGCCAAGGTGGCTTTACTCCGCTCAAGCCGCTTCTGTCGGAAACGTTTGACAAAATCGAACATCTCTACTCCGAAAAAGATGTCACGACCGGAGTCGATACCGGCTTCATCGACCTAAACCACATTACATCAGGACTGCAAAAGGGAGATCTAATCATCGTGGCCGCGCGTCCTTCCATGGGGAAAACCGCACTCACGCTCAACATGGGCCAGAACGCAGCACTGCTGGGTAAAACCGTTGCAGTGTTCTCCATGGAAATGAGTAAGGAATCCCTTACGCAGAGAATGATGTGTTCCGAAGCGCGTGTGGATGCTCATCGCCTTCGAACGGGACATCTCCATGCTGATGACTGGACACGGTTGGCTGAAGCAGTCGACCGACTTTGGAAATGTAACCTCTTCATCGATGACGCAACAGATATGTCCGCACTGGAGATGCGCTCAAAGTGCCGACGCCTCAAAGCAGAACATGGCCTAGATCTCGTCATTGTTGATTACCTCCAGCTTATGCGCGGGTCATCCAAAGATGCAGAAAGTCGCAACTATGAGATCACGGAAATCGCACGGGGCCTCAAAAACCTCGCACGCGAAATGGATTGCCCCGTTATCGCACTGTCACAGCTCTCTCGCCGAGTCGAACAACGTGAAGACAAACGACCAATGCTCTCAGACCTCCGTGAATCCGGTGCAATTGAGGCAGAAGCAGATATCGTAGGATTCATCTACCGGCCAGCCTATTACGCACGCAAAGAAGCAGTTAGCATTGATGAGGATGACCAAAAGGATGCGTCAAAGGCACGCGACAGTGCCTACAACGATGCGGAGGAAGCCGAGTTTATTATCGCGAAGCAGCGTAACGGACCAACTGGTACTGTTAAGCTCGCATTCATCCCTAAGTATGCGCGCTTTGAGAATTTGGCCCAGAGGATGGACGACGGCTTGCTATGAGTGCGTTGCTCTTTACCCTACACCGGGTGCAAGCGGCTTTCACTGTCATGTCTTCAGTCTTTGGCGTTCTGTGTACGGAAGACGCAGAAATGGTCTCCCAGTTGGAAACTGCGACTGTACAACCAGTGCGAACGCAACCTATGCACGATTTATTGGAGGTTGACTCAAAATGAAAATCCTCGTGATTGGTGGCGGTGGACGTGAACACGCCATCTGCTGGAAACTCGCACAATCAAAGGATGTCCGCAAAGTCTACTGCGCTCCTGGCAATGCGGGGACGGCAGCGGTCGCCGAAAATGTCGATATTGCAGTCTCTGATGTCGCCGGACTCGTTCAGTTCGCCCAACATCAGCAAATTGACCTGACCGTTGTGGGTCCGGAAAAGCCACTCATTCTCGGAGTTGTGGATGCCTTTGAAGCGGCTGGCTTGCGGATATTTGGTCCAACAGCTGAAAATGCCCGCCTTGAAGGCTCCAAAGTTTTCTCCAAACAGCTGATGAAGCAGGCGGGAGTTCCGACTGCTTCGTTTGAGGTGTTTGATGACTCGTCTGCAGCTTTGCAGTACCTTTCTTCTGCAAACTTTCCGATTGTCATCAAAGCCGATGGAGATGCGGCAGGGAAGGGCGTGATTGTTGCGGCATGCCTCGCCGAAGGACAGGATGCCATCAAGCGAATCATGATTGACCGTGAGTTTGGCGCGAGCGGTAACAAGGTTGTCATCGAAGCGTGTCTGACTGGCCCGGAAGCAAGCTTAATGGCATTTGTTGATGGCGATACCGTCGTTCCGATGCTTCTTGCACAGGATCATAAACGCATCGGGGAAGGCGACACCGGCCCCAATACGGGAGGTATGGGAGCATATGGACCCGTTCCCGGGATTTCTCAAGGCGATATCGATTCAATGTGCGATGTCATCATTAAGCCGGCCGTCCGTGCCATAAAGTCCACAGGCATCCCTTACCGGGGAGTCCTGTTTGCGGGAATCATGCTGACTCCTGATGGACCGATGTGCCTTGAGTACAACTGCCGCTTCGGAGATCCAGAGACCGAAATCGTATTGCCTCTACTTGAGACAGACCTTGTTGAGGTCATTAACGCCTGTGTGGATGCCCGTCTCGACCAGATTGATGTCCGATTTTCAAACCGAAATGCTGTGACGGTTGTCCTCGCTGCACACGGGTATCCGGGAGCGGTACGCACAGGCGATGTCCTGACTGGCCTTGATGATGCTGCCAAGCTGGATGCTGTTGCTATCTTTCATGCAGGGACTCGTTTGTCCGAAAGTGGAGATGTTCTTTCAAGCGGCGGACGTGTTCTGACCGTCACTTCGACGGGGGATAGTTTCCAGGAAGCTCGAGAGCGGGCATACACGGCGCTTGAGCGGATTCACTTGGATGGTGGGCAGTATCGTCGCGATATTGGCTGGCGTGCAATTCAGGAGGGTTGATGCGATGACGATTCACCAGCGTGCGCATTCTCATAATGATTACGAGCACACACGACCGCTGGTCGATGCGCTGAATGCAGGGTTTGCCTCTGTCGAAGCAGATATCTACCTCGTGGATGGCCAGCTTCTTGTGGCACACGACCGCAAGGATGTTCGTCCAGAGCGAACGCTGGATGCCCTATATCTGCGCCCGATGATGGAGCGTATCCGCCGACAGGGGGTTGTCCAGCCTGGCGTTGACACCTTTCAGCTCATGATTGACATCAAGGCAAATTCCGCCGATGTCCTTCCGGTGCTTGACCGTGCCTTACGGCCCTATGAACATTTGCTCAGCCATGGCTCGCAGTCGAACTATAGACCAGGTGCACTTGAAATTGTCCTCTCTGGGGACCGACCAATACGTCAGATTTCGGGTCGTCGTGAGCGGAATATGTTCATTGATGCACGCGTTGACGACCTCAAAAACCCTAAACCAGGCGTTTTCAGGATGGTCAGTGAGGCTTGGCTGTCACACATCCCGTGGTTTGGCAGCGGGCTGATGTCGCGAAAACACCGTGACTGGCTTTCGGATTACGTGCTCCGTGCGGATGACCTTGGCATTAAGTCGAGATTTTGGGGTCTTCCGGATACGCCTGCGGGGTGGAGAATCCTCGAAGCTGCCGGGGTGAGCTGGATCGGGACAGATAAGCTGGAGGCATGTGCTGCCTGGATGACTGCGAGGGGGCTGTGATGGCGAGTGTGACGATAGCCGGGTTTGGCTATATAGCAGAAATCTGTCTACGTGGCGGCGGGTTGCAGGGGCTTTGGCTGAATGGCCATGCAGTCACGACCGCGTATTCGGAGTTTGAAAGCCGTATTGGCGCTGAAGGCGACATCCTCGCGCCGTTTCCCGGTCGTATCAACAAGGGGCATTACCACTTTGATGGTCAGGATTACCAACTGGCCATCAACGAGCGCTCGGGTGAACATGCCATCCATGGGTTTGTCCGGACTCTTCAGTGGGATGTAATCGCGCAATCTGCATCTGATGTCACTGTGGGTGTCGTTACATCGCCTGTTAGCGGGTACCCGTTTAGCATCGGTCTACAACTCCACTACGCACTATCGGCGATGGGGCTCCGTGTTACAGCGACCGCCAAGAACCTCTCGGATACAGATGCACCTTTTGGGATTGGTTATCACAGTTATTTTGTCACGGGGGATGACTTTGTCGACACTAGCACCCTGTCCGTCCCATTTGAACGGGTCCTTGAGTTTGATGCCCTTATTCCAACGGGGAATATTCTTGATGTCTCCGATGCTGGCGTGGACTTTCGACGTCCCCGGGTGATCGGTGCTCAGGTTATTGATAACTGCTTTGTCTCTCCTATCGGTGCAACACCAACGGTTGTGCTCTCCGGAGCGACATTGGATGTGAGCGTCTGGATGGATCCCATTGCCTATCCAAATTGTGTGCTCTTTACCGGGGATACATTGGTGGATGGTCGGAAACGACGTGCTCTTGCGATTGAGCCGATGAGCTGCACAAGCGATGGGTTCAACCATGAAGAGTGGGGACTTACGCGGCTCAGCCAAGGGGCAACCTGGAGCGGAGCATGGGGAATCAGTGCCAAGGTTGTGGATGGCTCAGGAAGTTAGAGTGAAGTATGTCAATTGATGCATTGTCTGCGATAGATGGCAGGTATGAAGCCAGCGTAGCGCCGCTCAAAGCGCACTTATCCGAAGTTGCACTGATTCGCGCCCGCGTTCGGGTTGAAGTTGAATGGCTAATCCATTTGGCCGCCGAGCCGACTTTGCCTGCCGTACGGACGATGCAAGCTGAGGAAATCAGCTTCCTACGCCAGCTGGCCGGAAGCATCGGTAACGATGCAGCGGCAGCTATCAAGGAAATTGAACGTACAACGAACCACGATGTTAAAGCTGTCGAATATTGGATCAAGCGAAACCTTGCCGATACATCCCTTGCAGATCTCTCCGAGTGGGTTCACTTTGCTTGCACATCGGAGGACATCAATAATCTGTCCCATGCACTAATGCTGAATGGTGCGGTTGGTGATGTTATGCTCCCTAAGGCACGTGAGGTCGTCCAAAAAGTTATCGATCTGGCCGAGCCACTTCTTGATGCACCATTACTTTCACGAACCCACGGCCAACCAGCCAGTCCAAGCACGCTTGGTAAGGAACTGGCCGTGTTCGTGCATCGCTGGAACAGGCAGCTGTCGCAGATTAGTACAGTTCCATTTCTTGGCAAAATAAACGGAGCGGTCGGTGCGTTTAATGCGCATATCATTGCCTTTCCTGCAGCAAACTGGCCAGACATTGCGGAGCGCTTTGTGACGGGACTTGGCCTGACGTACAACCCGCTGACCACACAGATAGAGTCGCACGATTACATGGCTGAACTCTTTCACGCTTGGTCGCGATTTTTGACCATCCTTCTGGATTTCGATCGGGACATCTGGGCCTATATCAGCGTGGGAGTCTTCCGTCAGAAGACGGTAGCAGGCGAAATCGGTTCCAGCACGATGCCTCATAAAGTCAACCCTATCGACTTTGAAAATAGTGAGGCAAACATTGGCTTGGCGGTAAGCCTCTTTGATCACTTAGGTGCAAAGCTTCAAGTTTCGCGTCTCCAGCGGGATCTCAGTGACTCTAGTGCAATCCG
>JBJTQN010000199.1:0-3326 GCA_046075665.1 Armatimonadota bacterium | reverse complement strand
ATCAGATGTCGGTTCGCTTCGAGGTGATAAAGGACAGCTGCGAACGCAGGTGGTCCAAAACCTCACTGGGTGGAACGGCACCCTTTTCCAATATCGCTGCGCTGGATTGACTTAGTAATATCCGCTCATCGATGGTCAAGTCCTTGGCCGTCAACACGACCACAGGAATCATTGCCCAAAGTGGGTTGCTGCGGATGGCATCGAGGACGCCAAAGCCATCCAGGCGAGGCATCATAAGATCGAGCAGAATCAGATCTGGAATGCGCGCTACACGCGCGAGGTACTCGGTGGCATCGATGCCATCGATGGCCGTTTTCACCACCCACCCCTCACGCTCAAGCGTCCGCTGGAGCAGCTCACGGGTATCGCGGTCATCCTCAACGACCAGGATTTCGGTCTCACCGGATGTGGGTAAGTTGATGCGTTCAAGCGCCTTTAAGAGCTGATTGCGATCGAGTGGCTTGCTCAGGAAATCGAATGCGCCAAGAGCAAATCCAAGCTCCTGAGTATCGCCCATGGTAACCATTATCACCGGGATGTCCGCGGTTTCCGGGTCGCCCTTGATCGCTGAGAGAACGCTCCAGCCATCAAGTCCGGGCATCATGATGTCGGTTGTCACCGCCATCGGTTTATGGATACGAACCAGTTCAATACCGCTAGCACCATCCGCGGCCGTGTGGACGGTAAAGCCTTCGCGGGTCAGGAAGCGCTCCATGAGGTGACGAACATTCGGATCATCATCGATGACGACGATTACACCGCGCGCAGCTCCAATAATTGCCGCTGATGACGTCCCTGCGACGACAGCTGCGGATGTTTCATTTGTGACAGCCGGCGGTGTATCTGATGATGCATCCACGGAATGAAGTGGCAGGAGTACCGTAAAGGTTGATCCGGTCCCCGGGATGCTTGTAACGGTGATATCGCCCCCGAGGATTTGGCAAAAGCGCCGGCTGATGGCGAGGCCAAGGCCAGTGCCACCATATTTCCGCGTTGTGGATGCATCCGCTTGGCTGAATGCCTGAAACAGCTTCCCGCACTGTTCAGGTGTCATTCCGATTCCGGTATCGGTCACTGCGAAGCTGACATTTGTTGTGACACCACTTTGGAAGAGCATTGCACAGAGCGTGATGGTGCCATTTTCCGTGAACTTGGATGCATTGCTGAGCAAGTTAAACAGTGTCTGGCGGACTTTTGTGAGGTCACTGGTCATCGCACCAAGCCCGGGCTGGATATCCAATACAAGCTGATTATTGTTCTTTGCTAGGAGTGGTTTGACGGTTGCTGCGACATCCTCGATGAGCGTCTTCACATCAAATGCTTCGAGAAAAACCGTCATCTTCCCAGACTCGATTTTGGACAAATCGAGGATGTCATTAATGAGTGAGAGGAGGTGCTTTCCGGCGCTTTGGATTTTGTTGAGGTCTGGGATGAACTCGGCGACGCCGGCATCTTCAGCCTCTTCCGCGAGCATTTCGCTGTACCCGATGATGGCGTTCATCGGGGTACGCAGCTCATGGCTCATGTTTGCAAGAAAGGCGCTCTTGGTTCGGTTAGCCGCTTCTGCATCATCCCGTGCAGCCACCGCTTCGACGCGGGCTGTTTCGGCGGCAACCTGGGCTTCTTGTGCGAGAGTAGATGCTTTTAATGCGGCATCCTCGTGGCGTTTCGCGGTGAGGAGAGCATTTGAGAGGCGTCCGGCGAAGATGTAACTTGCTGCGAGCACGAGAAGCACGGCGGCGCCGATGATGCCAAGAACGCCCCAGACGAGCGCGAGTGTTCGTGCAGTCAGGTCAGGCTCATAAGTCGTTGCGATGATGTCAAAGCCCCACGGGTCAAACGTGCTTCGATGGACAAGGTGACCAGCGGTTTTGGTGACAGCTGTTGGAGCATGTCCCGCACTTACCGATGCCGCGCCTACAACGATTTTGACAGGTGCGTGGTTACTGGAAAAGAGGATGGTGTCTTTACGATCAAGAAGGGCGACAAAGCCATTATCAAGGATACGGATGTTACCGATGCCTTCTCCGACCCCCGCCAGTGTCTCAATTTTGTAGCCGGTGTAATAGACTCCGATGACCTCGTTGGCCGCATTACGGATTGGCGAATAGCTGGTGAAGTAGGGAACGCCCAAAATATCAACCACGCCGGTAAACGTATTTCCGCGGGAGATTGCGGCGTAGGCGGGTCCTTTGGGGTCGAGTACCGTCCCGATAGCGCGGCTGCCATCCGCTTTGATGACATTGGTCGCAACCCGCACATAATCCGTTCCAGCGCGGACAAAGAGCGTCGCCGTCCCACCCATCCGGGCCTTGATGGAATCGACAACGATGTAATTCGCCACCATGCTGCGAGTGCCGAAGGTGAGGTTTGGGACGACTTTTCCAGCAATGGATTTGGCACCATTGACGGATGCCGCCCCGTAACGTGATGCCTCCGCTTCAAGGACTTTCCGGCTTGCGGTAGTCAGCTGGCGGTAAATGGCATCCGCAGTGGTCAGCTGCTCAACCACTGAAGCAATCGCAACCTGCTCAGAGCCAGCGGCGATCCGGATCATTTCGCCCCGAAGGCGTTGAAATCCGAGGATGCCAGCCAAGAGTAGGAGCGTGCTGACGGCCAAAAACCACAGTGCAACATTGCGGCGCACAGAGGAGATCGCCAGTACATCTTTTGTGTTAGACATACATCCTCTGCAGGAGCTCTGCGACGCGAATATCGACTTGCTCCCGCCGTCGGACTTCCTCAAAGCGATGAAGCAGATCCTCCGAGCGGATGCCCTGTCGGGATGCTCCCTTAAAGTCGTGAAGAATCTGTCCCTTGTGCATCATGATGATGCGATTACCGAGGTGGACCGCCTGCTGCATCGAGTGCGTGACCATTAATGTCGTGAGACGATCCTTCTCAACAATCTCTTTGGTGAGACGAATGACCTGATCGGCGCTCTTTGGGTCAAGTGCGGCTGTGTGCTCATCGAGGAGGAGGAGATCAGGCTTAAGCCAGCTTGCCATGAGCAAGGTAAGCGCCTGACGCTGTCCACCTGAAAGACTGCCTATCGCATTACCGAGGCGATCTTCGAGGCCCATGTTCAATGTGCGTATCCGGTCCCGAAGCTCGCTCTGTAGCTGTTTATCAAGCGCCCAACCGAAGCCCCGCGGTTTGCCGCGACGCGCCGCGAGCGAGAGGTTTTCAGCAATCGTCATCGTGGGTGCGGTACCACTGAACGGGTTTTGGAAAACACGACCAATAAGTGATGCGCGCTTGTGCTCCGACCATTTGGTGATGTCCTTTCCGCTTAGGCTGATTTTGCCACAATCGGTCATGAACGA
>JBJTQN010000198.1:0-4073 GCA_046075665.1 Armatimonadota bacterium | reverse complement strand
CTCGCATCAACCGGCCCTTTGTCGCCTTATTGAAATGAGTAATCAACTTCGGTGGGCCATCCGGCATCCGCTGCAATACCCGTGGGACCACCGTCCGGGCACAGACATCCCTTGAGAGTGGCCCAAGCTTTACATACGTTCCAGAGCGAAAGTCGACGATAGGTCCAAGAACCTTGTCGAGCATCGCTGAAAGATCCTGCTTCCAATACTGGGTCAGTGTGCCAATCTCAGGCAACGTGACATCCCCGGACATCCGATATGCCGGGATGTAATCAGAAAATCCCACGAACCCAAAGAGGGCACTGGAAATCCAAACGGATGCATCGAGTCTGGAAAGCTGTTCAGATGTAAGCGATGCAGGTGCAAGCTCAGAATAAAGGACACCCGTGTAAACCTGAAAGGCTGGCCCGCACGGCGAACGAAGCAGCTGGCTGTTTACAGTAAGCAACTCGAGCTGACCTGGTGTAAGTCCAAGGACACCCAGGGCAGCTGTCGGATTCCCTTTGGACAACTTAATAAGCCCATTGAGCAACGCGTTACGCTTCGGGGTGAGCTTCGGAAAACGAAGCACTTTCGCATCGAATACCGGGCCATCCTGCGGAGTGGTTTTGCCTTCACTTGGAGGGAGGAGGAATAACATTGTCGGACAAAAGTCTACCCGGTCGAAACGCAATCGGGTATCGTCTTGTTCTTCTTGCTGGAAGTGACGCTACGCCAAAATGCCATCAATCACATGGCCGTGGACATCTGTGAGGCGACGAAGAATTCCGTTGTGGTAGTACGTCAGCTTTGTGTGGTCGATGCCTGCTTCACTTAGGCTTGGAGATTGCAACAATTCTCTTTGAATGGCATCCACCAAGGCAAAACCCACAATTCACTAAGCCAAAATGCCATCAATCACATGGCCGTGGACATCTGTGAGGCGACGACGAATCCCGTTGTGGTAGAACGTCAGCTTCGTGTGGTCAATGCCAAGCAGTCGAAGCACTGTTGCATGAAAGTCATAGACACTAACTGGATTTGTGGCGCTGTCGTAGCCAAGCTCATCTGTCTCGCCATACCGCAATCCTGACTTTAGTCCTGCACCCGCCATCCAGCATGTGTATGCAAACGGGTGATGATCACGCCCAGTCGCCCCAACACCTTGCGTGATCGGAGTCCGCCCAAACTCAGTGGTCCAAACAACCAATGTGTCATCGAGCATCCCGCGCTGCTTCAAATCCTTCAACAATGCCGCTACTGGCTGGTCCATGCTCGCCGCTTGACCGACGTGGTTTTCGACGATGCCCTCGTGTGCATCCCAGTTGATGCGCGGCGAACCAAATGCCCCACCGTGGTAAAGCTGAACAAACCGCACACCCTTCTCAGCAAGCCTTCGTGCCAGCAGACAATTACGCCCAAACCCAGCCGTCTCAGGCTTATCCAAACCGTACATCGCCTTGATATGCGCAGGCTCAGACTCAATGTCAACCGCTTGGGGAATACTCACCTGCATCCGGGCCGCGAGCTCATATGCCTTTATACGCGCTGTGATTCCGGATTCATCCGGATGCTTACTGTGAAAGCCGTCGTTCAAATCGCCAAGCACGGCAAGCCCAGCCTTGCGTTCCTTCGCATTCACTGTGTCTGGTGGGAAAAGATTATTGACGGCAGCGCCCTTGGTTTGGAAAGCGGTTCCCTGATGTGTTGCCGGGAGAAAGCCACTCGTCCAGTTAATGGCACCGCCCGCCGGTAGCCCCCGAGGGTCGGGGAGAACAACAAATGTTGGGAGATCCCGGTTGAGCGAACCAAGGCCATACGACAACCAGGCGCCCATGCACGGAAAGCCATTGATCGTGAAACCGCTGTTCATCTGGAAAGTTGCTGGAGTGTGGTTAGCAGACTTGGCTTTCATACTATGGAGCCACGTGATTTCGTGAGCGACATCCCGTAAATGCGGAAACAAACTGCTGATCAAGTGACCCGTCTGCTTGTTCGGCTCCCACGTAAACGGGCTCTTCATCAGCCGCCCCGGATTATTAAAAAACGTGTCAAATGTCTTGTTACACTCCTGACCATCCGCCCGAATCAATTCCGGCTTGTAGTCAAATGTGTCGATATGACTTACACCACCGCATGCAAATATCTGGATGACGCGCTTGACCTTTGGCTTGAAAGAAAGGTCTACTTTTTGTCCATGAGCGCTTGCATCCTCGGCTAGCATCGACAAAAGCGCAATATTTCCGAGGCCTGCCGCGGTATCTCGCAAAAAGTGCCTTCGCGGTATTCGGTTCTCAATCGACATATGCAAACTCTCCGGTATTCAGCAAGGCCCAGCAATACATGTCGAGTGTATTGGATTTTAGGAATGTTGCTGCGCGCGTCAGCTCGGTCGCAGATGGCGATCGACCAAGTGCGAGGTTCATCGCAAGCGATGCTTGTTTGCGCTTATCGTCTCCGACCGATTTTCGAACACGACCTGCCAGCAAGGTCGCTTGACGCAACACAAACGCATCATTCATCATCTCAAGTGCTTGTGATGGCGTTGTTGATACATTGCGCTTTGGTGTCTTACTGGATGGATCCGGGCAGTCAAGTGCCTCGAGCAGAGGGTTCCGCGCTGAATGCACGGTCATCCGGTAAATCGAACGGCGATTGAATTCAGGCGTATCGCGATCTAACTGTGCATAGAACTTAGACCCATAGCTGGAGACCGTGAATGGCCGAAAGCCGGGGCCGCCCATGCTGGTATTGAGGTTTCCTGCGACCTTTAGCATTGCATCGCGAATGACCTCTGCCTCGAGTCTCCGAGGTGAAAAGCGCCATAAGAGTCGGTTTTCGGCATCCACCTTTGATGCTGCAGCATCTGGGGCACTTGCCTGACGATAGGCTTTACTTGTCAGAATTAGCCTATGCATTTTCTTGATGCTCCATGCCTTTCCGTACCGGTTTTCTGCCTGAAACGTTGCTGCTAGCCAGTCCAGCAACTTTGGGTTCCTTGGCGGCTCGCCCGTATTGCCAAAGTCATTCGGAGTTGAGACAAGGCCAGTTCCAAAATGCCATTGCCATATGCGATTGGCCATCACGCGCGATGTCAGCGGATTTCGCTTATCCGTCACCCAAGCAGCAAGCGCCTTCCGGCGGTCGGACTCAGGCGCGTTCTCCGGCAAAGCAAACACGGCTGGAAGCGTACTGATCGCACTGATAGCTCCCGGGAACACTTCATCCTTGGGGGCATTGACATCCCCCCGGGCGAGGAGAAAGGTCTTCTCAGCTCTCCCGGATGTAACCGCATAAACCCGGTCGGCAACTGCGTCATTTCCAATTAACTTTCGGCGGGATTCAAGAAGGTCATTCACCGCTTTCCATGCCCTAATAGCCTGAGTGTCACGGCCTCGGGAACCGACTAAACTGATTTGCTCTACCAGAGCTCCTGTCGGTGGGACTCTGTACGTTGCACAAATCTCAACAGCCGAAAGTGCTTTGCTATATAGTCGAGCCTCATATATCGAGCCTTGTAGATAGCCATTCGAGCCATCGTGGCGTAGGCCGAACAAAGCTTGCCATGCGTTTGATGCAAAGGCTTGCGCTGCACCAGTTGGCTTGTAGGGCCCACCAATCTGCTTGCCGTTGCGGTAGAGGGAGATCTCACCGGATGCCGAATACGTAATCACAAGCTGTACTGGCAGCAGGTCAGCCACAAACTCATCGGATGTCGTGACGTCCTGTGTTCGCGTAAACCCGTTTGAACCTGCCATCCATCGGTTCGCGATGCGCTCACCGTAGACGATTCCATCAAAGACAACTCCATCAAGGGACTGGATAGTAAAGGCGCTGCCACCGCGTTGCTCAAGGCTGCCAAGGGATACCCAGACCTCCATCGTCTTTTCGGCAAGCCCAATCGGCAACGGAGCACTCTTGTAAAGAGATTGGGCATCGGGGAGGACTAAATTTCCTCCTTCAATATGTGCACCTCCACTAAATGTGCCTCCGATCAATCGTGAAGCATCGTCTTCGGAGCCATCAAATGTCCACCTAAGGATTGGCTTCATTGGAAGTGGCGGCGCTTGGTGCTTACCAATATCGGGCGTAGA
>JBJTQN010000197.1:0-6721 GCA_046075665.1 Armatimonadota bacterium | reverse complement strand
CCGAGACATTCCAGATCTCAAACGTGTTGAGCTTTGGCCGGAACAATGGAACCGTTGGGTTCCAGACCTTGTCATTGATAGTCCACATTCCGCCCTTCTTGCTGAGTACGAGGTTGCGGGTTGCAACGACACGATTCAGTTCGATTGGAGGCATTGGGCGTAGCGTTGCTGGAACCTCTGAAGGATCTGGCGCATCACGGTCAACCACAAACAACAGGAGTGGGTTACCAACAGCTGCAACAGCAACAGGCTTGTTGCCATCGATTTGCACGATGTGATCATTCAGCGTGACCTGCTGGCCAATCTGGTAGCGGCTGAAGTCGATAACGATTTCATAGCGCTCAGCGTTTGCCTGGTGCAGGACATTCGTCGTTACTGGAGTTTCAAGGAGACCACCATCGGATGCGATGATCTGGAATGGAGACTTATCGCTCATTTGGAAGCGATATTCACGTGCCAGGCCACCAATCAGAATGCGGAAGCGGTACTTGCGGCGAGCAACCTTGAGGTAAGGCTTGACCTTGCCGTTGATCGTCATCAGGTTTCCGACCTGCCCCTTGATGTTCAGCTGATCGAAGAACAGCGAGCCATCTGCGTTGAGTGCAACATCACGGAATACGAGCGGAATATCGTACTGCCCAGATGGCAAGCGGAGTGCCTGTGGGTTTGGATCGTTCTCGTTGCCGGAGTCAACATCATCAAAGTGGAGGGAAAGTCCAGCAAGTCCCCGGTAGACGTTACCAGCGGTGTAGTCAATGGTGTGGTCGTGGTACCAGAGAGTCGATGGCCACTGACGCTGATCGCCTTCAGGGACGATGTTTGGGATGATGTGGTCACGGTATTGACCCGGGTGAATGAAGTCGAGTGGCCAGCCGTCATCCGCAGGTGCCTGATGTCCACCATGGTGGTGCATCGAGGACTCAGGCATACCAAATCCGGTGTGGACTGGGTTGAGCTGGTTGATGCGGCGGATCAGCGTTGGAACACCGAGCTTGTTGATAATCGTTGGTCCAGGGAACTGGCCGTTGTACAGCCACATGTCGGTCTCTGGGAGGTCACGGTGGAAGCGATGCTTGCCTTCAGCTTCAATGATCTCGAAGGTCTTTGGTGCACCCCATGCAAAGCAGCGGTCTTCGAATGCCTGGCCCTGTACTGTGAGGGCTTCGTTGAGCGTGCCTGGAATTGGGAGCTCGTCTACAAAGGGAGTCAAAACGATGGGAGCACCACCCTGGGCTGTGACGCGTTTGATTAATGGTGTCATTGCGACTCCGGCACCAGCAACGGCTCCGGTAGTCAACAGAGTTCTTCTGTTCATCTGAGTCATCTGAGTTTTCCTGTTTCTGTTTTCGTCCTTGCTTCTTACGAGCAAGTTGTATGTACGTAACGGGGACATTCAATCGGTACTTGGAGCAAAACATCAGTTGTTAAAATTACTGGGTATTGTGTGTATAACGTAATGTTTAATTAACTGTAATCATGTTTAACCACGGTTAACTGAACTCTGGTAACAACTTCAGAAACTCGTCAAACTACGGGGAATTTTGTCTTGACAGGCCATTTTTAGGAGTAAATCCATCTTCTGTGATGTTAACTATCATCCGTATCAATACTGGGAAGTAGGGGTTTAAATTCCTGCTAACCCGACGTGTATCAGCTGCTGATTGTAAAGTTAACACCAGTAAAAATTTCGAAGAATGTTTATGTGAATCTTAGTTTTTTTCCAGCATTAAGCTATATGTCCTTAGAGTCGCCTGTCGTTAGATTTCAGTCCGGCACAAATCTTGCAGACTTCATTGCAGTTAACTCACATAACAACCGGGTTTTGGTTATCTCCAGTCGAACAAATTCGTTGAGTGCATCGGCAAAGGTGACATTGTCCCAAGAACCTAACGCTTAACTTCTACGTGGCCGTCGAGAGTTAGAAGCTGTGATCCACAGAATAAATGAATCCCGCCTAAATAGCAGTTTGGGAATCAGAGCGCCGGTCATTCATCTGCCATCAAAGCGGAGTACTTCGATTCACTAGCGTTAATATGCATAACGCCACACGCATTTGCGAACTATGGTCTATTGGCGGATGTCGGCAGTTGCCTGCCGGACTAGATCGAGGTTTTCGATGAGTCAGCAAGCCCCAATCCTCTTGCAGCTGTTTGGCCAACCCGAGCTGAGAGGCGTTACTGGTCGGGTCATCACGCGATTCGCGGGGGGGAATCCCTCCATCTCCTGGCAATTTTGGCTCTCTCGCCCGGGCAGGATTTTCAACGTGTTGATCTCGTAGCTGAGCTGTGGCCGGGAGTTAGTCATGAAGATGGTCGCAATCACCTGAACGTAGCTCTCCACCATGTGCGTAAATCCTTGATGGCCTTAATCGGTAACCGTGCGGATCGCGCACTGGTCTCGAGCAGGGGGTGTCTAAAGCTCGAAAGCGGTCTTATCGATGTTGACCTGGTTCGATTTGAGTCACACGCCCAGCAAATCCTGTTGCAGCGTGCTGATCAAGTCAACCGCGGACACGTTTCGATGCTTCTTGAGCAGGCACGCAGCGGGGTGATGCTTGGCTATTCCGATGACTGGGCCATTACACGTGGTATTCGAATTGCTAACCTGGTCGAACGCCTTCAGCCGCTTGCAGAAAACGTATTGCAGGAACTAAACCCGTCCGCTCCACAGGCTAAACAATCCACAGTTCCCCCTGAGATCTCGACAAACATCATTTCAGGGGACTTTGTTAACGCAGGGGAATCCCTCTCCGATATCCTCAGTTGGATCTCTGCTGGCCAAACACGTATCCTTGGCGTCCACGGCCCAGCGGGCGTAGGTAAATCTCGTGTGGTCAGCGTTGCACTGGACACGCAGTCGGAATACCGGACGGTCGCTATTCGATGTGATGCCCTCACGGACGAGGCGATGCTCGCGGCGGCACTCGCCCTCGCTTTCGATACGCCACTTGCCGGGACACTTGCCGGCCTGACGCTTCGAAACATTGCACGGCTTTCCGGAAACAAACCGATTTTAGTCTTCATGGATAATGCCGACTCCATCATCGGTCCAGCACGCAGCTTTGCTCAGCGACTAACCGATAGCCTTCCATCCGCCAAGGTCATCATTACGTCACGCGAAGCCATCACCGGCAACTCCGTTACAAACACGCGGATTTATCCACTTCGTGTGGAAGGAACCAAAGCTGGACCCGTGGGGCTCATTCTTTCGCCGGCACTTCAGCTCTTTGAGAAGGCTGCACATCGGGTTACGCCGGACTTCGAAGTCTCACCAGAAAATGTCGAACCGGTTACGCGGCTTTGTCATTTCGCGGATGGAATCCCACAGGCTATTGAATTAATTGCTGGAAAAGTCCATCTTCACGCGCCCGCCACATTGCTCGAGCTATTAAACACGGAAGGGCTTTTGCTGGGGGCTCTTGCAACTGCAACATCGCAAAACAGCGCTATGGAGTCACTCCTAGCTTGGAGCATTCAAAACCTGCCTGCCATAACTCAACGTTTTCTGATGCAGTGCACCGTTTTTCCTGCCTCCTTTGATGCCGAAGCAGCGGCAGTGATTACCGGCCGTGAGGATGCTCAAAAGCTCCTGCAAGATTTGGTAAATGCAAGCCTTGGGTACTTCGTACAGAAAGAAACCATCTTTGATGGCCTCCGTTACCGCCTCCTTGAGAGTGTTCGGAGGCAATGTGAACGCCTGTTAGAGCCTGCTGCTGGGCAATCACTCCTGACCAAACATGCCGCTTACTTTGCCGATGTCGCAGCATCGATTCCTCCAGCTGGTATCGGACGGGCAGATTTCAGCCGATTAAATCGTTTCCGCCTGGACGATGAAAACTATGAGCAGGCAATCTCTACACTCAATGAACGCGATTCAGCGAGTGCGGCGACCCTCGTGCTAGCGTTGGCGCCATTGTGGTTGCAAACCAGTGCCCACCAGCTGCACGGGCACCTAACGCGTCTGTTGGCAAACGACAGCACACTTAGTGAGCAACAGCGCATTTGGCTTTCCGTCTTTGCAGGAGCTGAAGCGGAGAGCCGCGTTGACTATCAGGCTGCTACTCAGTTCCATCAACAGGTTCATGCATACATTGGATCGACTCGAAAAGCACACTGGCTGGCATCCCCACTCATGGTAGACATCCTCTTGCGTGAGCCATCGATGTTGCAGTGGCTTCAAGGACTTATCCCAACGTGGCCTGAACCGATGACGCTTGCTGTCATCCTCCGCCATAACGCACTGCAAGCCTGGTACAGCGGCGACCTCACGCGTGCGGCTCAGCTGATTGATGATGCGATGCTTCATGCTCGGGATTCGACCCCTGAGGTTGTGCGCGACACACATTTCATACAGGCTCAATTCTGCCTGTGGACACTAGATACCGTTGAAGCACGGGATGCTCTGGAAGCAGTGATTCGCTTCTATACATCCAGCGGTCTCGCTAACACCGATCACTATGTTTGGCAACCGCTGGCATTACTTGCATCCACGTTAATCACGACCGGTCAGTTTGAGCAGGCACGGGAAATGGCACTACGAGTATGGGATGCCATCGAAGGCCTGCCATCCGGTCCCGGGATGGCGGCGCCGCTACTTGCAATTGCGATGGCCGAGGCAATCCTTGGTAATACCGATGCGGCAGAACACTGGTGCCAGACCCTTCGGCAGCGCCATAGCGACTTCTTGCGGTTATCCAGAGCTGACCGGGCACAGTGGAGCCTTACGGATAGCCATCCAGTCCTAGCTGAAATCGCTCTTGCTAAAGGGGATGTCAATGAAGCGGTAGCACTCGCCGCATCCGGGTGGAGGCACTTCTCACAGTCGCAATCACTCACTCCCGGGCCACAAATGATGGCGTATATCACCGCCCGTGGGATGCTAACAAAGGCCGAGCATGCTTGTGGGCTTCTCGATTCAGCTGCTGCCGGCATCTCATTGTCATTCCCACTACGCTTGCGATATGGGATCTACCGGGATGCGTTGGCTGAGCTTGATATCGTTGCTGCATTTGCTGTCGAACGCGGCGATGTCGCTGCAGCAGCACGGATTTACGGCGGAACCCACGCACTCCGCCTACGCTCGCTCCACGTAGCACGGCCTTATATCAGTGCCTTGCATACATCCAATCGTGATACGGCGCGCGCTCAGTACCCGGGTGAGTGGTCAAGAGGGACAACCCTCACGCTTGTTCAGTTGATTACCGACGCATACGACTACCTGCAAAATGCGGGATATTGACACGGGTATCAGGCGCCAGAAGTTGTCTTGCGTTTCTTTTTCCACTTGGTGATGACTGGGAGCCAAAACATGTAAATGCCTGACAGCCAAAGGATGAGAAGTCCGATGGCTGCAGGCAGGAAGACACCAATCTTACTGATGTCTCCAGCGAAGAATGAGCCATCATGCAGCGACTCAATAAAGTCACTAATGCGGAGCTCCCGCTGAAGAATATGCCCGCTTCCGAGGTCAACCTGATATTCAACATCGCTCTTCAGAATGACTTTTGCGATGCCTGTTGATGGTCGGATGTCAACACGCTGGACATCTTTCCAGGTTACTTCACCATCGAGTTTGCCACGGTTGATTGCTTCCAAATATTGGGTCGGTGTTGCAACCGGCTCGTGCGTTACGCCCGCACGTTCACCGGGTTGCACAAATGGAAGCTGCTTTTTTAACTGAAGCAGAATCCCCGTGATGATTACAACAACAAGCGGTACCGCAAAGCAAATACTTATCTAAGCATGGGTGCGGCGGTTTGCATAGTTGAACGTCATCGGAAAAGTCTTTCCTGCCCGACCTATTTAACCCTTGAGGCCGCTGGTTGCGATGCCCTGAATAAACATCTTCTGAGCGAAGAAGAACACGACAATCACAGGGAGAATCACAACGGTTGCCGCTGCCATCAGGAGGTTCCACTGTGTACCGCCATGCTGGCTTTGATATGCCTGCAATCCGAGGGAGAGTGTGAATGTTTCCTGGTCTGATAGGTAGATCATCGGGCCCATGAAGTCATTCCATGTCCCCATGAAGGTAAACAGAGCTACGACAGCGAGTGCGGGCTTTGCCAGTGGAAGCAGGACATCGGTGAAGATACGCACTTCTGAACAGCCATCGATTTTGGCCGCCTCGCTCAGCTCCATCGGGATAGTCCTGAAGAACTGTCGGAGGAGAAAGATAGAGAAGGCGCTGCCGAAGAACGCAGGAACCCAAAGAGGGCGGAAGGAACCCACCCAGCCCAGCCACTTGAACAGTCCAAACGTTGGGACCATTAGTACCGGAAATGGGACCATCATGGTCGCAAGTGTCACAGCAAAGAAGGCATCCCGGCCGGGCCAGCGAAGACGTGCGAAGGCATACGCAACGACCGCATTAGAGCAGACGGAACCAGCGACACAGAGGAGGGTCACCATTAGGGTGTTACGTGCATAGAGTAGGAATGGAATATAGCCAAGCTCTTTACTGCCATAGGTCACCGCTTTGGGGAAGTTGCCCCAGAGGAATTTGCTCGGCAAGAGCGTCGGCGTTGCCGTCATCGTTTCTTCGATAGGCTTGATCGCCGTCGTTACCATCCATAAAAGCGGCGAAACAAAGATCAGGCTCATCACAATCAATACGATGTGAACGGTAGCGATGCCGAATTTCTTTTCTTTCATGGTCTAGCTCCGATCGTAGTGAACCTGCCGCTCGCTCATCCGGAGGGCAACAAATGTCAATGTCAGGG
>JBJTQN010000196.1:0-2858 GCA_046075665.1 Armatimonadota bacterium | reverse complement strand
CATCCCGGATGTTGGATACGAGACGATGATTGTTTCCCCACCAAGGAAAAACGGGTTCGTCTTTTGATCTTCTGCTGACATCATTTCCATTCGCCAAGTACCGCTGGCGGTCGGATTGACGGTAAGAAGATTGTTGTCGGTTACGTATCGGCTTGCTTCCAAAGCGAGATCACGGACAATCTCCGGTTGCTTTCCTGGCGCTACGGCGGACTCTTTGCAGGCTTCGAGCGCGGCGTTCCAATCAGAAACGCCCATGTCGCGAACAACATTGGCACATTGCTTTCGACACCAATCCCACTCGCGCTCAGCAGCGGCCATGAGTTCGTCGACAGAGTGAGCAATCCAGCTCGCTGCCAAATGCTCGGAGAGCACATCTCTTCCTACCGGTTGACCAATCAGCTCATCGCCAATGTGTTTGACCAACACTTCCTTAAGTCGATGCAGTGCCTCGATTAGCGATGAAACAACCTCATTGCACCACCACGTGACGTCCGGATTGTAGCCACCGATAAACGTCCACCAGTGATTAAGGGCATCCATGACCTGATCCAGGTGAGCTGCGAGTCGGTCAGTCTGCTCATCCAGCGGTAAATGCTGAATGTTGTTTGCCAGTTTTGTTACATCATCGAGCACACTCGAAAGGACACCCGATGTCGTGACTCCGTGCGGAAATTCAAAGCCCCGCAGCTTGTCGTCCATCTGAAACAGTACGCTCAGCCAAGGATAACTGGCATGCAACTTCGTGTTTCGTTCATGCTCCAAAATGTCATCACGGTTGAACTGCCGCAGTCGTTCTGCGAACAGCAGGACATCCAGATACTCACTACGCGTCACCGCCTTATGTTTCAGAGAATCAATGCAATCGGTGTACTGCTGTGTCACTGCTTTGAGAGATTCATAACGGCGTTCTGTAGGGTTCGGATATTTACGTCCCCAAGCGTTACGATCCTCATTGAAGTGGTTGATGACATCGCTTACCGTGAAATGTGCGTTAAGATACATCCGGATTTCCTTTCCGCACATAAGTCTATCCGCAGGAAGAGTCTGTCCTGAGGGTGAATCAAACAGTCGAAGAAGTCTACCGGAGAATTACTTATGTCAGATTCGCTTTCCCGTCGTCAGATGTTGCGTGCCACTGCTGGTATTGCAGCGGCAACTTTCACCATTGAGGCTGCGGAAGCAGAGTGGCGGTCATTGACCCCAACTGCGACCAGTAATGTAACAATGCATGGCGTTCCGTTTGAGCGGACACCCAATGTGCGTGTTGGTTTTATTGGTCTCGGTGGCCGTGGAAGTGGTTTGCTCAATGACCTTATCAACATTCCCGGTGTTGAGATTCGTGCCGTCTGCGACCTCGTTACCGAGCGTGGTGAAAGCGGTGCTGCGCGCGTTGCGCGGGGTGGTGCACAAAAACCACAAGTTTACGGCGGTAAGCCGGACAGCTGGAAGGCACTTGTCGCGCGTGATGATCTCGATATCGTGTATATCGCCACCCCGTGGGACTGGCACGTCCCAATGGCAATCGGTGCCATGGAGAATGGCCATCATGCAGCCACAGAAGTCCCTGCGGCAACATCGTTAGCTGACTGCTGGAAGCTTGTTGACACATCGGAGCGAACCCGCAAGCACTGCATCATGCTTGAGAACTGCTGCTACGGGAATTCTGAAATGATGGTCTTGAACATGGTCCGTAAGGGCATGTTTGGAACGATTACGCATGGAGAGGCAGCGTACATCCACAATCTCAACAATCTCCTGTTGGCGGATTCCGGAGAAGGTCTATGGCGTCGTAAGCCGCACGTCGACCACAATGGAAACCTTTACCCAACACACGGACTTGGTCCGGTCGCCAACTACATGGATATCCACCATGGAGATAGGTTTGTGTCGATGGTGTCCATGAGTAGTCAAGAGGCTGGCTTGACGGAATTCCGCAACAAACATGTGGCAAAAGACTCACCAACACGCCAGGAAAAGTACAAGAACGGAGACATGAACACATCTATCCTGAAAACGGCTGCTGGCCGTACAGTGATGCTGCAGCATGACGTTGTCTCCTTCCGACCATATACTCGTCATAACTTGATTCAAGGAACACAGGGTACTTTTGCGGATTATCCTGCTCGTATTTGTGTCATGGGCCAACCAGAAGGCGAAACTTGGGTCGAACTTTATAAAACCGACCGCTTCAAAGAGTTTATTGACCCACTTTGGCAGAAAAACGGCGATCAGGCACGAAAGCTTGGTGGCCACGGCGGTATGGACTACATCATGAACTTCCGCCTGATCCAGTGTCTGCATGAAGGCATCGCACCAGATATGGATGTATACGATGCAGCCGCTTGGTCAGCACCGGGTCCTCTGTCGGAGCTATCAATCGTTCGTGGCGGTGGAGCGGTTACCTTCCCAGACTTTACACGAGGCAACTGGAAGAAGTAATATCCGTCGATGAAGGTTACTGTTATCGGGGCCGGCTTAGCCGGCCTCGCTTGTGCCAGACGTCTGGCCGATAACAACATTCCAGTTCGATTGCTCGAACGGTCGGATTCTGTTGGCGGACGTGTCAAGTCTAAAACAATCGATGGCTATCGTATTGATTTAGGATTCCAAGTCCTACTGAATGCCTATCCCGCACTACAGTACTTTCCTGAGCTTGCAACGCTCCCTGTTCTTCCATTTCCGCCTGGTGCGCGGATTATGCTGGAACACAGATTGCATACCCTCTCTGATCCATTTCGAAATCCCGCGGATGCTCTGCCATCAGTGATTACGCCGGTAGTGAGCATTCAGGATAAGCTCCTGATGTGGCGGCTTGCAGCCGAACTTTACCGTAGGCCTCTGTCCTCAATATGGGATGA
>JBJTQN010000195.1:0-10101 GCA_046075665.1 Armatimonadota bacterium | reverse complement strand
GTTCGGTGTAAATGGTGTTGCCAATGGGCAGTTCGATTCGCCAGAGGGTGTTGCCATCGATGTCAGTGGCAATATCTACGTCTCGGATACGTGGAACCATCGTGTACAGAAGTTCACCTCCGCTGGTGCGCATAGCAAAACGTGGGGGATCTTTGGTACCGGTAATGTTGAATTTCAATACCCGAGTGCATTGACGGTAGATGCCTCAGGCAATATTTACATCGCTGACACCGATAACAATCGTGTTCAGAAGTTGAATGCAAGTGGGCTGTTTGTAACTGAATGGGGTGCCACCACCAATGGCGATGGGCAGTTCTTTAGCCCCTATGCAACTGCGCTCGACGCCAGTGGTAACTTATACGTTGCTGACACGTTGAATCACCGTATTCAGAAGTTCAAGGCTGATGGCACATATGTTGGGAAGTTTGGCTCGGAAGGTACCGCAAACGGGCAGTTCTCGTTCCCGTCAGGTGTCGCCGTTGATTCAGCTGGAAACGTTTACGTCGCTGACACATTAAACCATCGGATTCAGAAGTTCAACGCGTCTGGAGTGTTTCAGTCTGCCGTTGGAACAAACGGCTCTGGTAACCTTCAATTTTCTAACCCGGCTTCCATCGCAGTTTCCTCCAGTGGGGCAGTGATTGTTGCGGATACAGGAAACAACCGTGTTCAGGTTCTCACGACAGCGCTCGGATTTACTGCTGCATTTGGCGGAACGGGCACAGGTGATGGTCAGTTTACGAGTCCTGGTGCAGTTGGCGTAGATTCTTCGGGGAATATTTATGTTGCCGATACCGGAAACAATCGTGTTCAGAAATTTACCGGTGCTGGTGCATTCACTTCCACATGGGGAACCACTGGAACGGCGAATGGTGAGTTTCAGAGCCCGAATGGTGTCGTAGTTTCGGCAGGTGGAGTTGTCTACGTTTCTGACTCTGGTAACCGCCGGGTTCAGCTTTTTACCAATACAGGCACCTATCAAACCTCTCTTGGTGTACCCGGGACTGCTGTAAATCAGCTTCAATACCCGTCGGGTCTGGCTATTGATGCAATTGGAAATGTCTTCGTTGCCGATGCTGATAACAACCGGATATCCGTTTGGGGAATTAAGGACGTAGTTGCTCCTGTTTCATCCCGGGTGCTTAGCCCGCTCGCCAATGCAAATGGCTGGAACAGTGCTGATGTTAACGTGACGATTTCCGCCGTCGACAATACAAGCGGTTGGGGTGTCAAAGAGATTCATTATCGACTTGATGGCGGAACGGAAGTTGTTGTCATCGGCTCGAGTGTGGTCGTACCTGTCACCGGTGAAGCAGTGCATACACTTGATTTCTTCGCTGTTGATAATGCCGGTAATGCTGAAGTCGTGCAGAACAGCTTTGTCCGTATCGACCGTACCGTTCCTGTGACAACGGCATCAACCAACCCTGCGGGTACCCTGGTGACATTGGTTCCAACTGATGACCGTTCAGGTGTTGCAGTTACGACGTATACGGTAGATGGCGGCGCGCAACAAACCTATAGTGCACCGTTCACGGTAACCGCAGGCCCACACACAATCCGGTATTTCTCAACCGACCTCGCTGGTAAT
This sequence comes from Armatimonadota bacterium, assembly GCA_046075665.1. Taxonomy (GTDB): domain Bacteria; phylum Armatimonadota; class Armatimonadia; order Armatimonadales; family Armatimonadaceae; genus CAIRTT01. The sequence continues at coordinate 8,510 of JBJTQN010000195.1, read as the reverse complement.
CAAGAGGCGCAAAAGACGCTTACAATCCGTCCGGATCTGGTCTCAGTCACGGTCGATCCAACAACGATTGTCGGAGGAGCAACGGCTACAGGATCCGTTAACTTAGCAAGTGCAGCGGGAACTGGCGGCGTCACTGTCACGCTGTCATCCAATCGCGCTGGCGTGGTAGTCCCTGCAAGTGTGGTGGTTCCGGCAGGCGCAACAACGGCGAGCTTTACTGTTACCACAACCGCTGTCGTTACCGATGTAACAGCAACGATCACTGCTACCGCGGCGGCGATCACCAAGACTGTGACAGTTTCTGTCGTAAGAACTACACCATCATCGGTGACGATCAATCCTGCGAGCTTGATCGGAGGGAATGTAGCAACCGGTACAGTGACTACAAACGGTCCTGCACCTACGGGTGGTCTCGTCGTTGCACTTTCCAGTGGGAATGCTGCGGTCTCGGTGCCTGCATCAGTGACCGTTGTAGCAGGACAGTCATCTGCAACATTTACGGTTACAACGTCTGCTGTCGTTGCCGATACCAATGTGTCAGTCTCTGCATCCGCGAATGGCATAACGCAGTCGGGTGGTGTTACCGTACTTCGTGCCAACCTTAAAGCACTCACACTAAATCGCTCATGGACAGCAGGTGGAACGTCTAAGGTTTTACGTGTGACCCTTGATGGCAAAGCACCGACGGGTGGTGTGGTTGTTACGCTTACATCGGATAATCCGGTCGCAACAGTACCATCCACTGTGACAGTTCCCGCTGGCGCAGATACAGCCACGGCAACGGTAACAACAAACGCAGTTGCTGTGTACACAACGGTTACTCTGAGTGCCACGAACAATGGCATTACTAGAACCGTTCAGCTCGATGTTGTGCCACCGAGTGCCCGGGTGCGAGTCAATCCAACGTCGGTATCAGGTGGAACAACTTCCACAGGAACGGTGACGCTTGATGTCCCTGCGCCATCTGGCGGTTATACAGTCGCATTGGCATCGGATAATGCCAATGCTGTCGTACCATCGTCTACAACAGTGGCTGCTGGTCAAACATCGCAGACCTTTACCATCACAACAAGTGTTGTAACGACCGAGGCCGTTGCATTCATAAGTGCATCTACGGCAGATCAATCCTCAGAAGCATCGCTGACGATAAAGCCTGTCGTTCCGGTATCGCTTGTGTTCACGCCAGCGTCCGTAATCGGAGGGGCAGCCAGTACTGGAAAGGTGACCTTGTCATCTGCTGCACCGACTGGTGGCCTCGTCGTGAATCTAACTTCTGATTCTCCAAGTGCAACCGTACCAGCATCTGTGACGGTCGCTTCTGGTCAGACATCAGCGACGTTCAATGTTGTTACAGCGGCAGTGACGACTGACACGTCTGTTTCGTTGGGTGCTACGGCATCAGGTACGACAGTCACAAATGGACTCACTGTAAAAGCCATTGCGCCAACATCGGTGACGTTCAATCCTAATTCGGTGATTGGCGGAACTTCTACGACTGGAACGGTTACTCTGGCATCTGCCGCACCTGCTGGAGGCGTATCCGTTGCGTTGTCCTGGAACAGTTCAGCTGCATCCGCACCGTCAGTGGTTACCGTTGCAGCAGGACAGACATCAGCAACGTTTGCGGTAACTACAACCGCAGTAGCGACAGATGCAACTGTGTCTGTTACAGCGACTGCTAACGGGTACAGCAAATCTGGATCATTCGTCATCACGCGAAGCGGCGTTTCTTCGGTGAGTGTTGCACCAACAAGTATCATTGGCGGTGGAACATCAACCGCTACCGTCACGCTGACAGGACCCGCACCTGATGGCGGATTGACAATAGCATTGTCATCTGATTCGGTCTCAGCGACGGTTCCTGCAACGGTGACTGTTCCACGCAATGCAACGAGTGCAACATTTGATGTTGTAACCAATGCTGTCGCGTCGGACACAGCTGTTACGGTTACTGCGTCGGCGAATGGAACGACTAAATCAGCACAACTAACGGTCTTGCGAAGTGCCATCGATTCCGTATCCGTGAACCCAGCATCTGTGATTGGAGGCAGCGGATCCACAGTTTCTGTGACTCTTGCTGGTCCAGCTCCGGCCGGTGGATTTACGGTTGCTCTTGCATCGAACAATGCTTCGGTAACGGTACCAGCATCGGTAACAATCCCCGAGGGATCCACAACCGCCAATGCATCGGTGTCGACAAGTCCTGTCTCATCAAATGCAACCGTGACGATTAGCGGTTCTGCGAATGGTGTGACGAAGTCCGCAACGCTGACGGTGAATCGAGCATCAGTTGATGCAATATCACTCGTACCAACGAGTGTGATTGGTGGAAGCTCGAGCACAGCTACTGTGACGATAAGTGGTCCAGCACCCGCTGGGGGACTTGTTGTTGCTGTAGCTAAGACGGGGACAGCAGCATCCGTTCCTGCGACGGTCACAGTTGCAGCGGGACAGACATCGGCATCGTTTTCTGTGACGACGACCGCTGTGTCCTCTGATGCAGATTCGACAATCTCTGCTTCTGCAAATGGCACAACGAAGTCGGCTGTACTGACGATTCAACGGACTGTTCCATCCTCCGTAGTGCTTGCACCATCGGAAGTGGTCGGTGGACAAAATGCAACGGGTACTGTAACTCTGGTTGGTCCAGCGCCAGTTGGAGGACTCGTTGTAACGCTGTCCAGCAATACATCTGGAGTAACCGCTCCGGCATCGGTAACGGTTTCCGCCGGTGCGACATCAGCGACGTTTACCGTTACAACGGCGGTTGCAACAGCATCGAAGTCAGCAACGATTTCTGCTGCTGCAAATGGCACAACGGTAACGGGTACGCTAGGTGTTCGTCCTGTGGTGCCAGCTAGTGTGTCGTTCAGTCCGGCAAATGTCACCGGTGGTTATGGAACAACTGGCACAGTTACGTTGGCAGATCCTGCTCCAGTTGGTGGGCAGGTTGTGACGTTGTCATCATCTGGATCCGCGCTTTCCGTTCCGGCGAGCGTAATTATTGCCGCTGGCCAATCCAGTGCTACGTTCCAGGCGACATCGACTGCTGTCACATCCAACACAGCTGTCACGGTTACGGCAACCGCAAACGGAACTTCGGTAACGGGGACGGTCAATGTTCGATTGTCACAGCCGGCATCGGTAACGTTCTCTCCGGCAGTCGTTGCAGGTAAGGTGGCATCTACAGGGACGATCACGCTCGCGACGCCCGCACCGGCAGCCGGTCTGGTTGTCACGTTGACAAGTAGCAATGCAGTTGTTGCAAAGGCATCTGCAGCCACCGTCAAAGTTCTGCCAGGAGCTACTACGGCTACGTTTGCAGTAGCCACGACAATCGTTGGTGTTGACACGCCGGTCACATTCACTGCGACGGCGAACGGTGCTTCTTCTACCGGAGTTCTCACCGTTCAAGCGGCACGCCCGGCAACTGTGACATTTGCTCCAGCTGCAGTCCGCGGTGGTAACGGTACGGTTGGTACGGTGACGCTTACCGGCGCTGCACCACTCGCTGGCATCACTGTGCAGCTGACATCATCAAATGCATCAGCGGTGGTTCCTGCATCGGTTGTGGTTCCAAGTGGTAAGACGTTTGCAACGTTTGCAGTGACAACTTCCGCGGTCACTGCTACACGTAATGTTGACATCTCAGCGAAGGCCAACGGTACAACGGCTACTGGAACGCTTGCTGTTCGAATCTTGACCGTTGGAAGCATCACGGCTGCGCCATCACCCGTTGTTGGCGGTATCGCATCCGTGGGTACGGTGACTCTCACTGATGTGGTTACGGCAGCGACAACGGTTACGCTGACAAGCGACAACGCGAATGTTATTGTGCCAGCATCTGTTGTAGTGCCTATTGGAAAGGCGATTGCCACATTCCCAATCACGACTAAGGTCGTAGGGGTATCCGCAGTCGCTACAATCACGGGAACATTGAATGGTGAATCTGGAAGCGGAAAGGTAACCGTCACGCCGCTGAATGTTGCCTCCGTTACGGTTGCCCCAACCGCGATCATCGGTGGCGCAGCTGGAACAGGTGTCATAAAGCTGACTGCAGCACCTGCTGTAGACACAGTGGTTACACTTACATCAGCTAACCCTGGAGTGCTGTCTGTTCCTGCAACGGTAACGGTTGCAAAGGGAGCGCTTCAGGCGACATTTACTGTGACCACGACGAAGCCAGCGGCTCCGACGACGGTCGTCGTCTCTGCAACCACTGGTGGTCTTGCAAAGACGGTAAGCGTTTCTGTGAAGCCATAAGGTTTCGGTTTACTCTCAAGCCCCCCGGTTCAGGGGGGCTTTTTTATTTTCAGTGTGCCTTCTGCTTCGATGGGACTGATTGTATTCACATTGGGAACTCTGCGGATTCTAACAAAATGCAAGCTGGAACCGAAGTGGTTCCGATGCTCGTCTCTCTCGCTATAGCAGTTAGAACCAGCTTCGTTTATAGGATGACCAGGCCGCTGATGGACATTCAGCGAAGTCACCTGATGCCTCTATATTGCTATCGAATTGAGCCCTGTTTGTGCTGTCGTGTTGGCTGGCCCGGCGACGATGGTAGCAAGTCATCGATTCTTGATAACACCTTTATGGATAACATCCAAGGTGTTTGATATAACTTTATAAGTTAGAATGATTTCTACATGCGAATAGTTACAAGCGGTGTTTGATCAGCGGTGTGTTTGGTGTTCCTTGTACGTCAATCTGTCATTTCTTTACTGTTAGAAATACTGGGATTCATCAAAAACCTAGTAATTTGACTGGTTCTAAGTACGTAATAGTTCATTAATATGAATCATCCGAGCGTAACCCTGATTAGCCCTGATGGATGGACATGTTAATGAAAGAACAAAAGATTACACGACGAAACTTGCTGAAGGCTGGTGCCGCTGTTGGCGCAGCTGGTGCAGCAGCGACCAGCAGCCATGCGATGGCAGGCATTACAAAGCTGGCAAAAGCCGACAAAAATCGTGCAGCTGCCAAGTCTGCTAGTCCTGCAAAGCCAGTGGCTGCACTTCCATTAGATAATGCAGCTGCACTTGCGCTCCCTAAGTTTGTGTGGCCAGTTCAACAACCAGCCATTCTGACACCAGGTACGGCAGCCGATGGTTCTCAGTACTATGAGATTGCTGCGATGCCGACGACGCATCAGGTCTATCCAGGTTGGACACCTACGCCGATGTGGGCCTACGGACAGAACGGGACCACTCCTAGCTTTCCTGGACCGACAATGGTGGCCGAGGTCAACAAGCCAGTCACGATCAAGTGGCTCAACCAAATCCCTGATGGTACGCCGCACTTGCTTGCATCGGTGATTGACACCAACTTTGCGGGAGCGGACAATGGCGAGCCAGATGCGCGTATGACGGTTCACCTTCACGGTGCGCACGTACGTCCAGAGTACGATGGCGATCCCGAGGCATGGTTTACCTATACGGGAACGACCGGTATTCCAACGAAGACTGGTTCTACATATGTGACCAATGAATGCAAGTACCCAAACCTGAACAATGCAGGAACCTATTGGTATCACGATCATACCCTTGGGATTACACGTCTAAATGTCTATGCTGGTATGGCAGGTTACTACATCCTCACAGATCCAGCTGAGGCCTCACTTAATCTTCCTTCCGGTCCCTATGATCTGGGACTGTGTATTCAGGACAGAATGTTCAACGACGACGGAACGTTGTTCTATCCGACAAATGACCTTCAAGGAACAGTTGATTCAATTAGTGGTGCAGTTGAACATCCTGGTCCTTGGATTCCAGAGTTTTACGGCAATATGATGATGGTGAATGGTCGACTGTGGCCATACCTTGAGGTGGAGCCACGTCGTTATCGTTTCCGCATCCTGAACGGTTGTAACGCACGTGTTCTCAGCATGGCCCTTTGGGAAAATACCGTCGACCAAACATCTAACATTGGCGGTACGCCCGGACCACAAATCACCGTTGTAGGTTCAGACCAAGGCTTGTTGCCGGCAGCAGCTCCACTTGGTACGCCAGGGGTCGACGGTACAACTGGAATCCAGACAGGTGTTCTCACGCAGTCGAGCGGTGAGCGCTACGATATTGTCATTGACTTTGCTGGGCTTGCTGGTAAAACGTTTGTCCTTGCAAACGATGCGAATAGCCCTTATCCCGGTGGCGATCCAATCGTTCCTGGCATTGATGACCTGATCATGCAGTTCAAGGTTACATTGCCGTTGACAGGTACAGACACAAGTCTTGACGTAAATGTAGTTCCGTCTCCATCACTAAAGCCAATCACCGCGCTTGCACCAGCATCTGCAGCAGCTGAGCGCAATTTGACCATTGTCGAGTTCATGGACTCGTCTGCTTTGGCACCCATTACGGGTCTCTTTAATAACCGCAAGTACCATGTGAATGGTTCTACAACATCTACAACCGTGGACTATGGGATTGATCCGTCATTGAAGCCGGTTGTGGGTTCCACTGAGATTTGGAACTTTGTAAACCTCACTGGCGATGCACACCCAATTCACATGCACCTTGTGGAAATGCAGCTCCTTGATCGCACACCGTTCGATCCGGTACTGTACGAGGCTGCATTGGCGCCGACAGGAATGCCCGGGCCAGGAATGGGCCCAGATCCTATCAAGCCGACTGCCGCACACGGACTTCTAACACCAGCTCAACCGTTCCCATGGGAACGTGGCTGGAAAGATACACTGATTGCCTACCCTGGTGAAGTAACACGTGTGATCACAAAGTTTGGAGACTTCTCCGGTCCGTATCCTATTCACTGTCATATTCTTGAGCATGAAGACAATGAAATGATGGTTCGGTATGAGGTACAGGCCGGCGTGCAATCTGTTACGCTAAGTGCAGCATCCGTAACGGGTACTGGAAGTGTCACTGCTACAGTGACCCTGACGGGGCGTGCTCCTAACGGCGGTGTTACGGTATCGTTAGCATCCAGCAATCCTACTATCGCGGCACTATCAGCGGCAACCGTTACCATCCCTGCGGGCCAGAAAACAGGTACCGTGACAATCGCTACGACGGCTGTCGCTGCGGCTGGTACGGCAACGATCACTGGTACATTGAACGGATATGCATCATCAACGACGCTTACGGTAACGCCGCCCGTTGTAACATCCCTTGCGTTGTCACTGGCATCCGTTACCGGTGGTGTGGCAAGCACACTGACCGTTACATTGAATGCAGTCGCACCGGTTGGAGGAACAACGGTTGCGTTAGCAAGCAACAATGCTGCGGCAACTGTTCCAGTTTCGGTGGTGATTGCTGCCGGAGCTACTACAGGTACGGCAACAGTTACTACGGTTCCGGTCATCGCGAACACAACGTGTACACTTACCGCCACCGCAGGTGCCTCATCGGCGACCCAATCGCTCCAGGTTCTTGCGCCACTCGTGTCAACGGTTTCGGTTGTCCCCGCCGCCATCACCGGTGGTCACAGTGTCGTTGGTCAGGTTACGCTTACAGGACTGGTTGCTGCTGCTCAAACAGCAGGTCAGACATTGACCATCACGAGTGACAATCCGATTGCGGTACCACCAGCCACAGTTGTTGTCCGTGCCGGACGCAATACAGCAACGTTCACAATCCGAACGACAGCTGTTACTGTGGCAGGAACTGCGAACATCAAGGTGACATCAGGTGCCGTTTCCGGCTCTGCGCCGCTAACGGTCAACCCTCCGGGTGTCAAGGTTGTGCAGGTGAGTGGTTTGTCGCTTTCACTGACAAGCGTTGTTGGTGGAGCCGTAAGCGTAGCGACGGTTGGATTAACCGCTCCTGCGCCGGTTGGAGGTTTCGTTGTTACGGTCACAGCTGGGGTCGGCGCAACCGTGCCTCCAACAGTGCTCGTGCCTGCTGGTGCTACATCGGCTGCATTCAACATCACAACGGCGGCTGTCGTTGCGACGACAAATGTAGTGATTACCGCGAGTGGCGGTGGTAGATCGAGGACGGCAACACTGGCAGTGACACCGCAGAAGGTTACAGCTCTTGCTGTAACTCCGGTGAGTGTTGTGGGTGGGGGAACGATTACCGGAACGGTAACCATTGGCGGTCCAGCCGCGGCAGGTGGATTTGTCGTTTCCCTTGCAGCATCTAAACCTGCGGTAACTGTACCTGCATCGGTTACGGTGTTGGCTGGTGCCACGACCGCAACCTTTGTGGCAACATCGGTGCCTGTTGCTGCAACGACGGCGCTGACCATTTCTGCATCAGGTGGTGGTGTTGCTATCAATGCAAATGTATCGGTTACAGCTCCAGCAATCGCTGCTGTTGCGCTGACACCGCTTACGGTCAAGGGTGGAACGACATCTACTCTGACGGTAACGTTGAATGGCGCTGCACCGGCAGGTGGAACGGTTGTTACACTTGCTGCAAGCAGTACAAGGGCAACGGTTCCAGCTTCTGTGACCGTTCCTGCCGGACAGCTGTCAGCGACCCAGGTTGTCACCACAGCGGCAACAACGCGTAACAGGACGGTCGTTATAACCGCAAGGACTGGAG
>JBJTQN010000194.1:0-4283 GCA_046075665.1 Armatimonadota bacterium | reverse complement strand
CGTTTCCAGTTGGCGGATTTCCTGAACATTCACATGAACAGTCTTCTTTGTCAACTTCTCAAGATCGCCACGAAGCAAATCGACACCAGCTCCGCCTTTGCCGATAATGATGCCAGGCTTAGCAGTGTGCAAGGTAACGCGCACTTGATTTGCCTGACGCTCAATCTCAACCTTCGAAATTGCGGCGTTATCCCAACCGCGGCGCATCTTGACCATCTTTCGGATGGTGTAGTCTTCCAAAACAAACGCAGCATACTGCTTGTCTGCATACCACTTAGAATCGGCATCACGGATTACACCGATACGGAAACCGATAGGATGAATCTTCTGTCCCATTATGCTTGTTCCTCTACGGTCGTTTCCTCAGATGCTTCAGCCGACTCAGCTGTTTCCACAGAAACCGTCTCGACGACATCTTCAACAACAACGGGTTCAACCTTGAGCTCGGCGCGAAGAGGCGCTTTAGGAGCCTTCTTACCTGTCTTGATTGGCTTCGGTGCTCCCTCAGCAACAACAATCGTGATATGACTTGAGCGCTTCAGAATACGATACGCACGACCCTGAGCACGTGGCTGAACACGTTTCATCGTTGGTCCGACATCGACATAGCAACGGGCGATCTTAAGATTCGTCAGGTCTAAGCCATGATTATTTCCAGCATTTGCCATCGCAGATCGCAAGACCTTGCTGATCTCAGCCGCAGCATGGTTCGGCGTGAACTTCAAAATGTCCAAGGCGTCTGCAGCGTACTTTCCACGAACGGTGTCCAGCACGAAACGAACCTTGCGTGGCCCCATACGTACGTAGCGGGCTGTAGCTTGTGCTTCCATATTTCTACCCCCTACTTCCGCATACGAGTCGACTGGCCAGTTCCACCAGCGTGACCCTTGAACGTCTTCGTTTGGGAAAATTCCCCAAGCTTGTGGCCGACCATGTTTTCAGTGACGAAAACGGGCACATGCTTCCGTCCGTCATGAACAGCAAACGTATGTCCAATAAACGACGGAAAAATCGTCGATCGGCGAGACCAGGTTTTGATAATCCTTTTCTCACCCTTTTCATTCAGCTGGTCGACTTTATCGAGCAGCTTAGGATCCGCGAACGGACCCTTTTTGAGAGATCGTCCCATTATTACTCCTTGTCGGACTATGCATCCGACCAATGCCCCTGACGTAGAAAACTACCGGGTGCGTGGCACCAGGCGATGCCAGATGCCACATCGACGTTAGTAGAAAAACTACTTACGTCGTCTGACGATAAACTTATCGGTTGATTTGTTGCGACGCGTCTTGTATCCAAGAGCAAGCACACCCGTAGCCGAAACCGGGCCCTTCTTGCGGCCAACTGGGGATTGACCTTCACCACCACCATGGGGGTGGTCCCGAGGGTTCATTGCAACACCACGGACCTGAGGACGACGTCCCAGCCACCGAGTCTTACCAGCCTTACCCCACGATTCGTTCTCATGTTCAAGATTACCGACTTGGCCAATCGTTGCACGACAGGTCAAGAGAATCTTTCGCATTTCACCGGATGGCAATCGAAGCGTTGCGTACTTACCTTCTTTTGCCATCAGTTGAGCGCCCGAACCAGCTGAACGGACTAGCTGTCCACCAGCACCCGGACGAAGTTCAACATTGTGAACCGTCGTACCAACAGGGATGTTGACAAGTGGCAGTGCGTTTCCGACCTTGATGTCGGCGTCAGCTCCGTTGAACACTGCATCACCTGGCTTCATACCGACAGCAGCGAGAACATATGCCTTGCTACCATCCGCGTACTGAACCAAAGCGATGCGGCAGGTGCGGTTTGGATCGTACTCAATCGCCGACACCGTACCCTCAACGCCATCCTTGTTACGCTTAAAGTCAACTAAGCGATACATGCGCTTGTGTCCACCACCGCGATGACGAACCGTAATGCGACCTTGATTGTTACGCCCTGCATTCTTCTTGAGAGGAGTCAAAAGGCTCTTCTCTGGCTTGTCCTTTGTGATTTCCTCGAATGAGGAAATGGCCATATGACGACGACCAGGGGTAATCGGCTTAAACTTTCGTACTGGCATCTTACACTCCCTCGAAGATCTGAATTGCCTGACCCTCAGCAACAGTTACAATCGCCTTCTTAACCGACGGCGTACGCCCTGTACTGGAACGACCAAACATACGGTAGCGCTTTGTGCGCCCCTTTGTCAGGATTGTATTCACAGTGGTAACAGTGATTGCACCACCGTCAGTGGTCGTAAAGAGCTTCTCGACAGCTTCACGAATCTGCATCTTGTTTGCATCAACATGAACAACGAACGCATATTTGCGCTCACCACTCATCGTTAATGCCTTCTCAGTGATGACAGGGCGAAGGATTGTGTTATACAGATTAGGCATTTTCAGACTCCTCAGGCGCCCAGATTGAGTCAATCTTATGGATCGCAGCCTTCGTTGCAACAATGATGCCGCCATTGACCACATCACGTGTTGAGAATGCAGGAGCTACTCGTAGAGTAACGCCCTCGATATTCCGAAGGGACTTGATTACAGTTTCATTCTCTTCTTCGATGATGACCAACGACTTACGAGCACCGCCGGTTACATCCTTAAGGAATGCAGCTGCGGTCTTGGTCGAAATGCCGTCGAGTGGGAAAGAATCAACAACAACCAACTCGGAGTCGTTGATCTTCGCAGTCAAAGCACTCCAGATTGCAAGACGCTTCATCTTCTTAGGAAGAGCATGTCCGAGATCGCGAGGATGCGGTCCGTGTGCAGCTCCACCCTTGCGCCAGTGCGGCGAAATGATAGAACCCTGCCGTGAACGGCCAGTTCCCTTCTGCTTGAATGGCTTGCGACCACCACCGAACATATCGCCACGACCAGGCGCGTTGCGCGTATCCTGACGGCGGTTTTCCATCTCAGCTTTTACAGCTTGGTGCATCAAAGGGATATTGACGCGAGCAGCGAACACACGCTCAGATGCGGTGACCTCGCCTGCCTGCTTTCCCCCAATCGTTTTTATCGCCAACGTAGGCATAGTTATTCTCCGGACCAGTGAATTATCACTGATTACTTCTTCTTACTTGAGCGAACCGTCTCAACACGAACCTTGACCTTCTCAGCACGACGCGCCTTCGTCACTTCGACGAGAGCTCCATCGGGACCAGGAACGGCTCCGCGTACAAACAAAAGGTTATCAGCTTCATCAAACCGCACAACCTTGAGGCCAAACTGTGTGACTCGCTCACCACCCATGCGGCCAGGCTTCTTCGTACCCTTGAAGGTACGAGCAGCATCGGTAGCACCACCAGACTGTGGCTTACGGTGAACCATCGAGCCGTGCGTCATGTCTGCGCCATGGAAGTGATATCGCTTGACAACACCAGCGAAACCCTTACCCTTCGATGTACCGCTTACAACAACACGCTCGCCGATCGCAAAAATGCCAGCAGTGATAACATCGCCGACTTCAACGGTCGCATCCGCCTGAATCGCAAACTCACGCAGATGGCGGCGCGGCTGGACGCCCGCAGCACGTAGATGACCCTGCTCAGGGCGAGTCAAGCGATCAACACGGCACTCTCCAAACGCTACCTGCGCAGCAGAATAGCCATCAGTTTCAACCGTACGAACCTGCGTGACTACATTTGGCTCTACTGCCAAAACCGTCACAGGAACAACCTTACCCTCTTCATCGAAGAGCTGGGTCATACCGACCTTGCGGCCGAGAACACCCTTAATTGACATAACTAACCTCCACGGCGCACCTGGGGACATAAATCCTTGCGTGACGCGGTTTCTCTCTTTTCTAGAGCTTAATCTCGATATCAACGCCACTTGGAAGATCAAGACGCATCAGCGCATCAATCGTCTTAGGGCCTGGATTCAAGATATCAATGAGACGCTTATGTGTTCGCATCTCAAAATGTTCCATCGACTCCTTGTCAATGGTCGCGTTGCGCTGAACGGCATAAATTGCCTTCTCTGTTGGCAGGAGAACTGGCCCAGAGATCCTGGCTCCAGTACGACGTGCCGTATCAACAATCTTTTCAGCAGACTGATCAAGAACGCGGTGATCGAATGCACGAAGGCGGATTCGAACTTTGTCTTTTCGCATATTACTTACACTTTCCGCACATCGGTCGCACCACACCCGCGGTACGACCGATAGCAATCACACCTACTCGATGACGCGGGCGACGACGCCAGCTCCAACCGTGTGTCCACCTTCACGGATTGCGAAGCGCAATCCCTGCTCCATAGCGATAGGAGCAATCAGCTCTGCGGAAATCTTGA
>JBJTQN010000193.1:0-4267 GCA_046075665.1 Armatimonadota bacterium | reverse complement strand
CGAAGCAAAGCGCCCAAATGTGCAGGTTGGTGACCCGTTCTACGGCAAGCTGCTAATCGAAGCGACGCTTGAGATTCTTGCCACCGGACATATCCGCGGTATTCAGGACTTCGGCGCCGCCGGCTTTACCTGCGCCAGCGTTGAGATGTCGAGCAAGGGAAATGTTGGGATGGACATTAATGCCGATGTCATCCCGCAGCGCGAAACCGGCATGACCACCGCGGAGATCTTCACCAGCGAGTCGCAGGAACGCATGCTCTGCGTGGTCGAAAAGGGCCACGAAGATGAAATCATCGCGATTTGTGACAAGTGGGGCCTCAGCTCCGCCGTCATCGGGACCGTGACCGATACCGGAAATGTCGTTATCCACCATCAGGGTCGGATCGAAGCGGATGTCCCTGCGCAGCTACTGACAGATGGCTGTCCTACGTACGCTCTCGATGCCGCTGAACCAGCGTACATTGCTGAGTGCAAAGCCTTTGATACCGATGCGCTTCCGGAACCCGCAGACTATTCGGCAACGCTTCTAAAGCTGCTCGGAACCCCGACGATTGCAAGCAAGCGCTGGGTTTTCCAAACGTATGACTATCAGGTCCAGACGCAAACGGAAGTCGTTCCAGGCGCAGGGGATGCCGCCGTTCTCGCAGTGCGTGCCGCCGGTGGACGACGTATCGCGGCGACTACCGACTGTAACCCGCGCTGGTGCTACCTCGATCCACACCTCGGATCCCAGCATGCCGTCGCCGAAGCCAGCCGCAACCTCAGCTGCGTCGGCGCAGTGCCGGTCGCGACCACCGATAACCTCAATATGCCGAATCCCGAAAAGGAAACCGGTTTCTGGCAGTTCCGCCAGTCCGTTTACGGGCTAGCAGAAGCCTGTGACTTCTTTAGCGCACCCGTTGTTTCTGGAAATGTCAGCTTCTATAACGAGTCCCCGACGGGACCAATACACCCAACGCCAACCATTGGCATGGTTGGCGTTTTCCCGGAAGGCGTCGAGCCAGTTGGGCTTGCATTCCAGGATGTAAATGACCTTGTCTACGTTCTTCGACCAGTGGCAACAGATGACGAACGAGGCATCGGCGGCAGCCAATACCTCTACGTTGAGCATGGACTTGAAACGGGCGCGTTGCCAAAGCTTGACATGGATGCCGAGCTAAAACTACAGGCGGCAACCCGCGAGCTGATTGCCAAAGGAATTGTCAAAAGCGCGCACGACTGCTCGGATGGCGGTCTGTTGGTCAACATCTGTGAATCCGCACTCGCGGGTAACACCGGCGTTGAGCTCCGCTTGTCGGTGACCGACTTTGGTGACCAGCCTTGGAGCGCAATCTGTTTCGGTGAAGCTGCGAGCCGTGTTGTAGTATCTGTTCGCGAGGGCGGGGATGAGCAAACGGCACTTCTCGACATCGCCGAAGCACATGGCATCGAAGCCGTTTTCACCGGACAGGTCACCAGCCGTAACAAAATCGAGCTACCAGGTGTGCTGGAAGTCACCCTCGATGCGGCACGGGATGCCTTTGAAGGCACGATTCCGCGCATTATGGCCCACTAGCCTAAAGGCTGATTGGATTCGGGTTTTGGGGATGCACCTGCCGCAAGCCATCCCCGCCGATTTATCACTGTAAACTACAATTTTTAGAGAATAAGGAGCCAGAACGTGGCAAAGATTCCGGTTAAAAACCCCGTTGTTGAGATGGATGGCGATGAAATGACGCGCATCATATGGCACAAAATCCGCGAAAAGCTGATTCTGCCATATCTCGATATCGACCTCAAATACTACGACTTGGGGATCGAAGCGCGCGACCGCACGGATGACCAAATCACCATCGACTCGGCAAATGCAACGAAGCAGTACGGTGTTGCTGTCAAATGTGCGACTATCACCCCTGATGAAGCCCGCGTTAAAGAGTTCGGCCTCAAGCAAATGTGGCGTTCGCCTAACGGAACCATCCGCAACATCTTGGATGGCACCATCTTCCGCGAGCCAATCATCTGCAAAAACGTTCCGCGCCTTGTCGGTCACTGGGACCAACCCGTTGTCGTCGCACGTCACGGCTTTGGTGACCAGTACCGCGCGCAAGACTTTACTTTCCCCGGCGCTGGAACCATCACCATTTCGTGGACACCGGATGGCGAAGGCGATCCGATCACCCGCGAAGTGATCAAGGCTAAGTCCAGTGGCGTTGCGATGGGAATGTTCAACCTCGATTCCAGCATCGAAGGCTTTGCCCGCGCCTGTATGACCTATGCCCTTGGACGCAACTACCCTGTGTACCTGTCGACCAAGAACACGATTATGAAGGTTTACGATGGCGCATTTAAGAACACCTTCCAGCGCGTCTATGAGACCGAATTCCAGTCCCGCTTCGAAGCCGCCGGCCTTACATATGAGCACCGCCTGATCGATGACATGGTTGCATCAAACCTCAAGTGGAGCGGCGGTTACCTGTGGGCATGTAAGAACTACGATGGTGATGTCCAATCTGACACCGTCGCGCAGGGCTACGGTTCGCTCGGTCTGATGACCAGTGTTCTGATGAGTCCGGATGGTTCTGCAGTCGAGGCAGAGGCAGCACACGGAACCGTAACGCGCCACTACCGGATGCATCAACAGGGCAAGCCGACGAGTACCAACCCGATTGCATCCATTTATGCATGGACGCGTGGTCTGCAGTACCGTGGTCGCTTTGATGACACCCCGGATGTCATTGGCTTTGCGGAGACCCTTGAGAAGGTCTGCGTGGATGTTGTTGAGTCTGGCCGGATGACCAAGGACCTTGCGATTCTGATCGACAAGGATCACGAATACCGCTCCACGGATGAGTTCCTCGATGACATCGATCGGGAGCTCCAATCCCGGATGTAGGTTTTTTAAAACCTGCGATTCTGATGAAAGCCCCTCAGCACGCTTGGTGCCGGGGGGCTTTTTCTTTGTCGATAGGAAGGTTTGATGAGAGTTGCCGCGCGTAGTCCTCCTGTGTTACAAGACATCCAAATGCCCACTCCTAAGCAACCCATCAACCTCCTTTTTGTGCTGGCCGACCAGTGGCGGTGGTGCGTTTAGGCTTACGAGGTGTTGTTTTCTTGTACAACCACTGGAGAAACCCGGATACTGTGAGAATAACTGGCACTAGTCCTTGCAGAACCCAGAGGATTCGTGTTGGAAGCCCTCCGATAAGGCCAAAGTGGAGAGGAATTGCCAGCTGAATCACCTTCTTCCCAAGTGGCCAAGTCCGCGAGTCATCTATTTTGAGGATCTTTCCAGTAACCGGGTCCAGCGAGATCTCTACTCTGTCTCGTGTTTGATTCCAGTTATCCCACTCCTTTCTCACAACCAGTGGTTTTCCAGATTTCTGTGGGAAATTCACTCGTTGGATGCGACCATCAATTGCTGAATCCGCGATTATGACGAGTGTGTCAATCGGAAGGTGGGTGCCGGTGGATGTAGGCTCAACAGGAGCATCTTTCGTTACCCCCGTCAGGGTGTACACGAATGTCTCCATAGGCTGTTTGAAGGCAAACACGAGTGCTGTTGCCGTGAACATCAACATCAAAAGGAGTGGATAGAAACCGGTGACATTGTGCGTGTCATGTACCAGAACTCTGGTCCCATGGTCTCGCCGGAGGCTCAGGCGTGTTTTCCATTGTCCTAGTTTTGTTGGCCACCAGATCAGCAGACCACTCATGAGCACAACAGACATGAGGATTGCTCCGTAACCATTCAGTGTCCATCCGAGCTGCCCGATGCCCAGATAGAAGTGAATCAAACACAGAAAGCCGTAGAATGTGCCCCCTCGTGTGCGCTCACCTGCAACATCACCGCTATAGGGATTGATGTATGTATAGCGCTGGGTCCAAGTGTTACCGGACTCGCGAATGGAATATGTTTCGGTAGGCGTCCGTGGATAACTGATATAGCTGACTTGCTGTTCTGGATGTACTTTATGAAAGCCATCCAGAACGCGGGAGAGCGGAACTGCTTTTCCGACTGCCGCTACTTGGTGGATGTCACGTTCTCTCAGCTGGTCAACTTCACGACCAAAGACGAGGAGGCTTCCTGTGATTCCCATAAGCAGAAAGTAGATGGCTAGTCCTATCCCCAACCAAAGGTGTAGCTTTCCCATCACTTTCCGAACGAGGCGCTTCACTTTGTTGCCCTGAACAACTCATCGGTAAGCATGTTTCCATCCTCATCCAAATCACCAACGTTCCATTGGCGTAGTACAGATAGCTGAGCCGCTGAATTTCGGTCGCTGCTTTG
>JBJTQN010000192.1:0-9567 GCA_046075665.1 Armatimonadota bacterium | reverse complement strand
CCGCTGCCATATTCTGGCGTGCTGGTTCTCGGTACCTACTACAGTGCTCAGGAATGCATCCTTCTTGGCTGGGTTCGCGGGAAGAATAGGAAAGCATCCGTTGACGAATCGGAGATTGGCTAAGGGTTCATTCAGCCGCTGCCATATTCTGGTGTGCTGGTTCTTGGAACCTACTACAGCGCACAGGAGTGTATATTGATGGGTTGGGTTCGTGGGTTGAACGGGAAAGCATCCGTTGATGAAACCGAAACTGCCTAATGGTGAGCTGTTCATCCAGCCGCTGCCATATTCTGGAGTGCTGGTTCTAGGAACCTACTACAGCGCACCGGAGTGTATTTTGATGGGTTGGGTTCGCGGGAAGAATGGGAAAGTATCCGTCGACGAAACGGAGATTGGCTAAGGGTTCATCCAGCCGCTGCCAAACTCCGGCGTGCTGGTTCTCGGGACGTATTACAGTGCTCAGGAATGTATTTTGCTTGGCTTGGTGCGCGGGGAAAACGGGAAGCATCAGCAGGCTGCGACCGCCACTACTTAAACAGAAACGGAACCAGCGGATGCGGTTGGCCCCGAAATAGGACGGGCAGGACCTCGATGATCCCAAAGCCGATCATCCCTGCGATCACTGTCCCCAAACCGGTCATCACTATCATTGCGAGAATGCGCTTTGGACCCGTGTGCGCGCTGAGCTGTCCCATGATCCACGCCAGCATCCCGCCGATTAACAGCTCCGCAAGCAGCACATATACGGGCGCTTTCCCAACCATCAAACAGTCACGATAACGCCACCAATCCGCGCGAAATGCCGCATCTTCGTGAAATGCCAGCATCAAGAATGCAAGCCCACCGCCAACCCAAATTCGCCACGTTTCACCAAATCGATGTGCAGCAGCATCCGATATCAACATCACCTGACACGCCACCAGCGCCCACGAAACAGGCATCCACCATGGGCTGGAAAGGATCATCGGAGACCGTGCCACCGAATAATCCAGTGTCTTTGTCATCTCAACGCAAAGGGCATCCGCGATGAGCTCGGTGATGCCAAAGCCCAGACAAAACCCAACCAGTTGAAGCCAGTGCACGTTGGGTTTGCGAATCATCCCGATAGCAAGCGGCACGATGCACGCGGCATTGACGATGGTTGCTGAGCTGCCTCCCGAGTCACCAAGGATCCCGAGACCGGCTAGCAAGGCGCCGATCACCCCAATGAAAATGCTGGTAGCCGCGTAGATAAACATCCCGTCGCTACACTACCCGAAACTCCCCGTCGCTCACGGGTGCGCCTTCGGATTAATCATCACATTATCGATGAACAACCATGCCTTTTGTCCCGCGGCGGGATGCCAGTTTGGGAGCATCCCGATTCCGCGAACATCGATTTGGACAAAGCGCGCCATCACGCCACCAACATCAACCTTTACATCACTGCGGATAGGTGATGCGGCATTTGCAGTCATCTCCTTGCCTCCGGGCTGCTGACCACAGGGGCGTAACAGCTCACGGGAGAGCCCGGCGGAAACGCGGACAGCGCTTGCCGGGAAAATGCCAAGTTGGATGTTTGTAAGCATCACGACCACAACATTTTCTATACGAAGCGTCTTGCTGAGATCGAGGACGATGGTGAAATCGGTGCCGTGGAAGCCCATCCATAACGCGCGGTGGTTGTTGACATCCGCTTGGGTCCCGCTTAGGATTCCCGCGACGCCACCACCAGGATAGTCCCGGCTGGCATTGGTTATCTGGAGGACTTTGGCACCGCTGGCATCATGTCTTACTTTGCTGAGTGGTTTGACCTGTTTTGGAAGGTGTTCATGACGGAACTGCGTCCAGTGCTTCCGGATGTCGGAGCCGCGGGTTACATCCCAGAGCGTAGTGCCTTGAAGCCGTAACGCCAAAACTGCAGTAATCCAGCTCTGTGTCCAGCCCGTCTCAATACACCACGCACCCCAGCCAGCATCCGCACTCGATGCCCAATATTCCCAGCGGGTGAAATCGAATGTACGGAACCAGCCGCCGTGCAGCTCGGGATGGCTCTCGCTCTGAATCTGAATGCGACATAAAAATGCTGCCAGCTTGTCTTCTGCTGCTTTGATACGCGGTTCCTTTAGCGCCGCCGCTGCTTCATGCAACGCCAAAAATGCGAAGTTGCAGGTGTACAACATATCGCTCGCTGTATCTGACTTGGTTTGAATCAGAAGCGCTTCGGCGGTCCCGTACGCTTCATTGGATGCTGGCGGTGGGCAGCCACCTTTGCCGGGCTCTCCAATTTCCTCGCGAATCGCCCCGCAGGCATCCTGACCGCGGAGCAGCTCTCCCGACATTTTTCGGAGCCATGTTTTGTGTATTGATGTCGGCTCGATGCGCACCAGCCAGGCGAGTGCGAGCAGCATTTTGGCACGTTCCTGCTGAATCCCGTTCATCCAGACCCAGCGGTCAGGGTAAGCGGCCATCGTCGCCGTGATGCCCGCCTTTGCCCGCTCCAGAAACAAGGGGTCCCGGGTTTCCCGGTAAGCCCACAGGAAACAACACCACATCGTGGCCTGCATGTGCGGTGAAAAGCTTGTTTGTGTTCCGCGATGTAGCGCTTGCCAACCACTTTGCTCGAGGGGTCCCTGGTCGATACGGTCTGGGAGAAAGCCTTTGATGCCCGTGAGGCGCATATTGCCAAGGAGCGCAGCTGCCAGCCGATGGGAATACTTCTGCGTCCCCAGCATCGCTCCGGCAAGCATCATCCCAAGCATTGTGCGTGCATTGTCATCCCCGTAGTAGACCCCGTAGCCATCCATTGTCCCCGGGCCGCAATACGCAGGGGATGCGTTCCAGCCGAGCAGTCCCAATGCTGGATGTTTTGGATTTGCATGATCTCCGACGCTTATCGGAGACTTAAAATGCAACCAGTCGCCCAGGTTCTCGCTGGTTTTTGCATGCTGAGGGTCGCCAAGAACTGAGCTAGCCGCTGCCAGTGCCCCCGCAACTTCCCCCGTACAGTCGGCGCGAATCCACCAGCGTACCGGCTGTGTACCATCCTGAAACACGCGTGCATCAAAACCCTCCAGAATGACGAGAGAGCCATCGCCAACTGGTGTTTTCAGCGATGGCATCCGTCCAGTCCGGTGACCATACGGCCAAATAGCCGCGGCAGGAGTCTCGGCGGATGCTGGCTCAGGGCCATTTGCGGGTTGGTTGTAGGTTGGCAGCATGGTGGGGTGTACTAGCATCCGGGATGTGTAAAACCACTCAACGCCACGGCGTAGCGCGGCGACTTCGGCATTCGGCGGTAGTGGGGCGGATTTAGAAAACATCGGGCGGACAGCGGCATCCCAGGTGATTTGATTGATATCCGATGACGGAGCAAGCCAGCGCAAATTGAAAGTCCAAATGACACTCCAGGCATCGGTTGGCGCGTAGCGCGCCCGTACAAAGCAGCTTAGCTTGGTGGATGCCAGCATCACGCTCAGGCCATTTGGCAGCGTGTGCATACCGAGGACTGGCTTGCTATCCCGGGCGGGACCGTAAACGGCTTTGTCAAACCCCGCCACGCGGCCAAGAGAGATCAGCGGGTTCTGTATTTCCATCGGGATGAAATGGCAGCCGTGGATTGCCAATATACGGTTCCGCTGGAAGCTGTCACCGATGGCATCGGATGTCACGACCGCGCGTTCCCAGTGCGTCTGTTGCGGGACACCTGCTGTTAGCCCCGGGATGCCATCCGCGAACTCGATGAAGACCTTAAGTTGTTTCTCCTCCGCAGCATCGAGCAGCCCGGCATCGACATTCAGAGGCTATTCTGGATAGGTTTCCGAGAGAAGTAAAAGCGCATCGCCCTGCTTTGCCGCATCAAGCGCAGAACTTTGCGTAGCGTGCAGTAGGTAGGCAATGCCATTTTTCTGCAAGACCTTGACCAGGTCATTTGTCGGCAGGCTGACGATATGGATACGCGGTGTCGACATAACGTTAAACCCTTATGCACCGCCCGGCAATTGTCCTGTTTTATGCAACATCCCCCGCGATCACTGGAGATTTGCACCATGGCAGAAGCTACCGAATCCGCCCACAAGGCCCATATCAACGATGCAGCATCCCGTGGCCTCCCGGGTGCGATGCTCCGCCCAATCAAGGTCACGATGATGGGAGCTGGCTCGGGATTTACGCCGCGGCTCAGCAATGACATTTTGTCCATCCCCGGCAATGTCGGAGGTACGCTTGGTCTTGTCGACATTGATGCCAGCCGCCTCGCAACAATGCACCGGCTAATACAACGACTGATTGATCAAAAGGGACTGACCGATAAGTGGACAGTGGTATCCAGCACTGATCGTCGCGAAGTCCTTCCGGGAACGGATTACCTCACAAATTGTATCGAAGTCAGCGGACTCGCATGTGTCCGCCACGACAATGACATCCCGAAGAAATACGGAATCGATCAGTGCATCGGGGACACAATTGGTCCGGGTGGTCTGTTCAAGAGTCTGCGTACGATTCCCGTGTTCCTGGATGTCCTTCGCGATGCCGGAGAGTTATGCCCGCAGGCAATTGTCCTGAACTACACGAACCCGATGTCGATGCTTTGTTTGGCGGCATCCAGGGTCTCGCACCTCCCTCTCGTTGGGCTATGTCACTCGGTTCAGGGCACGAGTGCGCTGCTGGCAAAACGTGCTGGCGTTGCGGTTGAGGAAATGGAGTGGGATTGCGCTGGCATCAACCACCTCGCCTGGTTTACCAAGCTGCGTCACGGTGGGCAGGACCTCTATCCAAAGCTGATGGCACTTGCAGAGCGTGATCTTGCAGGGGACCCTGCCGACTTAGACGATGCCGATGACCTTGTGCGCAAGGACATGATGTTGCACTTCGGGGCGTTCATTACGGAGTCCAGTGGGCATTTATCGGAATACCTGCCGTATTACAGAAAGCGTAAGGATCTGATCGAGCGGTATGCGCGTAGCGGTTACCACGGTGGCTCCAGCTTTTACGCGGACAACTGGCCGACGTGGCGTGCAAATGCGGATGCCGAACGCGAAGCGATGGTGACCGGTAAGAAGGAAATCGGCTGGGAGCGCTCCTGGGAGTATGCCAGCTGGATTATCGAGGCACGCGAGAAGGACACACCGTATCGCATCCACGGAAATGTTCCGAATACGGGTGGCCTGATTGCAAATCTGCCAGCGGATGGCATCGTCGAAGTTGCCTGTATGATCGACCGCAATGGCATCAATCCAACCCGCTACGGCAGCCTCCCAAGTCAGATGGCTGGGATTTGTCAGTCAAACATGGCGATGTATGAGCTTGGGGCGCAGGCAGCGGTTGAGCGCAGTGTTGAAAAAGCCATTTACGCATTGATGTTGGATCCGCTGACGGCGGCGGTTTGCAGCCCGGCGGAGATCAAAGCGATGACACTTGAGCTGTTCGAAGCCGAAGCGGAGTTTTTACACGGCTACAATTAAGGCAAGCGAGTGTGGAACGGAAGTTGCATGGAGTGGGCTCGTGAGTGCATCCAACGTTCTTTATCTCATCCGAAATGAGTTCGGAGTAAGCGACTTTATACCGGTACGAGGCATCTGTGGATTCCTTGCAGCAGTGATTCCAAAGTGGCGGTTCCCTCGTGTGCGAGCCGCGATGTACCGTCTTGCAGGCTTCAACATAGCACGTAAAGTTACCCTCTTTGGGCCGCTGATTTTGCGGGGCCATGGCCGCGCGTGGCATAAGCGCCTCACGATTAGCGAAGGCGCCTGTATCGCACCAAATGTTGAGCTAATCCTCGATGGCGAATGCCATATCGGGAAAAACGTCACGCTGTCGCCCGGCGTGGTGATTCACACTGGGACGCATCAGGTTGGATTTGGCAGCCAGCGCTGTACCCCGGATGTCATCGGTAAAGCCGTTAGTATCGGGGATGGTGCATGGATTTGCCTCAATGCACTGGTGCTTCCAGGGGTCACGGTCGGCGCGGGCGCTGTGGTGTCCGCGGGGGCAGTTGTCTCGACAGATGTTGAACCGCATACCATGGTCGCGGGGAATCCGGCAGTCGTCGTTGGCAATCTGCCATTCAAGAAGCGATGATGACCGGGGTTGACTGCGTTTCCCCTTTGGATGAAAACCGCTGGACACCAGCGCTACGTCGGCTTGTTTTTACCGACTCGGAACACAGGCGATTTTCCGTCGAAACGGCTCCGGTGCGCTTACTCAACCAGCTCTTTGCTATCAAGGAAGCGTGTGTGAAGGCCTGCGTGGGAGCTGCTTTGCCTCCTCAGATTGAAGTTGCGGTTGGTATGCGCGAGGCACGCATCGTAAGCCGACGCGGTGAAGACGTTCCAGATGGAGGATGTGCGTTCACCGTTAGTACATCATCAAGTAAGTCAGGGTTGACGCTAGCGGTGGCCTTTCGGGTCACACATCCCGGGTTTGATAAAGAGTGTGAGGCTTAGAGATGGATATCCGTGAACAGATTAAACACGCTGGAGCGCTCCTCAAAACCGGTGATGCAACAGCGGCACTCGAAGTCACTCGGCAAGTCCTGGTCGCGGAGCCGAATCATCTCCGGGCATCACTCATTGCTGCGGAGTGTCTGCTTGTGCTTGGTACGAAAAGCGATGCACTTCAGGTGCTTTCGACTGCTGCCATTGCCGTGCCAACTTCGTCGACGATGTCCGCTGTTGCGAGACTTCTCGAAAAACGCGGTGCCGATCCATCAATCCGAGCTGCAGTCATTGGCCACGGGACGCTCGAGCCGCTTGCAGATCACTTGTGCGTGGCCGCAGCTGGAAGGGGAATCCATGCATCTGTCAAGGCGGGTGAATATGACCAGTGGGCCCGCGAGCTCATGGATCCAAGCGCCGACATTTGGCAACATCAACCACAGGTAATATTCCTAACTCTGGACACTGGAACATTACTGCCAAGCCTCGTCGACGATGCGTTGCTCGGTATGACATCAATGCTGGCCGAGATCGACGATGCCATTCTCATCATCAAACAAGCGCTATCCAGTGCGGTGTCTGCACATGCTGGCCTTCAGCTGGTTGTCCATGGATTTGGACACAGCCCAAATGTGCCGCCCGTTGTGGGTGGCGATTCTGAAAACCACCCGGCAAACCGCCTGGCCATCGCTAACGAGCGGCTTCGCACTGAGCTAACATCGGCGCTACCCGGAGTTATTCTTCTCGACCAGGCAGGCATCGAAGCAACGGTTGGGACATCCAATCTACGGGATGAACGCCTCTACTTCCTCGCAGGGATACGCTTTAGCGATGTACTGATGCGCGCAATGGCTGAGTACCAGTCGTCTGTGCTCACAGCACTCCTTGGAAAAACCCGAAAGTGCCTTGTCTTGGATTGTGACCACACGCTTTGGGGCGGGGTTGTCGGTGAGGATGGCACGCTAGGCGTGCATATCGGCGGTTCATCCAATCCCGGAAATGCCTTCGCCGCGTTTCAAAAGGGTATCAAACGCCTGCAGAGCCGTGGTGTGATTCTTGCCGTCCTGTCCAAAAACAATGAACAGGATGCTCTGGATGTGTTTCAAAAACACCCTGGGATGCTTCTGCAGGAGGCGGATATCGCCGCGCACCGCATCAACTGGAATGACAAGGCAACTAACCTAACCGAGCTAGCCCGAGAGCTGAACATCGGGACCGATTCCATGGTTTTCCTCGATGATAACCCGATGGAGCGCGCCCTCATGCGTCAGGTTCATCCCGAGGTTTTGACACCGGAGCTGCCGACGGACCCAAGTGGTTATGCTGCATTTTTGTCGGGCTTGCGCGTCTTCGAGACGCTTCAACTTACCGGTGAAGATGTTAACCGCACGAAATCCTATGCGGAGAATCAGCAGCGCGCCAGCCTCGAAAAGGCAGCTGCCGGCGACTACAATGCCTACCTCCACAGCCTTAAAATTCGTGTGCAATGCATTGCCTCCCAGCCAGCGTCGCTCTCGCGCATTACTCAGCTCATCAACAAAACCAACCAATTCAACGCGACCACACGCCGCGTCACGGATGCCGAAGTGGCTGAGATGCATGCATCCCCGGAATGGATTGTCATCGAGACACATGTCGCCGATCGTTTCGGTGACAGTGGCCTCACGGGTGTTGCGATGGCCGAATGTGTTGGATCGGTGCTGCGTATTGACAACATTCTCCTCAGCTGCCGCGTCCTTGGGCGAGGCGTAGAGACGGCTCTGATGGCCTGTATCGTAAAAGCCGCTGTCGCACATGGCTGTAGCCACATTACGGGTCAGTACATTCCATCCGCCAAGAACGCGCCGATTGCCGACTACTTTGAAAAAGTTGGCTTTTCGTCCGTCGCCGAGGCTGATGGAATTAAAGCTTACACAGCGGATATCAATCAGCTGAGCAAACTCGAGGCTCCAGCATGGATTTCTCTTGAGACATCCTGGTAGGCATAGAGGTTGCAAAGTTCAGCCAGCGTGGATGCATCAGCGTAGGTTGGTGCCCGATGATTTGTACAAGGGATAGAGATGACAGAACTGCAAAGCAAAATCTTGGATGTAATCGCTGAGACATTGATGATCGATACCGACGATCTGACACCCGCTGCGGCGATGGGCGTAGTTCCCGAATGGACAAGCTTTGCGCACCTCTCTCTCATGGCCGGCATCGAGGAAGCATTTGAAATTGAGCTCACCATGGATGAGATGTCAAAAGCAACATCGCTTGAGACACTCACATCAACTGTGCAAGCTAAAGTCGGCTAAGACCTATTGCTGACAGACATACCCAACCTGCAAACCACGGGGATGTTTGTAAATGGTCGTCTGATTAAGCCCGACAGCCGTGAGCGCAGCTTCCATAAATGCCTCGCTCTCAGGGAAGTCGCTGGACCACATATGCTGTGCAATCGCATCCTTATCCAAATCCGTCAGCGGCCAATGAGCGATGTCATCCAAGTACAGCTGAATCGTTTCATCCCGAGACATGCCGGCTGGACAGCATGTATCAACGAGCACCAGCTGCCCGCGCGGTGTAAGGTGTTTCGCGATTTCTGCAAGCCAGATTTGTTTGGTGTCTGCCGGGAGATGATGCATGGCAAACGATGTCAGGATTACATCGAATTGCTGCTCCGACGCAACGATGAAATCCACCATATTTGCGTGGACCCATGTCGCCGGGTAGCTGCCAGTGTAATTCGCACGGGCGATGTCCAATGCTGGAGCCGTGAGTTCGACCCCTGTGTAGCTGCTTACATGGAGGCCTTCGAGAACTTTAACAGCCATCGAGCTGTCGCCACAACCAAGGTCCAATACGGTAAAGCCGGGGGCAACAGATTCAAAGACGCTGCGTAGCGCAGTGCCAATCTCCCGATGTTCCATACTGTTGTTCTGGATGATGGTCTGATACAGCGTCCATGTCTGGAAAAACGCTGCAATTCCCGGGGGCGCCGGGACATCCGGGATGCTCCGTGGCATCGAACTACTCGACGATGTCATCCGTGTCGCAGGT
The DNA here is from genome assembly GCA_046075665.1 of Armatimonadota bacterium. GTDB lineage: Bacteria > Armatimonadota > Armatimonadia > Armatimonadales > Armatimonadaceae > CAIRTT01. The sequence goes on along the minus strand of JBJTQN010000192.1, from coordinate 112 downwards.
GAAAAGTGCGTTTTGCGTGCGTCCATTGAATGCACGGAAAGCCTGAATAAGATTGGCAGCTGGCAGCCCGCCTCGAATGGGAATAAACCAGTCGATAATCAGCGTCCGCTTT
>JBJTQN010000191.1:0-18345 GCA_046075665.1 Armatimonadota bacterium | reverse complement strand
TGTTACGGCAGCTCAACTTCTTATGGAGCGCTGGATGGAGACGATACATGGCTGTTTCGACACAAATCAAAAACAAACCCCTCCCGATGCCTGATAAGCCTTTTTGGCAGGCGTGTTTCGGTTCATACAAAGCACTGTCTCCGAAGTAAACACTTGTCTTTTATATTCAAAAACAACAACTCGATTGACCTTCCCCTAGTTTGCAAACTGTAGTAGTGCGCTCGATGGAGACGACAAATGGCTGTTTCGACACAAATCACAAACAAACCCCTTCCGATGCCTGATAAGCCTTTTTGGCAGGAATACCATGAGCCGTGGCCATTGGGTTCACCGGATGAAAACGATGTACGTGCAATCGTTCTCGACAGATCGGGGCAAGTGTGGGCTGCGACCAAGGTTGGTCCGCGTGTACTTAGCCGTGCCGCGTGGGTAACGCCAGCTGGCGGGGCTGCCGTTGGTAGCAGCCATAGCATTTGCATCGATGGTAGTGGAACGGTTTGGGTCGGAGCAACAAGTGGTCTTTGGATGATTTCTGGTGGCAATGTGCAACCAGCCACTGGCTTTGCGCAGGTTCCAATCGGAGCTGTGACATCCAAAGGCAGCCTTGTCATCGCAGCCGGTCCGGATGGCATTTTCTGGAACAAGGACGGCAAATGGACAAAGCTGCCGGGTCGGACGATGCAAAATGTTCGTTCGGTTTATTTGGCTGCGGATGGCAGTGTCTGGGTTGGAACGGCGAGTGGACTCTATATTTTGGATCCAAGTGGCAGAAAGCCTGTCATACGCTGGGGCCGCCCGGATGTGATTTTGAGCTCAAACATCAACTGTATCTCCGAGCTGAAAAATGGAGATGTCGCGGTTGCAAGCACCGGTGGGCTTGACATTTATCGTGGGCGAACCCGCATCAGGAGTCTGTCATCGAAGGAGAAAATTCCATGCCGTGAGCTGCGCGCGGTGGCCGAGGACCGTGATGGCAGAATCTGGCTGCCGAGTCGCATTGGCGTTGTCCGCTACGATGGCGATCGCTTCAGGTTGCGCCATTCACGGCGATGGCTACTTGCTGATGATGCGCGTGGAGTGGTTATCGGGCCGGATGGCACAGCATGGGTGGCGACGGCGGGCGGCGTGGATGCGATTCGCCGTAAGAAGCTGACACTGGAGGAAAAAGCAGATTACTTCCTCGGAGTGCTTCGAAAGCGTCATATCCGGGAACCCGGTCTGGTCGGCCCTGCGGTGCTGAAAAAGCGTGGGGACTTGTCGGCGAGCTTTATCGAAGATGATGACAACGATGGCGAGCACACAGGAATGTATATCGCGATGGAATCGCTACGCTACGCTGTCACGAAAGACCCGCGCGCGAAGGCTAATGCCCGGGCAGCATTCCGCGCAATGGAAATCCTTCAGGAGGCGACCGGAACGCCGCACTTTATTGCCCGATCCGTCCTTCCTATTGGTACCGCACCACTCCATGAGGTTGACCGGACATTTACAGCGGATGAAATCGCTGAGGCAAGACTCCGTGACCCACGGGAGAAGCCGATTGAGAAGCGGTGGCTGCCAACAAAGGATGGCAAGTACTTATGGAAACGGGATGCCAGCTCGGATGAGGTGGATGGCCATATGTATGGCTATACCTTATTCCACGATCTGGTTGCTGATGCAGCAGACAAAAAGCGCGTTACGAGTCTTGTTGACCGGATTATTGGGGGGATTGTTGATAACGGGTTTGTACTTCAGGACATCGATGGTAAAGCAACCCGCTGGGGCAACTGGTCACCAAAGAGCCTAAACGGCGACCCCAATTGGAACGAGGAACGCTACGGTAATTCCACAGAAATCATCTCGCACCTTGGCGTGGCATTCCACATGACAGGAAAGCAGAAGTATTTGGATGCTGCCAACCTTCTGATTCAAAAACATGGCTATGCGGAAAACATGGGAAAGCTGCGTTATGTGACGCCAAGCGAGGCAACACATATAAACGATGAGCTGCTCTCAATGGTCTTTCCGAATCTTTTCAATCATTTGCTAATCCCTGATCTTAGGATGATTGCAGTTAAGGCATTGCGCCAATGGCATCAAACCTGTGTCCGCGACAATATCCCGTTCTATGACTTTGTCTACAACACGTATTCAGGGTCCCGGGTGCCACTCGATGGCGCGATGACGACATTGCGCGACTGGCCGCTGGACCAGATTGAATGGACAGTGGATAACCGCTTCCGCGAAGATGTCGAGTTTGACCGTGTTCCGGGTCGGGATGGTGTGAAGCTTAGCAAGCTTGTCCCGCGGGATGAAATGGGTTTGTGTAACTGGGACCAGGAGCCATACTTTGCTGTGATTGGGCGCAATGGAGAGCGGGAAGATCGTCCAAGCGACTGGTTGCTAGCGTACTGGATGGGAAGATATTGGGGGCATATCACAGCCGGTCAAAAGTAGGCACAATTTGATAACTGCTTTCCTGTCAAGGATGTTTTGAACGACGGCGACCGATGCCGTATCATCCCTGTGTTCAAGCGTCTTTGACAATTCTACGATGAAGGTGAATTTTTACTTGACACACACCAATAGTATTCGTAGCATCTCAGTTACACAGTTTCGCAATGATGCGTGACTTTGTCAGTGTCTGTGGTGTCTTATCGGTATTTCAGACACGGATTCGCGGTTCGGCAATGGATGCCGAATACGCCTATCAAAGGAGATAGGGAATTAATCAATGAACACATTTAAGAAGTCCACTGGCAACAGTGCATTTACTTTGATTGAACTACTGGTCGTCATCGCCATCATTGCGATTCTTGCAGCTATCCTGTTCCCGGTCTTTGCTCAGGCCCGTGCGAAAGCGCGTGCTATTTCCTGTCTGTCCAACACCAAGCAGCTTGGTTTGGCAGTCATGATGTACGTGCAAGACTATGACGAAACTGTTATTCCAGGTCACTTGGATTACCCAGTTTCGGTCATCGGGCGCACTCCGGATGGAACAGATCGCGACTGGCGTCGCTTCTGGCCGTTCATCATCGAGCCATACACTAAGAACTTTGCCGCACAGCTCTGTCCTGATCAGACCGCATTCCAGGGTCCAGGTTGGGCTGACAGCCATTACCAGGACAACCCATACAAGACCAACCGGTCCAAGGGTTACTCCATCAACGACACAATGTCGACATGGGGTGGTGCTGGTCACGGGTCGAACACAGAATTGGCTAGCATTAGCCGCCCTGCAAACATCGTTTTGTTCGCAGATGCCGGTGCAATCACCAAGGAATCATCCGATCCAGGTTGGGCACTGTGGAACGATGGATCCCAGAAGGCACGTGCTGCATTCTTGGCAAATCCTGACAACTACAATGGTCCAGGTGGCTTCAAGTCCGGTGGTACCGGAGCTGTTTTCCATAACCCACTCCGTATGAGCTGGGAAGATGGAAATCAACCAACACAGGTTCCAGTTGCCCGCCACAACGGAATGGCAAACGTCATCTACTTCGATGGCCATGCTAAGGCAATCAAGCTCAGCCAGTTCTGGATTCGCCCAGGTATCACCCGCATTGCAAAGCATGCGGATGGATCTGCAGACTCCCGTGCGGACTGGGGTGGTGAGTTCGACATCTTCGGTGACTCCAGTGCCCGTGGAAACGACAACAACCCGAACGCCTGGTAGGTTCTTAGACACGGACAGTAGGTAACCATTGCGACGCATTCATCTCCTGTCCGGTGTTTTGGCGCTCTGCGCAGTTGCCTTGCCAATCACGTACTTCGTACTGAATGGCAAGGCGGCTGCTCCGCCACCCAATGCCCCTTTCGAGGCAAAGCGCAAGTATTACACCGAGCGCATTAAGAATGACCCCAGCGACATCGATGCCTATATCGAATTCGCAAACATCGAAGACCGTGAGGGCATGTATATGTCTGCGCGGCGCCATCTTTTAGCAGCACGCGCCCTCGGAGCACCCGACACCCGCGTCTCTCCAATCTTGGGTCGTACGCTGAGCCGCCTCGCGCGCGAGGAAGAAGCGCAGGTCGAGCTTGAAAAAGCGGCGAGCCTGTCCCCTGACAGCGTCGATTCCGTGCTAAATCTTGCTGGGTTTCACGTCGACTCACGACGCATCGGGGCCGCCAGAAATGTCCTGTCCAAGTGGATAGCGGATCATCCCAACTACACGGACAAGACTGGGCTTGAGCGCCTTGTCATGGCCCTTGTCTCCTGCTCTGATGACAAAGCTGCCAGCCAGCTGTCCGAAAAACTTTTGCAGCTTGCCCCGGATGACCCTGGCGCTCTGACACTCGCAGCCCGCACGGCAATGGACAATGTGGATGCATCCAAAGCTAAGGGTTATCTTGAAAAGCTACTCCCAATCGCTCCGGATCAAGCAGGAGCAAACTATCTCTACGGCCTTATCCTCTACCGACAAAGAGACTACGATGGTGCGTTAAAGGCTTGGCTGAAGGCGAACGAGCTGAATCCCGCGGCACCGGATGTCTACGAACGTATCGGACAGGAATACGCCCGGCGTGGCGACTTTAAAAAGGCCGCCTTTGCACTCGACCAGGTCGCAACCGTCGATCAGGGTTACCCAGCCGCTTTTAGGGCAGCACGTGCCTGTGAGAAGGCCGGCTATAAAGATGATGCCAATTACTGGGATGCCACGGCGCTAGGTCTACGTGGCGCATTTGCAGAAGCACTGGTGATGGCTAAGAAAGCTGCATCCTCCGCAAATCCCAAGCGAAAACGCCGTGCATTGATTGCGGTTGCTGAAGCCTACCGCGGTCTCAAAAAGACAAAGGAGTATGTCGCGACAATCGAGGAAGCCACTAAAGAAAATACTGTGGATGACCTGTTGCTCCGCGCGTACGCCTACTTCCAAGCAGAAACCAAGGAAACGCTGCCCAAGCGCCTTGAATGTCTCCGCAAAGCAGCCGAAATGGCACCCGAACGTCGTGCTGCAATTAGTATTGAAGTGGCAGAACAGCTGCGTCGTACTGGCAACCGGGATGATGCTGAAAAGGAACTGGAAGCTGCCCTCGTGGTTGCTCCTGAAGACCCGACACTCCTCAAAACGCTTGGCAGTCTCTACCAAGACCGCGCCGACAACCCAGAACGCATGCGCAAGGCACTGGAGCTGACCGAGCGCGCTGTGAAGTTTGCTCCGCAGGATGAGCTCGCATGGCTTCAGCTGGGACAGTGCTACCTCGCAAATAATGAGGCATCAAAAGCCATTCAATGTCTCGAGCACGTAGTTGACCTTGAGCCAGGCTATGGCCCTGGATATCTTGAGCTAGCGCGTGTCTATGCCAAAGTTGGTGATAAAGAATCCAACCAGCAGATGATGCAGCTCTATACAAAGTACGTCTCCTTTGAACAGAAACATGACACCCTGCGAACACGTGCCCGTGGCCCCAAGGCAAAAACTGAAGACATCCGGGCTTACGGTGACTTCCTCTTAGATGCCGGAGACCTTGGCGGAGCGACCGCTGAGTACGAACGCATCATTGGCAGGAATTCAAAGGACAAACGTACACGGACGATGCTGAAGCAGCTCTACGGCCGACTTGGTCGCACAGAGCAGTTGTTGGCGCTGGAGGCATCGGAGAAATGACGCACGCGAAAACAACCCTGACAATTGCGACAGTCTTCGCTGCAGCCGTTTCGATCGCAAGCTGGGGATGTAACAAATCATCCACCAGTGGAACGGTATCAACCAAGCCGGTGGTCTTCACAAGCATCGCCGATGAGGCAGGTGTCGACTTCAAGCACGAAAATGGCTCGCGTGGTCGTAAGTTGATGCCAGAAACCGTTGGGTCGGGACTCGCATTCTTCGATTACGACAACGATGGCGATACGGACCTCTTGGTTATCAACAGCTCTGGGTGGGCGTGGGATAAAAATCCACTCAAGGCATACAGCGCCCTCTATCAAAACGATGGCAAGGGTAAGTTCACCAATGTCACCAAAGAGGCAGGACTGCACTTCTCACTCTATGGAATGGGAGTGGCAGTCGGTGACTATGACAATGATGGCTGGGATGACCTTTACATCACCGCCGTGGGTGACAACCGCCTGCTGAAAAATACCAACGGCAAGTTCACCGATGTCACGGCAGCCGCTGGTGTCAAAGGTGTTGGTCTCCCTGGGCTTAAGCCTGAGTTCAAGTGGAGCTCCGGGGCTGCTTGGGTTGACTATGACAATGATGGCAAACTGGATCTCTTTGTCTGCCAATATGTCAAATGGTCAACAACGCTGGACCCGTTCTGCGGTAAGAATGGTGTGCGTGGGTACTGCCCTCCCGGGACCTTTGAAGGTGCCCGCAACACGCTTTACCACAATGAGGGCAATGGCACATTTAAAGATGTCACCAAGCCGATGGGCATTCTCGACTGCGCCGTCGGGAAGTCATTTGGAATAGCACTCGCAGACTACAATGGCGATAACTGGATAGACATCGCGGTCAGCAATGACACCTGGGCAAACTTCCTGTTCATCAATAAAGGTGGCAAGAAGTTTGTTGAGCGCGGCGTAGAGACCGGAATTGCATTTGCTGAAAATGGCCGAGCCAAGGCCGGTATGGGTATCGATGTTGCCGACTACAAAAATGATGGCAATTTCAGCATGGTCATTGGCAACTTTGCCGAGGAAGGTCTTTCCCTGTTCGACCCGATGGAGGGTGGGACCGGGATGTTTGAGAACAACGCACAGTCCCGTGGTCTGGTAAGCGCAAGCCTCTTGAATGTTACATTTGCGACGTTCTTTTTCGACTATGACCTGGATGGTTGGCAGGATCTCTACGCGACCAATGGCCACGTGGATGACATCGTCAGCACGTACCAAAGTAACCTCACATTCAAGCAAACGCCGTTGCTTTTCCATAATGAGAAGGGCAAGAAGTTCAACGATGTCAGTAAGGCTGCCGGGATGAACTATCAGATCGTCGGGCGCGGTGCGGCATACGGCGACATCGACGGTGATGGCGACCTCGATATCGGAGTTGTCGACAACAATGGCAAGTTTTTACTCCTCCGAAACGATGGTGGCAACTACAACAGCTGGATCAAACTCCGGTTGGTTGGAGAAAAGACGAACCGCAATGCCATCGGGGCAAAGGTTATCGTCAAAGCGGACGGGAATCAGCAGCAGCAATACGTCCGGAGTGGTGGAAGCTTCCTCTCAGAGAGTGAGCGGACGCTAACGTTTGGATTAGGCGGATCGACAAAGGTAGACTCTATCGAGGTCATCTGGCCAGGTGGCACATCTCAGGTGTTACCTGCAGCTGATGCCCGTACGACTTACCTGATTACTGAAGGAAAGGGTTTGGAAAAGAGATGAAAGAAAAAATCAACAACCTCCCGCTGCCAGTCGTAATCATTGCAGCAATCGCACTTCTTGGACTTGCTGGATGGGCGATTTCATCCCGGATTCAATCTGACAACGGAAGCTACACAGGAAACATGGACCGCAACCGGTACATGGCTGAAATGAAGAGGCAAATGAGCGGTGGTCAGGGCGGTGGGTCGCAGTACAGCGCATCGGGGCAGATGCAATCCCGTGGAGCAGGTGGAGCACCGGGCGGTGGCTCAATGCAGCGCCAGATGATGAACCGTGGCGGCGGTGGCTACGGCCAGATGCAAGGCGGCGGACCTGGTGGTGGAATGCCTCCAGGAGGTATGCCAGGCGGACCAATGGGCCGCTAATCCCAGTACAACCGAATACGAAACAGAGCCTTTCTCCAGACTTCACTTCCGGAGAAAGGCTTTAGACTTTAAGCCAGTACGTTTCGGACAACATTTCCATAGACATCGGTCAGGCGATAATCACGTCCACTGTGACGATATGTCAGCCTAGTATGATCAAGCCCCATCAGATGCAAAATCGTCGCATGGAAGTCGTGGATATGCACACCGTCCGTCTCAACACGCATCCCGTAGTCATCCGTTGAGCCATACGTGATGCCGGCCTTGGCCCCTCCCCCCGCAATCCACGACGAGAATGCCCAGCTATGGTGCTCACGCCCTTTGGCATCTGCAGTGTTGTTGAACGGCGTCCTGCCAAACTCAGTGGTCCAAACAACCAGTGTGTCATCCAACATCCCGCGGAACTTCAAGTCTTTCAGCAAACCCGCGATTGGCTTGTCCACATTTCGCGCCAGCCGCTGATGGTCCATCATGTCTCCATGGGAGTCCCAGTTTCCGCTTGAGCCCGTATCAATCAGCTCGACAAACCTGACGCCGCGTTCAACCAGACGGCGGGCAGCGAGGCACTGCCAACCAAATCCGGATGTACTGCCCCGTTCAAGTCCATAAAGAGCATGGGTTGCATCGGTTTCTTTTGAAAAGTCAAAGACATCCGGAACCGCCATTTGCATCCCAAACGCAGTTTCGAACGACTGAATCCTCGCGGCAAGCTGCGGGTCTGCCCCTCTCGCGGATGCGTGCCGCCGGTTGATTCGCTCCAACGTATTCAATGCGTGACGCTGATCACTACGGCTGACTCCTGCTGTGATATCTGCGATCGGGACAGGACCGGGCACAATTCTGGTGCCCTGATGTGCACCCGGGAGGAAGTCACTCGCGTAAACCTGTGAGCCGGCATACGTCTGGGCAGGCGCAATCGTGACAAAGGATGGAAGGTTACGATTTTCGCTTCCAAGGCCGTAGCTGACCCATGCGCCAAGGCTCGGACGGGCAAAGGCAAACGACCCGGTGTGCATCCCAAGCGTTGCGTTGTAGTGATTGGAATGATCGGTATGCATCGATCGAATAAGGGTGATGTCATCCGCGCAGGCTGCAACGTGAGGAAAGAGCGTACTCGCTTCCATCCCACTCTGTCCATGCCGCTTGAAATCCCACTGTGGGCGCTTGAGGAAAATACGCTCATATCCGGGCCGGTTCTTTATTTCAGGATGGTCGAGCTTGACCTCACGGCCGACATCCGTGAACAACTTTGGTTTGTAGTCAAATGTGTCGACGTGCGAAACGCCGCCTGTCATAAACAAAAAGATAACGCGGTTTGCCTTAGCTTTGAAGTGCGGCTTCTTTGGTGCGAGTGGATTGTCTTCCGCATACGCATTGGGCTGGAGAAGCTCCGAAAGGATTCCCGGAAGGAGCATTGTTCCAAGGATGGAGGAACGTAGCACACCGCGTCGGGAGAGCATCTCAGTCAACATAGAGAACCTCATTGGAGACCAACATAGCCTTTACGTAAACGTTCCAGGCCCGTGGCGTTGTCCCGGCTTGGCCATCGTAAAGTAGATATTCAATCGCGTAGAAATCCGCCTTTTCCATTGGAGATGGATACCTTCCGAGCAACATCCTGTATAGCGCGGTAATCCACTTGTCGGGATCGCCTGTGGCGCTACTCGTACGCTGAGCAAGCGCAGCTCCCGATGACTGTACAAAGGAACTGTTCATCAGCCAGAGGGCCTGTGTAGGCACGGTTGTGTTGTCTCTGACTGCCGTCGATGTGTTGGGATCCGGACCATCAAACAAAGCGAAAAATGGTGTCCGTCGGTTTCGCTTTTGCATCACGTACACGCTTCGCTTATTGGAATCATACTCATCAGCAAACGGAGTGTGTTGCGTAAATGACCACCCCGCTTCTGGAGGAAAAGGATGCGCTCCGCCCGGAGATACGTCCAGCTGACCGGACACGTAGAGGTATGTGTCACGCAGCTCCTCGGCGGTCAATCTGCGCCGCGGGAAGGATGCAAGCGCTGAAGCGCGATGACCATCGCCACTCTGACGCTGGTACGTCTCCGATGTCATCATAAGCTTATGAAGCCGCTTGGTGTCCCAGCCACCATCCATGAATGTCGTAGCCAGCCAATCCAATAAGGGTTGATTCGTTGGTGGTGCGCCGCGAAGACCAAAGTCATTCGGTGTAGCGACAATGCCGTTACCAAAGTGTCCCTGCCAGAGTCGGTTCACCCAAACTCTTGCCGTGAGCGGATTTTGCCGACGTGTAATCCATTTTGCGAGCTCAAGTCGTCCACTACCAGTTGTAACTTTGCCGCCGGGCAAACCGAGAAAAGATGGTGCACCACGCGCAACCAATGCTCCAGGCACCGCCGGGTCTCCCTTTAGCTGAACACGAGCATCCGCTCCATTACCCTCTGTGCAGGCAAATGCAACATCTATAGTGCGCTGTAAACGCAATGCCGCAATCTGGGTTTCAAGGTTGCGGGCCTTGGAGGATGACGCCATTACGGCAGCGATCAGCTGCTTGCCGCCGGGTATTTTGTGCAGTTTCCAAGTCACACCATCCCCGCCTGGATGGGCATCGGATACGCGCCCGGAAACGGAATACCGCCCACTCGTTGGTGAAGTCCAAGCGAGACCGACAGAGCCCCTCGGGCCCGGATGGACATAGAGGCTTCTGCCGGGGAGGGTTGTCCATACATCCACAGGATTCTGGGAAACGTTTCCAAACACGCTTGGCGTTTCGCCGGAGCGCCAACCTCGGAGAGCCGCTTTGCTACTAATGGATGTGAGCCGTTCACTGAGCGCGCGTACACCGCCCGTGAGGTCAACAAACATCCAGTCTGCTGTCCACGGCATGTCGCCAGGCAGAACATCAAGAAGTTCCGTTGCATTTCTGACGACAGCATTCCGGCTGTCGGTGCCACGAATGGTCATTTCCAATCGCGTTGTGTCAGCGCCATGGCTGCCATTTGGATCCACCTCAAAGAGGAGCACATCCCCAGCTGCAAGATCAACCTGAAGTTCGCCACCATTTGGTGCTTTCATTTCGACCGCACCAGCATCCGGAACGCGGCCAGACCCGACTAGCGTTGTCTCTTTCGGGAGTGTATGAATGGGTTGGTTGTTGACCTGATGCTCCAGCTGTTGCAGCTCTGATTCCCTCGCGGTTTGCTCGGCGGTGGATGTCAGCGGAACGAGGAACTTCGGTTGTTGGAACGGTTCGCAACCTGGATATGAGAAGCGCGTACTTTGAAAAATGCCGTAGAGGGCGTAATAGTCGCGTTGCGGGATGGGGTCAAACTTGTGGTCATGGCAGCGGGCACACGCGAGACTTAATCCAAGAGTCGCCTTGCTTGTGGTGTCGATGACATCTTCGTATGTGAGGTGCATATCTGCATCGATGTCATGTCCGAAGCGCCGCGTGCCTGCGAGAAAGCCTGTTGCGATGCGGGCGTTGCGTGCCTTGTCCCCAGATAGGGTTTCCGCTAACAAGTCTCCTGCAAGCTGGTGTTCAAGAAACGTGTTGTACGGAAGGTTTGTGTTGAAGGCATTAATGACCCAGTTTCGGTACTTCCACATGTGCGGGAGCGGGTGGTCAGAATTTTCACCGGCGGTATCCGCGTAGTGCACGATGTCCAGCCAGAGGCGTCCCCATTTTTCTCCGTAGTGTGGGCTTGCGAGCAGGCGGTCGATGACACGTTCCCAGGCACCAGGGCGTTTGTCGGCGAGGAAGGCAACCACTTCCTGAGGCGTTGGTGGGAGGCCGGTGAGGTCGTAGGTTGCGCGGCGGATGAGGGTTCTGCGGTCCGCTTTAGCGGATGCCACCAGCTTGTCCGCTGCGAGACGTTTGTTGACAAAGACATCGATGGGATTGACCGTTGGACTTTTATCGATATTTGGTATGGATGGGCGCTTCGGAGGCAGGAAGGCCCAGTGTTTCTTCGGATCCGATGTCCCGGATGTTGTCGGAGCTGCTTTCGGCCATGATGCACCGCTGTCCAGCCAGCCCATGAATTCGGCTCTTACATTTGTGCTGAGCGCACCGGATGGTGGCATTTGGATAGCATTTCCCGGTGTGAGAACCGCTTTGATACGCTTGATGTCAGATGTTTGTGGCTCGGTATCGAGGCGGAGGCCGCCTTTTTGCTGGGATGCTCCGTGACACGGAATGCATTCGCGGATTAGGACTGGCCTGATTTTCTTCTCGAAGCCAGCGACATCAACGCGTGCAGAAGCGCCCTGCCGCGCGGCGGCCGCGGCTGTCAGTAACAGCGCCGGGAGAATCGTGACGATGAGTGGATACGTTTTCTGCACGACTAGTCTTCCTCTGTGACATCATTGTCCGGAGCATGAATCAGGCGGTGCTTCGAGTGTACCGCGGTCCGTTCAGTCGGCGACGGTCTCCCATTCCCTCCGGAGGATGCTGTACATCGGGGTGTCGATAAAGCGACCATCCTTTTGTACACAGTCGCGAATCGTGCCTTCATACGTCATCCCGGCCTTTTGCATCACGCGGCCACTCGCTGGGTTTTCTGCAAAGTGATGTGCAAAAATGCGATTCAAACCGCGTTCAGCAAAGCCCCATTGAATGATTGCTTTTGTGGCTTCGGTTGCATACCCATTCTCCCAATGTTGATAGCCAATCCAGTAGCCAATCTCGGCGCGTAAGTGGATACGTTTCTCGATCAGTGTAATCGCGCCCACGAGCTCACCTGACGCAGTGAGTGTGATGGCAAAGGTTGTGTGGTTACGTTCCTCTTCGGCGGGATGTCCGGAAATCCAGCCTGCTGCACCATCTTTTGGGTAAGGATGTGGCACCGCAAGCGTCGTTTTTGCGACTTCATAGTCGGAGACGAGCCGGGTCACATCATCCGCATCCGCGTGTGTGAAGCGGCGCAGTGTCAACCGTGCAGTCGGAATACTAGGTGCCATGGTTTAGTAAACCAAAATCCAACCGAGTCGGCACTCGTGCAGGAATCTGACATCAAAATTCCGAACGGCTGTCTATGGCATTGAAACCCAGTGTAATTTGTGTCGTTCTCGCTACAGTGATCGGCACTGCGCTGCCGATTGGTGCCCTCAGCAGCACATATCAAGTGCAGGCCAAACCTATAAGCAAAGCGAATCGCTACAACGTGCTGTTCATCGCCGTAGATGACCTTCGACCCGAGCTTGGCTGCTAAGGTGTAAAGGATGCTCAGTCTCCGAACATCGATGCGTTTGCAAAGACAGCCATCACATTCCGGCGACACTACGCTGCCGTTGCGACGTGTGGTGCCAGCCGATACGCCCTGCTGACAGGGCGTTCACCAGCATCATCCGGGGTTACGCAGAGCAATGAAGCGATGTACTTGGGAAAATCAGCCCTTAAGCAGACATTGCTTGGTGGCGCACAGAGCATGCCGGAGCTGTTTCGGCGCAGCGGCTACGAAACAGTTTGTATCGGGAAGATTTCGCATACACCGGATGGACGTGTCTTTGACTATGATGGCTCAGGGGATGGCCACGCGGAGCTCCCGAATGCTTGGGATCGCCTCTCGACACCTTTTGGAGAGTGGCAGCGGGGCTGGGGACTGTTTTTCGGCTATCCGGGTGGGCGGCACCGCGAGGATGGCAAAGGCCATAATGCGATTCTTGACTTCACCGCGACTAGAGACGATGAACTTCCAGATGCTCATCTCGCCAAGGCTGGTATGGAAGAGCTTAAAACCCTAACAGCCGCATCCAAGCCGTGGTTTTTGGGTATTGGGTTTTACAAACCGCATCTCCCATTTACGGGGACAAAGTCCGACTGGGAAGCGATAAAGCCTACGCGTGGTGTTAGCGATGTAAGCGGTGCGAAGCCGAGTGGCCCCTATTGGCATCCGAGTGGTGAGTTTTACAAGTATCAAATGCCGTGGGGGAATACGCGTCCGTTGTCGGCTTCTGCAACCGTGGATGCCCGCCGGGCGTATCTTGCGAGTATTCGCTATGTAGACCGCCAAATCGGCAAAGTATTGGGAGCACTCAAGGCATCTGGTCAGGATAAATACACGCTTGTAGTGCTCTGGGGCGATCATGGCTGGCACCTTGGCGAGCAGCAGATTTGGGGAAAGCACAGCGTCTATGAGCGTGCGACGAATAGTATGCTGATGGTGCGCATCCCACAGATGCGTACCGCAGGTAAGCGTTCGGATGCATTGATCAGCTCGACGGACATCTACCCAACATTACTCGAGCTTTGCCAGCCGGCGTTTCAAAATGTCTCCGCACCGCTTGATGGCCGCAGCTTTGCAAAGGTACTTGATGGTAGCCAGACCCTACATCACGATGGGGTGTTGAGCTATTGGGGTAATACGGTGGGAGTGCGGAATGCGACGCATCGGCTTCTGGCGCGCCATGATGGCAATGGTGGATTTACGGATATCGAGCTGCACGACATGCGAACTGACATCGATAGTGCGGCGAATGTGGCAGTAGAAAACCAGACGCTTGTGACGGAGCTAGTTTCAAAGCTGCCGGCACGCAGAGGTAAGTGATTCATGAGGGTGGGTCTGGCGCAGAGGCCAGCCCCTACGAATGGCTATTTGAGAACCGACACATAGGCATCGGCAACCGGATTACTTTCCCTTTGTTGGCACTCTTAACACATTCACCGAGAGTGGCAAAGTCACCTTGATTCGATTGCCACTGATTGGGAATGATGTCTCACGAGGAACCAGTTTGGTCGGTTTTTCCAATGAGTTGTCATCACTCAATGCACTCGCCTGGTAGACAAAGTGCGTACCAGTTCCGCTCTGGGGCTGGGTACCATCGATTGCCAGCTCAGTCTCTCTAGGCTCTGGGCTGTAGTTCGTCGCCTTGATGATGATATTGCCAGCTTTGTCTTGCTGCCCCGCCGTGGCAAAGAAGCTAGGCATCTTTTCCATGCGGGCATCGGAGACACGCTTTCCATCCAGAAACAGCTCCGCTCTACTCTCGGTGAAGACCAGCGTCAGGTCATACCAGCGATCCATATCGATGGGACCGGGTGTGCTGCGCCCACCCCGAAACGCACATTCATCCGGAACACCACGCTCTTGAATCGCAGTGAATTCATTGCCATTTGCACCGTAGTTGCCGAAGAGGAAGCGGTCCCGGTTTTCTGCGTTGAAGAAGAGAAGAAAACCCTCACGGCCATCCACACGCCGGGTCTTGACGGTGATCTTACCAGTCGTCAGAGGACGCTTTAGCAAAAGCATCGCAGGATCAATGCGCATGTCCGTCTGCCGAAGAACTCCGTTTTTGACGGTCCAAGTTCCGCTCTGCGGCTTATCGAATGCCGAAAGATCGGCAAAATCATCACTATGGATGAGCTTGCCTAAACCATCATAGATGCGAAGCTCTTTGAACTCTGTGGATGTATTCCAGGCTCATAGGCCGACTTTTCCAGCCATCAGAGGGGCCTTTGGATCCGCTTGTGGCATCGTTGTGACACTCGTCTTCAGGCTACGGTCCGGGTGGTTCTCCCGAAAGAGTTTCTGGACATAATGGGATGCGTGAGCAAAGCTCCGTGAGCTGTCAAACTCAATCAGATTGACTCCCCAGTCGCGCTTGTTCACATTTGCCAAAAGCGGCGCGTAGCTCGCCATCTTGACCAGATCACCGTTACGCTCCATCATCATCAGGAAAAGAGAGTCATCCAGCGCCGCACTGAAATCGGCACGCTGATTGTGGGCATACTCACCCATGTAAATTCCCCACCCCTTGCGCGGATAGCGGTCGAAATAGTCAAAATTGCTGCGCGCCCACCCGGAGCCACGATATGCATGCTCATCCACAATATCGATATTGGCATCCCCAACACGGTCGATTGCAGGCTGGTTAAGGCCGCTCCAGAACATCGACATCACGACTTGCAGCTGCGGATACTGGGCCTTGATCGCCTTGCGGAACTTGGCGTAATAGTCGCCATACAGTGCAGGTGGATGCTCGTTGCCAATCTCGACATACTTGAGAGGAAACGGTTTTGGATGGCCATTCTTGGCGCGAAGAGCTCCCCACTTGCTTGTGGTTGGCCCGATGGCGTACTCGATGGCATCCAGTGTCTGCTGCACCACAGGGTCAATTTTGTCCAACGGCCAGTTGTTTTCGGGGTGCACTGTCATCCCGGCAAATGCGACATAGAGAGCATCCGCTTTGAGCGTCTCGCAGAACTGTAGATATTCATGAAAACCAAAGCCATCCGTTGAGCGGTACTGCCAGTACCCCCTCATCCCCGGGCGTTCCGTCGGCAGACCAACTGTCTTACGCCAGTCGGGCGCCATTTCGAAGGAGAGGCCCTCGACGTAGCAGCCACCCGGGAAACGGATAAAGCTTGGCTTCAGCCCGGCCAGATACTGGGCGAGGTCTGGTCGGAGGCCGTTGGCCTGGCCATTCCACGTATTGGGAAAGAGCGAGACCCAGTCGAGCTGAAGTGTGCCCGTGCCATTAAAGGTGAGGCGAAGCTGTGCTTTGGGTTCGGTGGTTGTTGCCTTGATGGTGCCTTTGATTTCCCGCCAGACAGTCCCGGGTATCAGGGCAGTAGTCACACCAGAAAAGAGAACCTTGCCACTTTCGGAAATCAGCTCGGCGCGGATGATGCCACGGAAGGTGCCTGGGCGAACGAAGTAGCGCAGCGAGTAGCTATCTCCGGATTTTGCCGCGATGCCCCGGTAACCCGTGTTTACCAACCCAACTCCATGGGAGTAAATGGCTAGCTTGAGCGATCGACTGGATGCCGAATTTATCGGGTCTGCTTCGGTGAGCTCCATGGATGCGCTGCTGCCTTGTGGTTTCTGGAGTGACCAGCCGATGAGAGCGCGCTTGGGATCCCAGACCGAGTTGCCATTCCACGGCCATGGCATGTCCAATTTTTCCTTCGGCACACCTGCAGGCAACGCGGTGAGCTCCATTCGGAATGTACCATCAGGCTTTGGAATCATCTTCATCCCGGGTGGTGGCACGCCCTCTTCAAAGCTCCGGTTTTTCACCAGCTCGCCGTAGAGGCCACCATCAAAGGCATGATTGATTTCCTCGAGAAAGATGCCGTAGAGGTTTTGTGAGACGGGTTTTGTAGTAGCACTGGCATCGATTTGGATGCGGGCGGTTGGTGTCTCCGCTTTAGGAGCCTGCAGTCCGATGAGTGCGAGTGCCACAGCAGGAATCAATTGGAAACAATGCATCGGGGAATCCTTAGTCGTTACGTAGTTCGAGCTCAGTGAGGCCACTTCGGGACTGGCCCTGATGTGTGAAGACAATGCGGAGCTTTTGACTGGTCACGGGGCGAAATGTCGCTGTGTTCACCGCACTTCCAGCGGGGACCTTTGGAGATGTCACCAAGTCGGCAACTTCCTTCCAGACTTGTCCATCGAGGTACTCCAGCGTGTAGCTCTCAGGTGGCTGAACACCCCCTCTGTCATCGTAGATTGCCAGCTCCGCCCGTCGGACTTCCTTTGGTGAGCCAAAGTCGACCTCAAACCAGTCGGTCTTGTTGGGCGAGCCGTAGCTGGTCCAGCGGTTGACAGGGGTGGGTTTGTAGTTGACTCGGCCATCGATAGCCTTCTCAGGCGTGCCACCGTAGACATCATGAAACGATGCACTCGCCTTTGGAAAGCCCTGGCCAGTTTGGTTGAGGGCAAGGTTTCCGGTGCGCGGGGCAGGAGCCATATAGGGATGCTTCCCGGTCCCCCAGGCTTCTAGCTCGGTTAGTCCGCTAAAGCTGCCTGGCGTATGGGTCATCACGACTCGCAGGCGCGTTACACCGCGTGGCGGAAAGGTCAGGGTTGTAAACCGATGCCCAACGGGTTTCGCGGTTGCGAGTTGTTTCCAGCCGGTGGCATCGAGAACCTCCAGTGTCACTTTCTGCGGTGCGATGATGACCTTGCCGTCATCCAGAAAGGCAAGTTTTACGCTATCGATGACACGGTTAGTGCCAAAGTCCAATTCCAGCCAGTCGGTTGTATTGGGTGAACCTTCCGTGGTCCAGCGGTTTGGCGGATGGATGGTGTAGCGGTAGTTGCCATCGTTTACGGCTTCAAGGGACGTCTTTGGGTTGGTAAACGATGCCGTCAGTCGTGGGTAGTAGTCGCCATCATTGTTGACCGCATAGTTCATCCGAACGGTTGGTGACTTGTCTAACCGCCCGATGGCTGGTGGCAGTTTGGCAGTCAGTTTTCCGAGCGTTGTGCGGGATGCGATCCGTTTGCCATTTGCCCGAAGCTGGAGGCCTTGGCCTCTGCCGTAGCGGGTGCCATCCCGATCCCAGACGATGGTGATGCTTTGGCCGCGGTATGGGACATCTTCCAATGCAAAATAGTCCCAAGTTGACGGAGCGAGTGGCGAGATTTCAATGGTGTTATCGTGCCGGGGACTTAGGCCGACCAAGCCGGTAACGATGAGATCATTGAAGCTGCTATGGAAGTAGTGCTCGCTGTGATTGTAGGCATCGTGGCCGAGGAATGAGCCGTTGTCTGGATTTAGAGCCTCGGCGAGATACGGGATGCCATCTTTGCGATGTGAGATAGCAAAGATATGGAGGAGCTTTAGGTAGTCTGTGGCGCTGACAAAGGTCTGCTTGTAGTGGTGCAGGAGATTTGCCATCGCTTTGAGAGTCTGAGCGGTGGCGTACGGCCAGGATTGCCCGCTCCACCAGCAGCA
>JBJTQN010000190.1:0-3237 GCA_046075665.1 Armatimonadota bacterium | reverse complement strand
TTCTTTAGCTGTGAATGTCATTGTTATCCAGTAGGAATAGTACCATTTCTGTAATTGAAGTTATTTAGGTAGAGTATTGGCTATGAAGAAATCGATACTGATGACAGTTACATGCGGCATAGCATACACGGCAGGTGCGACCGGGCTTCCAGATGTTCTGGTTGGCAAGTTGGCCCTTGGGGATTGGACAACTGATCGACCGGGAGTTGTTCGTCACATAACAACGGCTGATTTGCCCAAGCCTAATGACACGCCTAGCGTGGATAACGGACCATCATGGGTTGCACGGCCTACTGGAGCGCTGCCCATCGTCCCAACAGGTATGGCGGTAACCCAGTTTGCTAGTAATCTTGCACAACCACGTGTCATCGTGACTGCACCAAATGGAGATTTGTTTGTAACTGAGAGCTACACAGGGAAAGTTATTGCTCTCCGTGACAGCGACAAGGATGGTGTACTTGATATAAAGTCGACCTTTGTTTCCGGCCTAACGCGCCCATTTGGATTACAGTTTTATCCTAATGGCAAGAAACCAAAGTTTCTTCTAATCGCAAATACAGACTCTGTTGTACGTATTCCATATACAAACGGCGACTTGGTTGCGAGTGAGAGTCCATCGATGTTCATTAACAACATTCCAGGTGGGGGACAGCTCCGTGGAGGTGGCCATTGGACGCGGGATCTCGCTCTGACCAAAGACAGCAAAACCCTGTACGTGTCCGTTGGTTCAATTTCTAACGTTGATGATCCTGACATTAATAAGAACGAATCCCGACGTGCTGCCGTTCTGGAATATGATGCCATCACTGGATCGGAAAAGGGTATCTACGCATCAGGAATCCGAAATCCCGTCGGGCTGGCGATGCATCCAAAAACTGATGAAGTCTGGACGGCTGTCAATGAACGTGATGGTCTCGGTGACCATCTTGTACCTGACTATGTAACACACATTGACCGAGGAGGCTTTTATGGCTGGCCGTACTATTACATTGGGGCCAATCAGGATCCACGCCATGCAGGCAAGAAAACTGAGCTAGCGAAGACAGTTATCGTTCCTGATGTACTGCTCCAGAGTCACTCGGCTGCACTTGATTTGTGCTATGTCAACGATGGACTTCCATCAAGGTATCGTGATGCTTTCTTTGTTGCCCTGCACGGCTCTTGGAACAGATCCATCCGTACGGGATACAAGGTGATTCGAGTTCCTATCACGCGGGGGAAAGCTAATGGAACCTACGAGGACTTCATGACCGGCTTCGTCGTTAACAATAAGGGAGTTTGGGGACGACCCGTTGGTATTACGCTCGGGAATGATGGCGCACTCTATGTAACCGATGACTTCTCTGGGTCAGTATGGCGGGTGAGCGAAGCTGAATCCCAAAACTAAACGTTGAGGTGACTCAGCGCAGATGCTATGGCTGCATCTCGCAGAGATTTGGTCTGTTGAAACACTCTGAAAAATGCAGCCTCTTGGCGTCGACGAATGACAGTCATTCCACCGGTATTTGACTGTCCGCCTGACGACAGCGACCAGATGTGGATAATCGATTCCAATAACAGATGTAACTTTTCACGAACTTGGAGCCGTTCCGGTACCGAAACGGCTCCTACATTGTAGAGAACGTCATATACTTCACGGCGCACCTGTTCGTATACACCTAAAACGTACTCGAAAGTCGCCCGGTTGTCGGCCTTTACTTCACGACTCCAATCCACCAAGCACCGTGCAGAAAGTCCCAGTACTGGCGCCATGGATGTAACCAATGTGGTGTCATCCTGACTGGATAATTCTTCTCTCGGCCGTACATACAAAACCTGCTCGGGAGGAACCGACAGGTTCAAGAGAACCTCACGCGTATCTGTACGCTTTACGGCCGCCAGGACTTGGGGTTTGCTGATAGCATATCCATCGGCTTCACAATGCTGCTGGCAAAAGTAAATGTGATCTCCACCTGGTAGCGTCGCGCCGTAGACAACCCATGAAAGCCAGCCTGAGCCAGTTACCCATGGCGCCAGACCGTTAACATGAAAGTTCGTGCTCCCACGTATTGCAAGAAGGCATGGTTTACTGCGGCGCAAATGTCCAAATCCGACTCCTAGAAGACTCTCGTAATCCCAGAATGCACTAGGGGATTGCCCCGCTCGTTGAATGATGCTTGAGGCTCCCCAGTGCTGTGTGATGACAAACCAGGTATCCAGACATCCATAAGCAACTTGTTCGGCAATAGCGAACCGTGATTTGACATTCCAATGAGCCTCAGGAGCGGTAACGATTGAAACTAGGCCGGTATCAATGAGGTTTCGTAAGTGGGAATCTGGTAATGGCGCATCCGAATCCAACTGACTCTCCGGGATCAGCACGTCCTCCAGAAGCGTATCAATCCGATTGGCTAGCTCATCACCGGGACTAACAAGCCAAGGTAACACATCGTTCTTACACATAAATGATTGTGGCGAGAACATTAGTACGGACACCTGTACGTTTCTCAATAAGTTTTCGCGTCTGATGACGAATCGCACCGGGAAGGCTGCTCTGTCCTGTGTCACCGCTGTTTTCCGCCATTCGGACGTCGTCAGGATCAGATTCACGAAAGATTCCAGCGACGGTATCGATGATCTCAAGAATTAAGTCTGTTTCGTCTTCCATGAAGGCGACACCACGGGACACAACTTCTGGACCACCTATTAGCTCAGCTGTTTCACGCTCGACGACCATAGATAGAACAACGAATCCACCCTCCGCGAGGAACTGGCGGTCCTTGACAACTACTTCATGAACTGGATACATTCCGCGTTGCCCAAGCATAACAGCGCCACAGGCAACTCTGTCAACAATCCGTCCTTGAACTTGATTCAGTTCAAGGACATCCCCAACGGAGAGTTCAAAGACATCATCCCGTAACCACCCCATGTCCACGGCATTCCGACCATAAAGTGCGAGCATTCGCTTCTCACCGTGAACTGGAATCACATACTGAGGGTTGACGAGGTTCAACACAAGTCTTAATTCTTCGGCATAACCATGCCCACTTACGTGAACTGGCATCATACCTTCGTAGATCACCTCTGCTCCGAGCGCGACCAGCTTGTTGACAATCGTCCAAACCGCAGTTTCATTTCCCGGAATGGGGGTTGCACTCAGGACGATAGTGTCGCCCTTCCTCACTGTTACGTAGCGATGATCACCGTTTGCCATTTTTGACAATCCTGCTAACGGCTCACCTTGAGAACCTGTTG
>JBJTQN010000189.1:0-6376 GCA_046075665.1 Armatimonadota bacterium | reverse complement strand
AACTGCGTCGCCATCATGACTAACACTTGCAGCCACACCGGCAAAGTGGGCCGCTTTTTCCGGATCACCGGGTGCAATCATCGCCCAGGCATCACTGAAAATCTGGGCTCCTATTTGCTCGGCAACGACCTGAGAATTACGTTCGATACTGCCAGAATCAGGAGGCTGAATGCCAGCTTTTAGCCGTAGAAACGCAGTGTGTTCGGTGCTGACCCCTAAACCACCCCACCAAAGGACTGTTTTGTTCTCAATAAGGTGATTGAGCCAAACATCCGCAACCATTTTGGGAGTGACATCATAAGGGCAATTATTGTCATCGAAGGCACGTGGAAAGATAAAAGTACCGCTGATGTCATCATCTGTGACGATGAGCGGAGCTCCGAACTTCTGATGAACATAATAATTGACCTCACCAATGGTCTCTTCGATTTGGCGCCGTCCCCAGCCCTCGAAGGGCCGTCCAAGGTACACACCAATCAGTTTTCCAAGGATTCCCGCGTAAACACGCTCATCATAGTCGGGTGGCAGGTTCGTCATCGTAGCTCCAGTCTACGCCGAAATACGGTTTTGCATCCGCTCGCGGTTCCATAAAACATTGATCAACTGCCCGCGAGATGGTTTGCATGCACAAAGTTCAGCGATGCGTTGATGACACACCTCCAGCGGTACACTGGATATTGTCACGGTCTGGGGAATTCTGCATCGATGCGGTTTTCCCACATGTTCAACCAGCAGGAGAAGATGACCGGCTGGTAGAACGGATTTCGGTTGGATTTCCCGTACAACATGGAGGGTTAGTTGATGTCAGCTACCAAGCAGATTCGTATTGCATTGATTGGATATCAGTTTATGGGGAAGGCGCATTCCAATGCCTATCGCCAGCTGACCAAGTTCTTTCCGGAAATCGGAATCGAACCTGTATTGCAGGTTCTTTGCGGGCGAACTGAGGACAAAGTTAAGGCCGCAGCAGAAAAGTTTGGCTTTGCCGAGTATGAGACAGATTGGCGCAAGGTCATTGCCCGCGATGATGTTGACCTGATCGACATCGTCACTCCGGGCGATACGCATGTCGAAATCGCGATTGAAGCTTCTAAAGCTGGCAAGATGGTTTTCTGTGAGAAGCCATTGGCGAGTACGGTCGCCAAGGCGGGAGCGATGCAAGCTGCAGTGGCAGAGAACAACGTTCCGAACGCGGTATGTTTCAACTACCGAGGCGTACCAGCGGTTGCATTGGCGAAAAAGATGATCGAGAATGGCGATCTTGGCCGCATCTATCACTGGCGCAGTGTTTATCTTCAGGACTGGATTGTCGATCCAAACTTCCCAATCGTCTGGCGCCTCCAGGGAGATATTGCGGGCAGCGGAGCACATGGCGACCTTATTGCTCACTCGATTGACATGGCACGCTACCTTATGGGCGAGATCACGGATGTATCCGGAATGATGGATACGTTTGTCAAGCAACGTCCAATCCTTGCGGAGATCGACGACCGCCTAGGTGGTAAAGCAAGTGATCAGATGGGCGAAGTGACTGTGGATGACAGTTCAATCTTTTTGGCCCGTTTTGCCAGTGGTGCCGTTGGCACGTTTGAAGCAACACGTATGGCTGCAGGACGTAAAAACCACAACAAGTTCGAGATTAATGGCTCCAAAGGCTCAATTGTGTTCAACATGGAGCGGATGAACGAGCTCGAGTATTACAACCACGAGGATCCGGATGACCGTAAGGGTTTCCGTGTGATTCAGACCACGGATGGCTCTCATCCATACACCGGTAACTACTGGCCGGCAGGTCATATCATTGGATATGAGCACACGTTCATCAACCTTATCCGGGACATGCTGGTGGCATTTACGGAAGGCAAAGAATTCCATCCGAACTTCGAAGATGGTTTGGCTTGCCAGAAAGTGTTGGATGCTGTGGTCCGCAGCTCGGAAACCCGAACCTGGCAGCAAGTCTGACATCCTAGCAGATACGAAATAGCCCCTTGTGGATGACTCCATAGGGGGCTTTTCTTATTCACAAACCCACTTAGGCGATGCTCTGCTTTGATTGAGTACGAGAAGGCAGCAACTTAAGCATAAAAAAACTCCCCTCTTAGGTTGTCTCTAAAGGGGAGTACTTTTCGCCAGCCGTTATCGCTTAGGCCTCGGTGATCGTAATGGACTTGATGGTTTGATTTGTCGATGGACGATCCTGCGCACCAGTCTGGGTCGTGGCAATCGCATCGAGGACTTCAAACCCGGAAGTCAATTTGCCAAAAATCGTGTACGCGGGTGGCAGACCGTAATCGCTGTGCATGATGAAGAACTGTGAGCCATTGGTGTTTGGACCAGCGTTTGCCATCGCGAGCGTGCCACGGGTGTATTTGCGGGATACAGGTTCATCACTGAAGCGGTAGCCTGGTCCACCACGGCCTGTCCCCGTCGGGTCGCCACCCTGAATCATGAAGCCCTTGATAACACGGTGGAAGATGACATTGTCATAGAATCCTTCACGCGCGAGGAAAACGAAGTTGTTTACGGTCATCGGCGCCTCGGCTGCATACAGCTCGAGTTCCATTGTGCCCGCGACGGTTTCGATCGTCGCAGTGTAGGTCTTCGCTAAATCGATGCTCAGCGCTGGGGGCGCTGCGTACTGCTTGTTGCTCATGTACCTATTGTAACCGACACGAGCGCATCGAATTATTCAGGATTTTGAACTTTGCTCACATGAAGTTGGTATTGTAAGGCTGATGAACGTCCTCGAGTCCATGCGTGTCGCACTAAGTGCGTTGATAGCGAATAAGCTTAGGTCTATCCTAACGATGCTTGGTGTGATTATCGGTGTGGGAGCCGTCATCATCATGATCGCTATCATCCAAGGTGCTCGCCAGAAAGCCATTGCCAACTTCCGCGGAAATGGCGCAGACATTGTTTTTGCGGTCTATGCACCTAAGCGTGAAGGAGGAAATGCGGCAAAACTGGATGGCATGAACCTCGACGATGTGGAAGCCATTCGACGTCAGGTCACACAAATCGATGCCATCGTCCCCCGCTTGGAAGAGCCGGCAAAGGTCCTGCGTGGTCCGAAAACCTACTCTGCCCAAAGCGTCGGGGCAACGGCAAACTACCTTGATGTCTCAGTTGTAGAGCTGGCGAAAGGGCGTTTCATATCGGCAGATGACAACTACACCTGGGCAAAAGTTGCCGTTCTTGGGCATAAAGTCGCTCTGGAGCTCTTTGCTCCCGGTGAGGAGCCGATTGGTCAGACGGTCGTCGTAGCAACCGGACAAGCCAAGGTACCCGTTACTGTCGTAGGTGTCCTTGCCCGCAAAGGAAATGCAAACTTTGGGTCCAGCCCGGACGATCAGGTCTTCCTGCCATACGAGTCGCAGCGCAAGCGTCTCTCAAACACACGAATAGTTGCAGCTGTCAACGCCAGATCGCTTCCGGGACAGAGCGAGGAAGCCGCAAACCAGATTTTCGCGGTCCTCAAAGCCCGTCACCCTCAAAATGCCAAAGACTTTATTGTTGATACGCAGGAAGGCATTATCAAACAGCTGGATCAGGTCCTGATGCTCTTTCAAATCGTCATGGGCGGTGTCGGAGGTCTGAGCCTCCTCGTTGGTGGTATCGGCATTATGAACATCATGCTCGTGTCCGTGACGGAGCGGACTCGGGAAATCGGCATCCGCAAAGCCGTCGGTGCGAAGAGAGCCAATATTCTCGTACAGTTTGTGATCGAGGCGATGACAGTAAGCGGTGTAGGTGGTCTCCTTGGCGTGGGATTTGGATACAGCGTTTCGAACCTCATCGGGATGATTGCCAAAGATAACCTCCCTACGTATGTTCCGTTGTGGGCAAGTTTGACAGGTTTTTCGTTCGCACTGGGCGTTGGGATGTTCTTCGGAATCTATCCTGCAATCAGGGCAAGTAAACTCGACCCCATTGATGCGCTTCGATTCGAGTAATTCCACCCGACGAACAGCCATCCAGATTACGCTTGAAGCGCACCGACACCGTCAAGACATCGTGCTGGCAATAGGCCCGTTACATTTCCCTGTAGAATTTGCGGGATTAGTGCTTGAAAAGTAATGAGGTCAGCATTACACTTTGGCATGAAACGCACCGCTCTCCTCGCTATCACCGTGGGTGTGATAGCTTCTGCATCGTCGCTGGGATGGAACGTCGTCCAACAAAAAGAAGGCTACACCGACACCCCATTCATCTTTCCTGGTTCAAAGTGGCGTGTCCACGATGCGAACCGCCCTGTGCCTCCAGTCGTAACACCAGCACCTGGTGGCGCCCCTGTTGCTGCACCATCGGATGCGGTCATCCTCTTCGATGGCAAAGACCTCTCGAAGTGGACTAACCAGAAGTGGAAGGCCGTTGGCGGCGCGATGATGTGCCGTGAAGAAGGCGAGAAGGTTGTCGGCGTCGGTGATACCGAAACGATCGAAAAGTTCGAAGACTTCCAGCTCCACGCTGAGTGGGCTACTCCAACACCAGGGCGCGAGAAGTCCCAAGGGCGCGGCAACTCCGGTATCTTCCTCTCTGGAAAGTACGAAGTTCAGGTTCTCGATAGCTTTGAAAACCCAACGTACGCAGATGGCCAAGCAGGTGCTATCTACGGCCAGAAGCCGCCGATGGTGAACGCTGCACGCAAACCAACCGAGTGGCAGACATATGACATCTTTTACACATCCCCTCGCTTCGATGCGACAGGTAAGCTGACCAAGGCAGGCTATGTAACAGTTGTCCACAACGGTGTCCTTGTGCAGAATCATCATGAGATTCTCGGCAACACCAACCACAAATCAGCACCAGCTTATGTTCCCCATGGACCGGGCCCAATCCGCTTGCAGGATCATAGCAACGCAACCCGTTTCCGAAACATCTGGATCCGTCCGCTCAAAGATGCTTCGTAGCCCAAACAACTAACCAACAGGGCGTTTCCTCGTGAAGCGCCCTTTTTTCGTAACTGCTTTGTTGAGAAAGGACTAAACAATGAACTTTGAACTCCTCAAGTCAATCTGTGAAGCGCCCGGGATTCCCAGCCGAGAGGAAGTCGTCCGTGGTGTTATCAAGAACGCGATGGCTTCCTTGGTCGATTCCATTCATGTTGATGCCATGGGAAACGTCATCGGACACAAAAAAGGTAGCGGCCACGGCCCAAAAGTTCTGATTGCTGCCCATATGGATGAGATTGGCTTTATCGTTAAGCACATCGATGACAAAGGATTTATTCGATTGCAGCCGCTGGGCGGCTTTGATGCCCGTGTTTTAGTCGCGCAACGTGTCCTCGTACACGGATTTGCGGGTGAGACCCTGCGCGGAGTTCTACAACCAGGAACGCGTCCAGCTCACCTCCTCACGGATGCCGAGCGTGGTAAGCCAGTTTCTCTTGATGACTTGTTTGTCGACCTCGGGATGTCCGCTGACGAAGTCCGTTCAAAGGTTGAGCTTGGTGATCCGATTACAATGGACCGTACTTGCGATCGTATTGGCAAGCGAGTCATTTCAAAGAGTCTTGATGACCGTCTCCTTGTTTATGTGATGCTCGAGGCCCTTCGGCACCTTGGAAAACATGACTGCGATGTTTACGCGGTTGCGACCGTTCAGGAAGAAATCGGTCTGCGTGGAGCGACACCAGCGGCTTATGCCATTAATCCTGATATCGCCATTGCACTTGACATCACGATTGCCGGAGACATTCCTGGCGGTACCGCAGACTCTCAAATCACGCAGCTCGGTGGTGGTACGGCCATAAAAATCATGGACTCGAGTCTGGTCTGCCATCCGAAACTGGTTCGCCATTTCCGCGATGTCGCAGAGCAACATAACATCAAGTATCAGCTCGAAATTCTTGCCCGCGGTGGCACGGATGCCGGTGGGATGCAACGGGTCCGCGGTGGTATTCCATCGTTTACGCTGTCGGTTCCTACTCGTTACGTACATACCGTAAACGAGATGGCCGATGTCGATGACATCAACGCATCGGTTGAAGTCCTGGCACGTTGGCTTGAAGTTTGTCATACCCGAACCTACGGCTACGGCGACGCTTAGTCAATTCTCTGACAATCGAAACCCGCCGCATGGTACTGACCTTGTGCGGCGGGTATTTTACTGCTATGGCAGATCAACATGACCCATGGAACAGCTCGATGACGGCGATCATCAGTCAAGTTCAGGACTTAATCGACATGGCGACATACGAGACACAAACGGATGTCGCAGCAACACTGGCCCATTGGACGGCATCGATTGTCGCGGGCGAAATACATGGCGCTACGCTCACTTTGTTTGCGACTACAGATCCGGTTACCCGTGATGTTGTGGATCGTATCGTCGCGCCAACAGATTTACGGATTGCAGTTATGCTGTCAGATGGACG
>JBJTQN010000188.1:0-17432 GCA_046075665.1 Armatimonadota bacterium | reverse complement strand
TCCCACTTTTGCCATAAGGGACAAACGGTTTGAGAGCGGGAAGAATTGGGTGACGATTTGCACCGGCGGTCATTGTCGAGAGGCGGACTTTTGACCGAACGGATGCCGGGAGCTCATCACCACGCATTTTCTGGAGATGTGGCTTGTGATCAAACAAATCGACATGACTTGGTGCACCACCCTGCCACAGGATAATCAGACGTTTTGCTTTGACCGGAAGGGTGGTCACTGGCTTTTTCGTCTGCCCGGATGCATCATCGGTGAGCAAACAGGACAGAGCAAGTGTGCCTGCGGCACCGAGAGTTCCGGTCAAAAGCGTTCGCCGCGTTAGTCCGCTGAAGCCTGAATCCAGTGGTGAAAGTGTTGGGAGAATTGGGTTCTCCGGTTGAGGGTTGTTATTCACGGGTGATGGCCTCATCGAAATTCAAAATCGCAAGAGAAACCTGGGTTAACGCTGCGATTTGTGTCCGGCTGTGTTTAGGTGATGACGAACTACCGATTGACAAGATTGCGTCGACGTCTTTCAAATGTGCTTCGTAGTATTTCATGGATGTCTTTACAAGCTTTTGCATCGCTTTGCGCTCAGTTAGTGTCAGTGGACGGCCGAGAATAGTCAGTCCGATGTCATCAGTGGATGAGGTAACAGAACCGTTCCAGTCAAGTGCATTCGTCGCAAGGACGCGGGCTGCCTCAATCCACGTGATGTCATTCATCATCGTAAGCGCATGCAACGGAGTGCTTGTCCTGCTGGCGTTTACGGTGCATTGTTGACGACTTGCTGCATCAAACATATTGCCTGGAGCCGCGGTTCGTCGCCAAAACGTATATAGACTTCGGCGGTAGAGGTCGGCCCCTTTACTTTGAGGGTAGGTAAAATCCCTCTCGTTCGTTATCGCGAGACCATCCCAAATGCCAGCTGGCTGATACGGATAAACCGGCTTGCCTCCGATGGTCCGATTAATCAGTCCGCTTGTAGCCAAGGCTACATCACGTAACAGGAGGCTGGATACGCGAAGACGATTTTGACGGGCATAAAGCCGATTTGCAGGGTCCTTCTTCAGGTGGACGGGCAAGACATCCGACTTTTGCCTGTAAGTATGGCTCATCACAATCAGTTTGTGAATGCGTTTGACATCCCAGTCCCATGAAAATTCCGTTGCCAGCCAGTCGAGGAGCTCTGGGTGACTCGGCACTTCACCAAGCGTCCCAAAGTTTTCACTGGTCTTGCTTAAGCCGGTGCCAAAAAAGAGCTGCCAGTAGCGATTGATTTGCACGCGTGCGGTAAGCGGGTTATCGGTGCGGACCAGCCACTTGGCGAAATCGAGGCGGCTCTTGATTGGAGCAGAACCAAATACAGCCGGCACGGCAGCGGTGACTGGGTCTCTGGGCTGGAGGTATTCGCCGCGCTCAAGGATTCGGGTCTCGCGCGGCTGCGCATCGGACATCACCATGACCTTGGGCAACGCCGCCCGCAGTGCTGCAACTTCCTTATCGATGGCACTTACCTGATTACGCAGGTTTGCAAAATCAATCGCTTGGAGCATCGGTAACACGGCCGCTTGCATTGCCTGTATATCGGAATCTGACAGATCACGTCCGGCAGCCGCCTGGTCGAGAATCGCTACGTGATTCGGGGCGATGATGGGTTTGCGGAGCTCAAATGCGAACCCACCGGGGCCGGCGCCGTTGACGATTTGTACAACAAGCCGATGGTCACCTGGAGGAAGGATTGAAACGAATGCCTCTTGTCCCAGCAGGGCTCCACGCTGGACAGCATTACTGACTTTTAGTTCACCATCAAGCCATACTCGGATACCGTCATCCGAACCAAATCGAAACTCCACTGCTGTCGCCCGTGCGTTGGAAATGGTTCGGCTGAGGTAGATGCTGGCGTTGTTTTTGTTAGAGATGTCAGGGAGGTCTACGGATTGCTTGCCATCAACATCGACATTTAACGGCAGAAATTCCAAACCTGTTGGATATGGGCGTTCGAAGGCATCTTGAAAAGATGTACCAATCGTTACGGGACTTTTCTGCCATGGCGACAAACTGACAGATGTAAGCGGGTTGCGTAACGCTGCTACAAGGGACGGCGCTTCGGTGCGAATGGCCTGGTACACAGATGTATTCAGCTTGGTTTGCAGCGACTTCCGCTGGGCTTCCAGATGGCTGATTTTTTCCATCTCCACTGCGGTTCCATAAGTGACCGTTGGTTCCGCAATCCGATACTGCCCACCTCCCGGGGGAACGCCCGTCTCCGGCACGTTGTTGAACAACGCCATAAAGCTGTAGTAGTCTTTTTGTGTAAAAGGATCGTACTTGTGGTCATGGCACTGGGCGCATGCAAGAGAGATACCTAAAAAGGTTGTTGCGGTCGTGTTTACCCGGTCGAAGAGGTTGACATTTCGCTGTTCTTCAGGAATGGCACCGCCCTCGCCGTTAAGCAGGTGGTTTCGGTTAAAGCCGGTGGCAACCCGCTGGGCATCTGTGGCATTTGGCAACAAATCACCTGCCAGCTGCTCGGTTGCAAACTGGTCAAAAGGCATGTTGGCGTTTAGTGCATTTACTACCCAGTCACGCCAAACGTACTGGAATGTATCGCCGTCTTGCTGAAAACCATTCGAATCGGCGTAGCGGGCTGCATCCAACCACGGAAGTGCCATACGCTCTCCGTAATGCGGACTCGCAAGTAGGCGGTCAACCACCTTCTCGTATGCATTGGGTGATTTGTCGTTGACAAACGCATCAACCTCTGCCTGCGTTGGTGGGAGGCCAATCAGATCAAGGGTGACCCTACGGATTTGCGTCCGTTTGTCTGCCAGCGGGCTGATTGGAAGACCAGCTGTAAGCACTCTCGCTTGGACAAAAGAGTCGATTGGGTTACGCATATGTGGTGTCTGCGACGACATTGATGACGACACCTTTGGACGTTGAGGGGCGATCCATGCCCAGTGCGTCTTTGCCTTTAGCGTTCCGCCCAGTTTAGCTCCGGATTCAATCCACTTTTGGATGACTTTTTGTTCAACGGATGACAACGGCTTGTCACCGAGGGGCATTGATGGTTCTGAACCCGATGCTTGAAGTCTTGTAAAAAGCTTACTTTCCGCGAGCTTGCCTGGGACAATTGCCTGTCCGGACTTGCCACCACGTTTTCGTCCAGCCAACGTTGCGAGATCAAGGCTCCCCGATGGTGCCTTTTCCGTATGGCATCGTACACAACGCTGCTCCAGAATTCTGCGCGCATCTGCATCGTTGCTGGCATCTCGGGTGGATGCATTCGCAGCGATCAGGACAGTGCCAAACAACGAAAAACAGACGGTTACGGTACGAAATCGCATATCGTCATTGTTCACTGGAAATAGACAGAATTCCTAGTGTTTTACATAACTCACCTAATAATCGTAGGTGTCATTCGACGCAGAAGACGGTTGTAAGCGAACGGTTGCCATATAGACAACGACTAATGATTTCTCAACCTGCTGTGTAGCTTCAGTGTCCTCGCGAATTGTGCTTCCGGAATCGGTCGAAGCTGCTAACGTATCTAGGAGGAAACATGAGTGAGAAGATGGACGGTACAGGATTCGAACCTGTGACCCCCGCCGTGTGAAGGCGATGCTCTACCACTGAGCCAACCGTCCAGAGCCCCTAAGTTATCACAGGATATCCCGCACTACAAACGCCGGGATAACTTGTACGCAGGGCTAAAAGACAGATGCATTTCATGCAGGTAGACTAGCAGTATGGCTACCGTTTTTGACCTCCGGCCGCAGATGCGCCGTGACAATGTCGTCCTCTATCATGACATCGTTTGCCCATGGTGCTATGTTGGCCTCTTTCAGGCAGCACGCCTTGAGGAACAGTTCGGCATCGAAATCACGTGGATTGGGGCGGAGCTCTTCCCACCAGATCTTGATGGACCTCCATCGAACCCGGGGCCCCGGCCCGCAATCGTACGCGATCCATCCAAGCCTAACCGCTTCGATGACTTTGCAGCAGCGGAGGGCGTCGCGATGTCCGATGTCCGGCCAGGCTTCGTTCGTTCACACCGTGCACTTCTTGCCCTTGAGTTTGCAAAGCAATTCGGGCATGAAACATTCAATAAACTAAACACTGCTATCTATAAAGCCTACTGGGAGCAATACGCCGACATTGAATCCATAGATGTTCTCCGCGACATCGCAACAGGCGTTGGGCTTGATGCAAATGCATTGGCGACTTCGGTGGAGCATGAAGTGCATGCCGACCAGATCCTTCCATTTGATGATGGCGCATACGGAGCAGGCGTTCGAAATGTCCCGACGTTTATTTTCGGGGCAAATGAAGTTCTTGCTGAAGCGAACTATGATGACCTCGCTCGCGCACTCGAACGCTTCCTCGGTCGCGTTGGCCGCCTACGCGAAGGTACGCTCTGATGCGTTTTGCACGTTCGGCAGAGTCCGGGAACGTTTTGTGGCAGCTGGCGGATGGTCGCTATTGTGACCTGACGGCAGCCTTAGGTTCGCTAGCTCCGAAGACAGTATTCGATGCTATCTGTGATGATGACTTGCACGCACGTCTCCCTTGGCTACCGCTCCGCGAGGATTACTGTCTCCCGGAATCAACGCCACTTGGATGTCCGCTGCCATCACCAGAGCGAATCCTTGCGATTGGTCGCAATTATGCAGATCATGCGAAGGAACTCGGCAACGCTGTCCCTGATGAACCAGTTGTCTTCCAAAAGGCAAACACGAGTATCGTTGCTCCGGGGATGCCGATTGTGCTACCTGCAGATATCGGACAAGTAGACCATGAGGGTGAGCTATTGGTTGTCATAGGTAAGGGTGGCCGGGATATCTCGGTCGATAATGCGCTAGCACACGTGGCGGGATATTCCATCATCAACGATGTCACAGCAAGGGCTAAATCCAAAGCCTTACAAGCAAAGGGCTACCCGTGGTTCCTTGCAAAGTGTCGGGATACCTTTGGGCCCATAGGTCCTGTCGTTGCCACAGCATCCAGTTTGGATGGTCAGTTTCCGCTAACCATCAATGTCACCGTTAATGGCGAAGCACGGCAGCAGGGTTCCACGGATCAGATGATCCACGATGTCGCCGCATTGGTACACTTTTTGAGCACCGTCACCGAGCTCCTTCCGGGAGACTGCATCGCGACAGGAACGCCAAGCGGCGTTGGTCCTCTCGTCGCAGGGGACAGTGTCGCAGTCACAATAACTGGCATCGGTACCCTAACCAACCCTGTTGTCTAATAACAATCTTCTGGAGAACACATTATGTCGAATGAAAATCAACTCCCGCACTGGGATCTCACACCGTACTATCCAAGCCTCTCCTCAGATGAATTCAAAGCTGCCTATCAGGATGTCCTAAGCAAAATTGCAGGCCTCACTGAACGCTTTGACCGTTACCAAATCGGAGCCACATCAGACACCGTCGTCACAGATGATGTCGTGCTGGTTTACGAAGAAATCGCAGCGGCATTTGATGAACTCGGGCTTGTCAACAACCTTGTAACAGCATATGTCTATGGCTTCATTTCGACAGATACAACAAATGAGCTAGCGCAGGGAATCGCCAGCGAACTGCGCGGGCAGTCTGTCGCCCTACAGACATTGGATGTTCGCTGGGTGGCCTGGCTTGGGTCAATCGACACGGATGCCCTTAAGGCTAAGTCATCCCTTGCGAGTCTCTATGCGTATCCTCTTGAACAAGCCAAAGTGGGCGCACAGCATCAGATGTCCAGTGCAGAGGAAGAACTCGCTGCCCAGCTGTCATTGTCTGGTACCGCCGCATGGGGACGGCTGCATAGCGATATCACCAGTCAGCTGTCTGTCCCGTTTGGGGATGACAAAAAGCCGATGGCAATGGTTCGGGTCTTGTCATCCGATGCCGATCCAAAGGTCCGTCGTGATGCCTATGACGCCGAGCTTGGGACGTGGCCGACCGTTGCACTTCCACTTGCTGCAGCAATGAATGGCATCAAGCACGAGACGAATGTGCTGGCGACCCGGCGTGGGTGGGCGGATCCTCTGGATGAAGCCGTTTGGCACAATGGAATCGACCGGGCTACTTTGGATGCGATGCTCTCTGCTGCGAAGTCCGCCTTTCCGGACTTTCGAAGGTATATGCGGGCGAAAGCAAATCTGCTTGGCTACGATGGCGGTTTGCATTGGTTCGACATGTTCGCACCCGTCGGTGCGGAGTCCAGCAAGTGGTCGTGGAGTGTTGCTAAAGAGTTTGTTTCAACACACTTTGACTCGTTTTCACCACGGCTTGGAGACTTTGCAAGGCGTGCATTTACGGAAAACTGGATTGATGCCGAGCCACGAGCCGGAAAAGAGGGAGGTGCTTTCTGCATGGGTACCATCCCTGGTGAGAGCCGCATTCTTCAAAACTATAACCCAAGCTTTGATGCCGTCAGCACCCTTGCGCACGAGCTTGGGCACGGATATCACAACCTTTGTCTCGAGCATCGGCCTCCGACGATTGCCGGCACACCGATGACGCTTGCTGAAACCGCAAGTATCTTCTGCGAAACCATCATCAAAAATGCAGCCCTTGATGGCGCATCGCCTGATGAGCAGCTGAGCATTCTCGAAGCAAGCCTTCAGGGGCAATGTCAGGTCGTAGTTGACATCTCAAGTCGCTTCCAATTCGAGCAAACAGTCCTCGAACAACGGAAAACGCGGGAACTGTCTGTGGATGAGCTCTGTGGCATCATGGCAAAAGCACAAGATGACACGTACGGAGATGGACTGTCAGAACATCGTCACAACTACATGTGGGCGGTCAAGGGGCATTACTACGGAGCGACCTATTACAACTATCCATACATGTTTGGACTACTGTTTGGACTCGGATTGTATGCCTGTTATCAAAAGGCTCCTGATACCTTTGTCGCTGGCTACGATGATCTTCTGGCCAGCACGGGCATGGGAGATGCTGCGACGCTCGCGGAGCGCTTTGGCGTAGATATCCGGTCACGGGCATTCTGGGATGCCAGCTTTGATGTCATCCGCGCAGATATCGACCGCTTCGTTGCCCTTGCTGAGGCTGCAAACTAAGGAATCGTTCTTGCCTCCTGATGAAACGCTTTGTCAGGAGGCAAACTCCGGAGGTATGCAGTGGTCGCTCTGATGCCTCTCCTGATGTACGATGGGGTTGCATCGGACGCTATTGCCTTCTACTTAAGCCTATTCCCACGTACGGAGAATTTGGGTAACGCTTTGTGACAGCGTCGATGCGAACAAACCACCGAAACTGTTAGTAAACACTCGATTCTTCTCTAAGCAATGACAACGTACCTTCGAGACGCTGAAATTCGCGGCTTTCTGCGCGAACCCACATTTGAGGGCGATTCTAATCGGATTACATACCTCACTGGGTGTGAGAACTGATTTACAGGTGCTGCGATGTACTTTCGTAAAGCGTTGCCGGTACATTGCTCAGGCGTTCAGAAACTGAATATCTATGGCTGCCCCAACACGGAAACACGCTGCGATGAGTCCACATTAGGCATCGCGGATGTCTGGGTTAATGTTCCGTCTATTGCCCCTCCGTCGTTACATGATTGTAAATCACAACGGGCATTTGTCCTCGACCTTGCGCATGCCGGAATCGTCGCAGCATCCAATCGTTTTGCGTTTGATGTTGCTGTTTTCGAAGAAGCGAAGTTGTACGTGGAGGAACATGACTACCGATTAAGTTACCAAATTGGCAAAACAAAGTCGTCTCCAGACAGAAAGTACACCGCTGCAGTCTTTTGTAAATTCGACAATCAATACATCACTGAGCTGCGTGTCATGAAAAATGACGGAACTCTAGATTGTGTCAGCCATTTTGCGAATGGTAACGAATACAGCATTGGTCAACTTCGATGGGATGGCTGTGCCAGAGTCCGTATTCCATTTACAGCTGTTACAGGGGACGCGCACTGGATTTGCTCCTTGGATGGCAGAGTCAGATTCGTATTCCCGAAGTCCGAGATGTGCGACCCGCTTTATATGTATCAACACGCAATATTGCTTCTTGATGGGTCTTTCGTAGTGCCTGACAGGATTGCAGGTCTGGAGTTACTTGAGCATTCTGCAAAGGCAGGATACAAACATGCAATACGTCGCTTACAACGTGAACAGCAACACCAAGGTATTCAACCAGGTCACCCGGACTTACGTTTATAAGTTGGACAGCTTTTGCGAGGGCCCGGTGATAACAAACGATACTGCCTGGACCAGATTACAATAAGTGATTGCACCAACTGACTTCAAACTATTGGACCCACCAATCAACTCGCGAAAACGTTAGCTGTGGCTGCAGAATGGGATTGGATCCATACTCTTCCAAGCTGTCTACGACTGCGCACTGTAACATTGTTGCCATCGCTGAGGCTGCAAACTATCTAAGCTATTCCTGTCTCTTGCCGCTGTGAATGTCAAGAGGCTGGAGCTGAAGGAATCCGATGGTCAGAGTTACACCTTGTCTGATGTTTGATGGAAACGCAGCGGAAGCAATAGCGCTGTATCTCGATGCGTTTCCTGAGGCAATGCTTCTAGAGAAATCAGACTACGGTGCTGATGATGATTCGATGGCCGGCAAAGTCAGATCTGCTACGCTAGCTATATATGGCAACAACATTCGAATCATTGACAGTCCGGTGGTGCACGGCTTTGCGTTCACCCCGGCTGTATCGCTCTATGTTGAGCTCGCCGATGAAGTCGCCTTGTTTCATGCTTATGAGACCCTTGCCAAGCGTGGCACGGTGCTGCTTGCTATCGACAACTACCCACACAGCCCGAACTATGGCTGGCTAACGGACCGCTTTGGCGTCTCATGGCAGATTAGTCAGCCGAATGCTGCAAGCTAGTCGGCAATTATCCCAAATCCAAATAATGCGATAAGCGCGATAAGCCCAAGTACTAACAGGGCCGTCCCAACAATCCCCAAGATTCGACCTGTTCGCACTTGCTGCTGCATTGATTCCGGCACATCACCGAGCTGCTCTATACGGGTCAGCGCCTTGTTTCCCATGATCCACGCGATGGGCGCACACACCATTGGCAAGCCACAACTAAATCCGCCGGCTATTCCTACGATTCCAAGGGCGAAAATCGTCGATGCCGGGACGCCATCCGGCTCCAAACCCTGTCTCGCTGCGAAAGACGTTCCAGCTTTAGGAATTCTAGAAACGGGATGTACTCTTGGAGGCATTGGGCGATGTTGCTGACGTTGTCCACCAGCGGTTGGGACGGACTCTGATCCCCAGCCGCCAAAGTGTGAATCAAACGCTGTGGTCACGTCGGCTTGTTGTTGATTGGTTACAGGAAAGGGGACCGTTCGTGGGCTCTCAGGACAGGCGGACTCCAACGTGTTTAGTCGCTGTTGAGCAAGGACATATGCCGGCTCACGCCCGATAGCTGCCCGGTAGCATGTCTTCGCATCTTCGTAGCGCCCAAGTTGTTCGAGAGCAACGCCCAGATTGAAATGGTTTCGAGCGGCATTTGGTGCGATGGCAATCGCCTGGCTAAATGCATCAAGGGCTGCTTGCGATTCACCAACATTGGAAAGTGCACCGCCAAGTATTCGCCACAGGTTGTCATCCGTTGGTTCGATGAGAACGGCTTTGCGCAATACCTCCACGGCATCTGAATACCGACCAGCCTTCATGTGATCCACTGCCAAAAGCCGTAATGGCTCAGCATCACTGTTCTGCATCGGTGTTCTCCACAAGCGGCTGCTCTATAAACGAAAGAAACTTCTCAAGCAGATGTCCAACTGGGAGGTCTGACATCGACTTACTGACATAGGAGACTAGCGTCTGCCCGTCTGGTCCCATTATGAACAATGACGGGTGTGCAAGGTTGAAACCATCATAACGTAGCCAATAGTGCACCCCAAAAGCCTTTGCTGCTGTACGGTTGGTATCCGTAAACAAGGGCACGTTAAGGCTCATTTTCGTCTTGTAAGCGTTGAGTGTACCGGGGCTCTCGGGTGAGATACACGCGATACGAAATCCCGCATTTTTCAATGAATCAAGGTGGGCTTCCAGTGCCTTTAGTTGTTGACCACAATAAATGCACCAGGTTCCGCGAAGAAACAGAATCATTGTGAAACCTGTTGCTGGATAAGCAAACTCTATTTCTAATCCTGTCACGGAATCCAGAACGGTTATCGTGGGGGCAAGAGAACCCCGGGGAGGCGGCTGTGACACGTTGAACTTACCGCTCCTAAGGTCCTATTGGTTCCAAATGTTGACGCTTGGTTGCCGCTAGGTGGAGTCTTAGTATCGAGATGTCTGCGGGATTGACGCCTGGGATGCGCGCTGCTTGGCCGACGGTGGACGGTCGGATTTGCGAGAGCTTTTCCCGCGCTTCAGATGCCAGGGAGTTTATACTGCGATAATCAATCTCATGCGGTATTCGCATGTCATCCGCACGTTTATACGCTTCGATCTGCGAATACTCACGAGCCACGTAGTGCTCGTAGCGCGCAAAGATAATGCCTTGCTGGATTCCATCGCGTGCTGCGTCCAGCGCAAGGTGCAGCAACTCAGCAACCGCTTTTTGTGTAACTTCCGGCCGTCTTGCGTACTCAAGCACCGTCATTTTGTTATCAGGCGTTGGAAGACCATTTTCCACAAGGTAGTTATGTTGCTGATTTGTGACAAAGGTTGACGTCATCAATGCCATCACATCGTCAATAAGCTGTTTACGTTTCTCAAACTGCTCACGACGTTCCAACGATATCAGCCCATGCGTGATGCCCTTTGGAGTCAACCGCAAGTCAGCATTGTCATGGCGCAGCGTGAGACGATATTCCGCACGGCTGGTCAGCAACCGATAGGGGTCATCAACACCCTTCGTAACCAAGTCATCCACCA
Organism: Armatimonadota bacterium; assembly: GCA_046075665.1. GTDB lineage: Bacteria > Armatimonadota > Armatimonadia > Armatimonadales > Armatimonadaceae > CAIRTT01. The sequence continues at coordinate 6,560 of JBJTQN010000188.1, read as the reverse complement.
TCACGCCGAGATAGCCTTCGTGTCGCTCAATCTCTAAGGGAGGCATTTCACTAACTGCGAGTGCCGCATTTGCTCCGGCAAGCAATCCCTGTCCTGCCGCTTCCTCATAGCCGCTGGTCCCGTTGATCTGACCAGCGAGATACAGTCCTTGAATACGCTTGGTTTCCAGCGTCCGATAGAGCTCTGTCGGAGGAACAGCGTCATATTCGACGGCGTAGCCGTACTTTATGACTTCAACATTGGCAAGCGCAGGGATGGACTTGAGAAACGCCAGTTGAACATCCTCAGGCAGGCTGGTACTCATCCCTTGTACGTAGACAGACTCCGTGTTCCAGCCCTCACGCTCAAGAAAAATCTGGTGCGATTCTTTATCGGCAAACCTTACAACTTTATCTTCGATACTTGGGCAGTAGCGCGGACCCACACCTTCGATTAAGCCTCCGTACATCGCGGAAAGGTGAAGATTCTCCCGAATCACCTGATGGGTTTCTATGTTTGTCCAAACCTGCCAGGCAGGGAGAAGGCCATCGTGGCGTCGGTTGGGTGTCGAAAATGAAAATGGAGGGCACTCAGGTTCGCTTGGCTGTTCCTCAGAAAGGTCAATATTGATACTGCTAAAGCGGATGCGCGGCGTTGTGCCAGTCTTCAGGCGCAAAAGCGGGAAGCCAAGCTCCGCAAGTGACGTGGACAGTGCGCCAGCGGCCGGTTGATCCGAGCGGCCTCCGGACCAGGAGTTCTGTCCGCGATGGCAAACGCCACGCAAAAATGTTCCCGTGGTAATAACGACCTTTTGAGCATGTAGGAGTGTTCCATCCTCAAGAGCCACACCACTCACAGAAGATTTTTCGCCATCCGATGGTGACGTTAGAATCCGGGAAACCATGCCCTCGATAATCGAAATGAGTGGATGCTCTTCAATGCGTGACGCCATCAGTTTAGGATAAACATCGATATCCACCTGTGCACGCAAAGCATGCACCGCAGGACCTTTGCCTGTGTTGAGCATCCGGATATGCGTCAGGGATGCATCCGTAACTTCCGCCATCAGGCCACCAAGTGCATCGATTTCGCGGACTAGATGCCCCTTTGCTGGTCCACCAATGGAGCAGTTACAGGGGAGCGTGGCGATGGATGCACGGGATGTAGTGATGAGCGCGACGCGAACTCCGATTCGTGCGGCAGCATGCGCTGCTTCCACGCCTGCGTGTCCGCCGCCCACCACGATCACATCAAAGTCACCCATAACGTCATTCTACCGACTCATTCAGTCCGCAGTTACGCCTGTAAGCGAATGGCCTTGATAAAATACACGCACATGTACATTCCGCGAAAGTTCCAGATGCGAAGCGACCGGGACTGGCTCCCGGATGTCAACAATAACCCCCTCGCGACGGTAGTTTCGCCATCAGAACGTATGTCGAGTATTTGTCATATTCCGGTGGCAATCATCGAAGAGGAAAATGAACGCATCGCGATCGGTCATGTGTCGCGGGATAATCCGGTGTGGAATGCTTGGATTCCAGGTAGTGGCAAAACTTGCCTCGTTTTCACTGGACCAAACGCCTATGTTTCGCCTCGGACCTACCAGGATGCAATCCAAGTGCCGACGTGGAATTATGTCGCGGTTCACTTGATTGGCAATCCCGTATCGGTGCATTTTGATGATAATCCAGCAGGCCTGCATCAGATAATGGATGCACTTATAACGCAGTTTGAACCTGAATATATGCCTGTTTGGCGTGCGATTGACCTTGTAAATCAAGAAAAGTTGATGCGGGGAATCGTGGGTTTTCGTATGCCAATTACGGATGTTGAATGCGCAGAAAAGCTATCCCAAAATCGCACCCAGCGGGATGCCGAAGCTATATCCTGTGTGTTGGATTCTGCTGGCGAGCATTCACTCGCGACGAGAATGATAGAGGTTCGAAAATGAAGATCGTCCTGCAACTTGGATTGATTCCCGGGGCATCTACTCTGGATAAGGTGAGCTGGGCACGGGATGCCGGAGCGGATGGAATCGAGCTGGGAGCATGGGGTGGCATTGAGTTGCTCCAACGGGATGCTGACATTTGCCAGGGCATTTTGCCGGTGACCAGTATTTGCGGAAACTGCGATGCATCCGGTGTAGGAAGCTTTGATTTTCTTGATCCGGATCCTGTGAAACGTAGAAAGAGTCTGGATGGCAGTACAGCAATCCTAAAACTTTGCGGGCAGCTCGGCGCTGTTGGTCAGGTTGTTCCGCCAATCTTTGGCCAAGCCCGCGTTCCGGATCTGTCTCCATTTGCGACCGCTCTTGACTTGGAACATGGCTTGATGACAGCGATGCTCAATGAGCTGGCACCAATCGCTGCTGAAAACAACACATTGCTTCTTCTTGAACCGCTGAACCGGTATGAGCAGCACTATCTCCGCAAGCTATCGGATGGTAATGCGGCGATAGATCGTGCATCAAATCCGCAGGGCGTGGCATTGCTCGCAGATACATTTCATATGCACATCGAGGAACCCAATTCTCCGCAAAGTATCCTCGAGGTCGGAAATATCATAAGACATGTCCACGTCGCTGATAACACACGATATGAGCCAGGAACCGGTGATATCGACTTCGTGGAAATCATCCGCGCGCTGAGTGCAATCGGCTACGATGGATACCTTGCGTACGAATGCAGTGTTTCCGGAGTATCTCTCGGTGAGAAGCGAGCTGCATTGGAAACGAGCATCGCATATCTACGCGATGTGATAGACCAGGCTTCCTAGTATTCACCTGGAGACAAAAAGCGTAACGCAGGCGCATTCAATGATGGATTAACCTCTTCCAACAGAGCTAAGAACTTTGCAGGTATCGTATGAGTCGTTAGGCCAAGCGTGAGGACCCACATAATGTTCGACATTACCTCGGACCTCCTATACGTGCTCAGCGTATCGGGTTCCGGAAGGCCAATAAAACTTCGCTGGCAAAGGACTTGCTCAAGCTCCAAATCCAACTGATTCCATGCGGTCAGAATTTGTCCACTGAGGTCAATCAGTGTAGTTACCTGAACATGGCCATGGTCTGAGCATTCTATGAAAATGGAAGCAATGAGTTTGGTGCTGTCGAATGATGTGAAATTTGCGAGGTAGCTGCCACGAGTGCCGCTGAGGTTGCCATCTTCATCCAGAAAAATATTAAACCCGCGGGTTTTCCAGTATCCGAGCAAATGATTGATGACGGTATCGCGATCTGCAACAAGATGGAAACTATGCTGAATCAGCAACCTTCGGTTGGCGATACCTGGGTGTGGCATTCGTGCAGATTATCCCACTAATCATCGATTCAAGAGAACTTCATTCGCGATTGCCATCATGGAGAAATGCTGAGGCTCCCAGAATGTAACTTGGGGGAAACAAATGCGCTCGATTTTTACTCTGATGGCAGTTGGAGTTTCAACAATCTCCGCTATGGCACAAAATGTGCCACAAGCGATAGTAGCAAAGGCAGTATGTAAATCGGTTCCAGGTAGGTTATCCGGTTATCAGGTCGACATCACATGGAAAGTGACAAACAAGTTCCTGAAGTATCGTGTCTTGCGTAACCAGCAGGTCATTGCACAGGTTGCATCCATGACCAGCTTTTCTGATCACAGTGTTCAGCGTGGATTGTCATATACGTACCAAATCGCCGGTGTGATACAAAGTGGCAAGCTCCAGTACTCGAACATCCAACTGATTGATGTCCCTGGCCGCACTATGAATCCCTCGGTGTTTTTGCCACCGGTCGGACTTCGCATCAAGGGAATATGGTTGCCCAACACACAAAATCTTCAGTATTACTCCGGTTCAACAGATGTCCTCAGCTGGGATCGACGCGCTGGAGCGGTTCGCTACAACATTTATCGTTACGACACCAAGATTGGCGAAACGGTTGACAATCAGTTTATGGTCCCGCTAGAGTCGTTCAAGCCTGGATTTACATACACCGTCACTTCGGTTGATATTGATGGCAACGAGTCACTTCCTAGTGCCTGTGTAGGTTCTCAGGGAGCACATGATCCACGGAATATTGGAAATGTACTAAAGCCAGCGCCCCCATTTCCACCGGAGTCCTTGACTGCAAGTGCACAGTGGAACAACGGCGCCCCTCGGAATCTGCTTCGCTGGAACGATACCGGCTGGGGCTGGAATGTGATGACCTGGGTGCAGACGCACAATATCTACCGGGATGGCAGACTGTTGGCATCTGGTGTATGGGGAGTCGAGTACATAGACGAAGCTGTTCGTCCAGGGCAGACTTACACGTATACCGTTGCCACAGCAAACATAGCGGGCGACAAAGAGCAGCAATCAAGTCTTCCCAAGGCAGTCAGCTGTTTGACTGCAAGTGCGCCCCCGCTTCAATCTGCACAGATTCCATCCATCATCACAACAAAACCAAACGATGACAGCATTCAGCTTTCCTTTAGGCCGGTTCCGGGCGCAGAAGATTATCGCATCCGAGTGGTCAATCAACCCTATGTACATAAATACACTGGGGGGAGCCTTAAAGTTGAACTGAATGGCCTTCAACCCGATACCGCATATGAAGTCGTTGTTGAAGCGCTGGATAAACAAGGTCCTTTCCAAATAATGGATGGAGTGATGGGACCTGGATCGATGCTACCTGGAAATCTGACCCGTATGGAGATAAATGGGCAAGGAAGCCCATCGAATGTGCCGATTGTGCTGTCTTCCTCAGCAGTTACGACGGTATCCACAAAAAGCCGTAACCTGACCGGGACGCAGATATTTTTTGATAATTTTCGTGGCTCGGCACCCATTCGACGCAAGGCACCAGACCGAATGACGATGATCGCGAGGACTGGGAAGCCCCTGTTGTTGGATGGTCAGGGGCGGGACATGACTGATCTTTGGTTCAAGTGGTTTGAAAACGACAAGTGGACCTTCTTCTTCGATGACCTGGATCAAAACGCATCCGTCGCATTCATGATGGGAAATCACTTTATGGATACGATATACGATGGTGCAACGTTGCCGTATCCGGGGCCAGCGCATCAATCGAATGGTGCAATGGTGATGTCACCAAAGGCTGCCGCCACCATCAGTGATGGACGTGTCCTACATGTCACGTTCGAAGTAGATCCACATTTTTCTGGCCGTCGTTGGACGGATGTCACTTTGTATCCGGCCGGAGACACGTTGATTTCAGGCAAGAGTTTTGACAAGATTCCACACAATACGCTTTCAGACAAAGCAATTGTTTGGTCAATAATGGATGGTCAACATGTGGTCAGGCAAGCTGTCGGAAGGGACTCATCCGGGCAGCGGGTCGTACGCGAACTGAAAGTGGAGTCACCTGATCGGAAATCGTATATACCAAGACCGTTTTTGGACATAAACGCACCAAATGTCGAACATAAAGTAGGGACATTTGTTGCGAGGTCAACAGGGCAAAACGCTTTCGAAGTCACTTATAGTTATGGAGTCAGTGATCGGAGATTTCCATCATTTACCGTCACGTCCAGATGTGAGACCTATGCGCCAAGTGAGTGGGGGACACTGCTAAAGTGGAACGTTACCGCCGAGTCATTGGAAGTCGTGACTGATATCAGAATGACACAACCAACGTGGTGGGTCTGGGTACAAAACGACCAACGGTATTCCGACTTATTGAAAGCTTATTCCGATACCAAAGAAGGTCTAATCAAAATCCGCGGACAATTTGATGCACAGTCTGGAACATACGTGGGGGATGTTTATCTGACCCCATTACCAACACTGAAAGATTTGCCACTAAATGGGACGATCACAGATCTGGACAAGCGAGTCCGCTTCGATATGTACATCTCAAAGTCAAAAGTCAGGATAGTGGAAGATGACATTCTCATTACAGAGAGTGCTTTGCCCGAAACCCTTGATTATGAACAGATTTCCGTGGCATTCTCTCACCTGATCTACCACACTGAAAATGAACTTGGCGAGAATATGGTATGGAATCCCGCTAACCGATATTGGATAAACCATCGTCCGTTTGCCGATGAGCGACATTGGGACAATATGGGATTTGAAGTGCTAAGAGACTTTCCCACACTTCCTAAACGCTACTAGGACATCCGTAAACCAATCCCCGGTCACACTAAGTCGATGTGTGACCGGGGATTGTATTTCTGGACATTAATGCTGGAATGACAGGCTGAGTCGATGTCGAAAACTATGGTGGACCATGGCACCAAAACCACATTGGGCTATTCGATCACCTGCCATTGCTCTACGACTTCACGGATACCGGACTTTGCACGCAGAGCCTTTAAAAATGATGCGCGAATCTCGCCATATTGCGCTTCATAACCACGCAACATGCGGACACGGCCATACAGGTATACAACACCATGAGTAACGGTTACCGTAACTTGACCGAAGTCCAGGCTATGGCGGGCCATCACAGCCCGAACTTCACGGTTCTGTTCCTTGGCCGCCTCTTTGGAATGAGCCATTGATATTCCTCCTTATCACCGGGAGTTCAATGCTCATGCGCACATGCGCCAGCGACGCCCGTGCGTGATGTTGCACAACATTATCACGAATGA
>JBJTQN010000187.1:0-3327 GCA_046075665.1 Armatimonadota bacterium | reverse complement strand
CTGATGGTCTGCCTTCTGCTCAGTACAAGGTCAAAGCTTGAAGTGAACTGGCCCATCGCCGCCTATTTCACTGGAGTTATTCCTCTTGCCGCATTCTTGAAAACGTCGAAAATTCGAAATTTATTGCTACCTGCAATGCTGATTCCGGGTTTTCTGATTTCCGGTATTGCAGGGATGCCTGACACACTGGGAGCCATCGGTATAAAAATACGACCAGCCTTGGCGGTCAAACTCTACGAGCCGTACGGATGGAATCTCCTTAAGGACAGGCTTGCAGAGCCTGCATCCAACATGATGAAACGTGGAGGATTCATCGCATCAACAAACTACCGGATGACGGCGATGACCGCGTGGCTCCTTGGAACAACCAACGATATTGAGTGTCTGTTTGCGCATACAAGAAACAACCAGTTTGTCATATGGTCCAAGCTTGAAAATCGAGCCGGACACGATGCGCTGTTGGTGATCGATGACGTCGACGTCAAAGATCTGAAACATGTCGAAAAGTACTTTGATTCGGTTATCGAGGTTGGGTCGCCAGTCGCTGTTAAATCGCCAGCAGTAAACGGCACGATCAGGATCATTCACCTTTACGAGTGCAAAAACTTCCGCAACTATCAGATTAAGGATGAAGCTATCGGCTATTAGTTTTTCAATCACGACATTCGGTTAGAATGCGTTCATGAACAAGCGCATTTCTTCTGCTTCAGCTGCCCTAACGATTGGGATTGCTGCTGTTTCGTCGACCATTGTTTCAGCTGAAAATCAGGCAGATATACGCCCAACCCTTCTTGTTACAGGCCAACAAATCACTCCTGTGGGGCAGTCAATTCGTGGTGGTAGTTTCCCGACATCGCTCGAAACAACCCCGGATGGACGCTTTATCATTTCAACATCGCTAGGCAATCGTTCTCTGCTTCAAGTCATGCGTGCCGATACAGGTGACCTGGTGCATGTACGTGACTACAACCAGATCAAAGCCCCAGCCAGCAACAAAAAGGGCGGGCTATACTTTGGCATTGCTGTAGCGCCAGATTCCAAGTTTGTATATGTGGCACGTGGCTCGGATGGCATCATTGACGAACTATCTCTCTCTTCAGACGGCAGTCTAACTCCAACATCACGTACATTTAAGACGCCAGCAGCTGCCGGCATTGCAACCGATGGAGTCTGGTTACTCTCGACATCAGCGACAGGCTCCACATCTAAACTCACTTCATCGCTTACAATTACTGAGCTTAAATCTGGAAGACAACACGAGTTGCAGACTCCGGGCTACCTCCTGGACGCCACCATTGTCGATGGAATTGGTTACGTCATTTGTGAGCAGTCACATGAGGTCATTCGGGTTGACCTTGCTGCTGCGAAGTTGCTACCAGCGATCAAAGTGGACAGCCATCCTCATAAAGTTCATTACAGTGCTACTAATCAGAGTCTATATGTAACGAATACGACGGCCGATACTCTGGCTGTCATTTCTGTGAAGACTAACCAAGTGACAGATCGCATTTCTTTGTCACCAAAGGTTGCATCCCGTCTGAAAAGTGGAAATCCAACGGGAGTGACTGTCACGCCGGATGGCAAGACAGCATATGTTGCGCTCTCAGCAATGAACTCCGTGGCAGTAGTAGATATCGCACAAAAGCGTGTTACAGGTTACATTCCAGCAGGTTGGCAGCCTTCTGATGTCACGTTTGGTGCAGGTCGCCTGTTTATCAGCAACGCGAAAGGTGACCAAAACAACTGGGCAAACGGATCCCCGAAACAGTACATACAGATACTGCTTGAAGGAACCATTCAATCGCTTCCACTGGCATCGATTCCTGGGCAGCTAAGCAGGTGGTCGCAGATAGTTGCGGTAAACAATCGCTTTGAGCGACTGTCAAAACAGGTCGAGGCATTTAAGAATCCCGGTATCGAGCATGTCATTTACATCATCAAGGAAAACCGCACCTACGACCAAGTGCTTTCTGACATTCCCCGTGGGAACAGAGATCAGAGTTTATTAATGTTTGGGCGTGATGTAACGCCAAATCAGCACGCGCTCGCAGAACGCTTTGTTCTATTGGACAACTTTTACTGCGCAGCAGAAGTTTCCGGAAATGGTTGGAACTATTCTGTAGGTTCTCTCGCAAACCCATACATTGAGCGCAACGTCGCCTACGGCTATAACGGTCATGACCGACCATACGATTACGAAGGCACAAATAACGGTATTCCAGCGGATCGCTTTGGAATCACCGATGTTGGTCGTCCAAGCGGTGGATACATATGGGACAAAGCTCTTGCGCACAAAGTGTCTCTACGCAACTATGGTTTCTTTACAGATGACGTAGAGTTGCCTCGTAGAACCGCTGAAGATGGTGCTGAGGGTAAGTCCAATTCACCGGTGAAGAAAGCACTATTAGGAGTCACGCATACGGGTTACCGTCAATATGACTTGTCATTCGCTGATAGCGAGGCACGAATCAAACACGGCATTGCACCAGCACCTAAACAGGTAGCCACATTCGGTCCGGATAACGACCCAAGCCGATTTACCACTTGGAAGCGGGACTTTGATAAGCTTGTCTCGACGAATAAAGTTCCAAAGCTAATGCTGGTTCGATTTGGTAATGACCACACTGCGGGTGCAAGTATTGGGATGCCATCTCCACGAGCGATGGTCGCAGATAATGACTTTGCTGTTGGCCAGCTTGTCGAAACGATTTCAAAGTCACCTATTTGGAAGAAGTGCGCTATCTTTGTAATTGAAGACGATGCACAAAATGGGTATGACCACGTGGATGCACACCGGTCCACAGCATACGTTATCTCGCCATTCATTCGTAAAGGGACACTGGATTCATCGTTTTACAACACAGATTCCGTCCTCAGAACGATCGGTTTGTTGCACGGAATGAGTCCAATGACGATTATGGATGCAACGGCATCACCGTTCACGTTTTTTGGTTCTCAACCGAGCAACGATGATACCTTTACGGCAATTCTCCCAAATAAAGACATTATCGGTGAGGTAAATGCAAAGCGAAGCGCGGATGCACTACTTAGTGCGAAGATTCCACTCACCAGCGAAGAGAGTGAAATTGACGAGCACCTCAATGGAATCCTTTGGCGATCACGCTTTGGCAACAGCCGCCCTGTGCCGCAGCGTTTCCACAAGTTTGCCGCATCACCGGGGATGGAGCTTAGGTAAATCAGCCAGTTCATCTGTCGGACAATTAACACGCGTGATAGACTTCGCACCGGAGTGGTTCGGGTGGTCGCAGGTGAAAGCCTGAGGAAAGTCCGGGCTGCGCAGGGCAGGATGCTGGCTAACGGCCAGGC
>JBJTQN010000186.1:0-10804 GCA_046075665.1 Armatimonadota bacterium | reverse complement strand
GTGTTCGTGGGTCTACTAAGTGGATAAAAGAAGCAACATTGTGGCTGCAGACATCCCTCGCGGTTGTCCCGCCTGCGGTTCGCAAGGCGACATCGGGTGGAGATGCCATCATCGCTGTTGGTGCGCCGGCAATCCAAGCTGCGCGGGGCGCTGCTAGTAATGCAACATCGGTTATTCCTGTCGATGTGTCTGCCATTGGAGCGGGAATAGACCCTTGGAAAGGCTATCATTCTACCTACAACCGTCCTTTGATTGGCGAAAAGGTGGCTGCAATCCTGGCTGCATGGGCAACCGCACAGTCATCTCACCAGCGAGTGCGCTTTGTAGGAATCGGAGCGGATGCCCCGCTAGTTGTGTTCGCAGCAGCGCTGATTGGTGATCAAATGACCGGGGATGTCAAAGCAGACTTTTTGCTTGAAGATACGTCAGGCGATCCATATTGGGATGGCGAGCGCTATGCGCCAGGGTTACGCGCTATCGGTGATGTCCATGTGGCCGCGCTGCTACTGCGTGACATTGGGGTGACACTCTATGGCATCCGTGACCTTAAACAGTGGACTGGCTGCGATCGACTAAATAAAGGCACACTTCAACAAGACGTGAACGCTACTTAGTTTGCAAAACTACGTGCCAGAAACAATCCCCTGTTGATCGACTTCAGCAGGGGATTGTTGTTATTTTCCGCGTGTGCCGCTACGGCGCATCTGCGAGGCTCCGCCAGCAGGGGCGCTGCCTTTACCTGCGGCTCCGCCGCTTGTACCCTGCGTCGCCGCACCAACGGGCTTGATGCCATTGGATGCGCTTCGGTACTGCTCGAGGAGGCGCGCTGCCTCGCCTGAGAGTGCCGGTTTTTTCTTTTGAGTGGCCATTGTAAACCTCCTATGCATTGTACCCCGGCATATTAAACCGGCCTCAGTGTTCCTTGCAAAGTGCGCGCAATCGCGCCTTTCAATTCAAGGATTGTCAACAGTGCATTTGTCTCAGCAAGTGGACACATAGATAACTCGGCGAGGACACTTGGGTGTATTCCCTCGGCTGGTATGAGCTGCATCACGCGTTGTTCAGATTCGGTTAAAGCAATACGAGCTTGGACGATTCGCTGTTCTGAAACGTAACCCGTATCGAAGAGCCCTAGACTTTCGGGAAGCAGCTGGTGTGGGTGTACAACCAACGTCGCACCATCTCGTATTAGTTCATGCCCGCCTTCGTTGTTACCCTCATCCAATGGGCCGGGAATAACGCAAATGTCACGTCCAAAAGTCCCGGCAAAAGATGCAGTTATCAATGCGCCTGATTTGATCCCGGCTTCGGCTACGAGTGTGAGTTGTGACAATGCAGCAATGATCCGATTACGCTCAGGAAATTTCCATGCTGCTCCTTGGCCGCTTGGAGCGTATTCGCTGATGAGAAGCCCTCCAGTTTCAACGATTTCATCGAAGAGTCCTGCATTGTTGACTGGGAAGTCCCTGAGTAAACCAGTGCCCATGACGGCCACGCTTGCAACGCGGGCATCGATGGCTGCCTTATGGGCGTAAGTATCAACTCCAGCGGCTCCTCCACTTACGATAACAATTCCGCGTTCTGCCAGGTATTTGGCGAACATATGGGTCTGACGTTCGGCATAGGGACTGGCATTTCGTGTGCCAACGATGGCTATACAGCGTCGGGAGGCTGCCCTCAGATCTCCCCTGGCAAAGACAAATGCTGGCATTAATGGTGCGTTCCGGACCAAGTGAGGTCGTTCATCATTGGTCGTCCACGTTACGAAAATGCCTCTACGACTGCAGGTAAGCAGTTCCTTTTCTGTAACAGGACTTGCCCAAGCTTCATCCATACGAATCCGTTGTGCCTTGGTCAGGTCATCCAGTGGTAGGTCGCAATAATCTGTTAACGAAGCAAGGTATGGGACAAGCGTTGCAGCGAGTGGTGGTGGAAGCTCTGCCCGACTAATACGGATAAAGTTGGCAAACGCATGTGGTTGGTCATCGACGGTAATGTTCATATTCTGGCTCCAAATACAAAAAAGGCAGGCTCCGGTGAGGGAGTCCGCCTTTATGATTTGATTAGAATACGTTACTGACTGAGATTAGTTCCTGCGTCGACGCCCTGGGAAACCAGACGCTCCACCAAGCGGGCGACCTGGACCAGCGCCAGTGGACCCTTGGGCTGCTCCGGGGCGATTACCACCCTTGCCATCCGTTCCGGCTCCTGGTTTTATGTCAGTCTTCTTAGGCGCAACTGGAGCAGACTTGGCTGTTGGTGCGAGGTTATTGTCGACGACAAACGACCATGTCGATGCAGTCTCATTACCAACATAATCAGAGACGGTAAAGGTAATCACGTGACGACCGTTTGACAGTGGCGGGTCAACCATTTTTCCGGTCGATTGTGTCTGGAAGTAGGCCCAACCCTTAAGAGCATCATAGCCAACTTCGATCGCCTTGCCATCCAGCGATGCTTTGAGCGAATCCACGTTTACACCACTGCCGAAGTCTGCAAATTTGACTGCTGCTGTGAATGGTGGACGTCCGCTGATACTGGTCCCCGTCCGTGGGAACTGGTCCGTCGAAATTGGGCCCGTAGTATCTGGTGCATCGGCTCGGAATGCCGATAGAGTGCCGTCGTTGGAAACAACAAGCAATGTTCCTTCAGAAATTGTCAACGGCGCAACAACAGTCACATCCTTGTTCGCTGCTGCCTGATTAGCTGACGAAACATCCTGCCCCTGGAAGTTGCTTGCGGTCACTGCCGGACGGTTGCTGCTCGCCTCCATTCGGTAGTTCCACTTGACAGAACCTGATTCTCGGTCTACAGCAGTGAGTGTTCCGCGGCTGCCTGCGGCAAAGATAAAGTTGCCGGCAACAACGGGCGCGGATGAAATCGTGTTTGGAATCCGGGCTGGACCATCCCATTCTCCACGCCCATTCGCAGCCTTGACTGCATAAAGTCGAGCACCGGAGCCCTGATCGTCACGGCATGCAACGTACACAGTGCCATCTACGGAGACTGGTGCACCCATGATGTCTTCTGGGAGCTCAGTGGCCCACCGGAGGGCACCACTGGCAGGAAGGATTGCAAACAACCGGCGACCAGATGGGATGTACAAACTGCCTTCACCGTAGGTCAACGTATTCGGGTTTGCACCATATGGAAGGCGATACTTCCACTTTGGTATGCCTGTCGCACGCTTGATACCGTGAAGTGTGTTATCGGCGGATTGAACAATCACCATAGTGTCAGCAATCAGAGGAGCTGAGTTCACCGCATCGCCAGCATCATAGTTCTTACGCCAACCTGGAGCAATTTCACCCGTCTCTGGGTTTAGAGCATAGAATGTGCCGCTGTTCGAGCCAAAGTAGAGGATATTGTCTGCCACGACAGCCGATGAGTTGACTGGCCTGCCGGTGTTGAACTTGATAACTTCCTGGCCGGTCGTCGCGTCGATTACGTACATCGCACCATCGGATGCTCCGACGTAGACCTTACCGTTTGCTACCGTGGGAGTCGCCGAAAAAACATGGCTCTGTGGTAGACCATTCTCGCCTTGTGGGAATGACCACCGCTTAGCACCCGTATCCACGTCAAGCGCATACAAATAGCCACCCTGGGTTCCATTTCCCTTGGTGACAAAGTACGCAGTCTTGCCAGAAACGACAGCCGCACTGGTGTTAGCATTTTGATAGCCACCAGTGAAACGCCAAAGTAGCGCCAGCGGAGGAGCTACCGTCTCAGAGGAGACACCGGTGCGCTGTGCATTACCACGAAGCTCAGGCCAGTCAGAGGATGCTGCAGCCGAAACGCCGACGAGTGCGGTCGCAGCCACTGTGCCGCCACAAACCAACTGTGCCCATCGATGGGAGATCGCCATATTGGATACCTTCACGCGTTGTTGGGGCGTCACACTGTGCGCCCGGACGATGCTTTGGGCAAGTATACGATGGTAGTACGTGCAAGGTCAAGCGCCTTGATAGCAATACACCGTAGTACCTGATGCATCATTTCTCTTGTTACCCGCTAAATTCAAACACAAACCCCGTTCCGCGTCATGCGCAGCGCTTCGCGAATGCCTTAGCTGTCGCATCCACATTATTTTGCATCGTCTTGAAAATAATGGCTTTGATCAGCGGACCAACCAATGGAATTTCAAGCTGATAGTCGATTCGGCAATCGAATTGCGTCGTATTCTCATCGATGGCTGTAAACGTCCAAATGCCTTCAAACTGGTCATAATCACCCTTTAATTGCCGGAACGTACACGTACCAGCATCAAGATCCCAGACATCCTCTTCCGTCCACTTCACTTTCGCTCCAAACTTTGGGACGATGCCAACCCAATCACTGATCACCCGTAGGCCATCATCCGAGCGTTCGAGAACCTTGACCGATGAAACATCTTCCATAAACTCTGGAAATGCTTCGTTGTCCTGTGCGACAGCCAGAACTCTATCCCGAGATGCCGGGATTATCGCTGAACTCTCAACTCTTGGCATAGCTTATTCCTGTCTTTCCGCTCATTTGCAGCCCTAGTGCTGAACGCGGCCCCAATGCCGCTCTAAAAATCCAGCGTAGATCTGCATCCGCTGACGCTGGCTAATATCGCCTCCGAGCCCGTGCCCACCTGTCGGATCAAGAACCAGCTCGACCAAGTGTCCTTTGTCAGCTTTTAGGAGCTCTCGGTAGACCTTAATCGTGTCCTGAGCCAAGACATTGGTATCCTCAAGCCCATGTAGCAACATCAGCGGAGACTTAAGATTTTTCGCGAGCTTGGTCAGACTATATTGATCCAGTTCTTCGGCCTTCTTGTTAGCGCCGATGACTCCTCCAACATACCAGTTATTGTAGTTCTGCCACTCAGTAGGACCTGCTCCTGCAATACCAAGTGTAAATGTCTCAGGGGCAGCGTAGAGACACATCTGGGTCTGGAAGCCACCAAAACTCCAGCCGTGGATGCCTACTTTCTTCGCATCGATGGCATGTTTTCCCTGCAGATACTTCACGCCATCGACTAGATCCTCGACCTGTGGAACGCCCGGCTGCTCGTAGTTAGCTTTGCCAAACACTGCACCATGCCCGCTCGTACCACGAGGGTCGATTGTTGCATACGCATACCCAAGTGTTTCAGTTACGTAAATGCCAAAGCGGTCTGTTTGGCCATCCGTTACCTGATGGTCCTCTCCCAGAGGTCCACCGTAAACGTATACTAAGAGGGGAAGTTGAGTGCCCGGTTTAGTGTCTTTCGGAAGCATCAAGGTACCGTGTACCGGTAAGCCATGACGATTCGTGTAGGTAAATCGTGACGTAGGTACCTTTTGGTAGACCGCTGGAGCATCTTTTGAATGGCTGCTTGTAAGACGCTTTTCCCGGGCTCCGCTACCAGATACGACAAGCTCTGGAAGCTGTGTCCAGCTCCCATGAATTGCCGCATATTGCGAGCCGTCAGCAGAAAGGACAACATTTCGATGCCGCCCGTCCTCACTCGTCCAGCGCTGGAGGTCTCCGGATGCCAGCGGGACGCGGTAAAGATCCATTCGTGCTGCATCTTCCTTGGATGACCTTACAACAAGCGTGGCGCCATCCTTGGTGTATTGAAGCGGGTAGACCTCAAAGTCACCCTTAGTCAGCTGCGTCGCTCCCTCACGCTCAGGGTCAATAAGCCATGCGTGACGGAAACCACTCTTTTCAAGCATTACACAAATCTGCTTACCATCCGGGGAAAAAAACGGATCGGATAGGCTCGGAGAGCGATGTTCACCATTGTGTGTATCCGTGTAGACCGCTTTGACCTTCCTGTCAGCCGGAGTGGCCACATTAATCGTCAGCTCCTTCTTGTCACGCTTCCAGGCAGCAAAGACAAACTTCTTACCATCGGCAGTGAATGGCTCGTTGCTGACAGCAATGTCTCCTGCTTCACCCGCATTCTTTTTGTACACCTGCCATGGCTTGCCATCGCCTTTTGTGACATCGCTGTCCGGATCCGTATCAGCCACAAATACATACGACTCGTTGCGGTCCGGGTCATCACCGGTATCCCGCGGGGTCGTCCTCGCTTCTGCAAACCGGTCACGATAGACGATGTAGCTAACATTTTTCGCTGGAGGACCGGTGCGCTTACTGGAAAGTACGCCAATTCGCGAACCATCCCGGGACAGCCAGTATTGCTCAACCTTCAAACCATCCGGGAGGACAGGAGATATCTGGGCCTCGATTACATCCCCGAAGATACGACGGTAAATGTGCTCGCCACGCCGGAAGGTAAAACCCTTATCTCCAGGAGTCCAGCGTACATCCGCCTCGACATCCGCCGTTCTTGTCAAACGCACAGGTTTTGCATCCTGCGACAAAGCCATTCGGTATATGTCGCCTTTATACGTGAGAAGCAACTCGGATCCAGAATCTGAGAGCACGGCCTCGGAAACGCCGGGATATGACTTCCGCGCCTCCTTGCGGGTTTTATCCTTTTCCTTGTCGGCATCCTCGAGCACTTTTCGCTCTTTCTCCGACAGGCCCTTCCGTGATTCGAGGATCTTCTGCTCTTCCGCTAGCTGCTCCAGGACTTTCGCGATATCACGGTCAACGGATGCAAACATCTCAGGGGATGTCAACCGGGTCGTCTTGCCATTGCTGCGTGTATACAAGTAAATGTCGGCGCCCACCGATGTCTTTAGTCCGGCCTGATAGGGCGCCCATTGGTAAATCAGCTGAGAACCATCGTTACTCCAGCGCATCCCACTTGCGCCGCGCCCGAGCAGCGACTTCTCAGGATAAAGCTGCTCAAGTGTAAGCCGCTGGTCGGTCTGTGTAACCGGCGCCACGGCCGAGACTGCAATGACAGGAATAGCACATGCCAGCAAAGCGGCAAGAGGTTTATGGTTGCGCATTTCTACCAATTATCACGTCCACTGTCAGAATTTTTAGATGTACGATGCGGACGTGGGTTTGCAAGATTCTGTAAATGTCATCAAAGGCATCGGACCAAAGTCAGTCCGACTGCTTGCAAAACTGGATGTCCATACTGTTGATGATCTCCTCCGGATGTTTCCGCGGCGGTTTGAAGACCGAACGCAGACATCGATGCTCGAAAATTGTCTTGATGGCGAAGCAGCATATGTGACTGGAACGGCAATATCAATCACTGAGAGTCGTACCCGGACCGGATTAACGCTCACGAAGCTTGTCTTTCGCGATGATGCGGGGGATGAAGGAGAAGCGGTTTGGTTTAAGCCGGTCTCACGCGCGCAACAAGCGCGCATGAACGGGATGCGCATCACGCTTTTTGGCAAAGTGAAGCGGGCCTTTGGGAAAGTAAGTCTGCAGAACCCTGACATACACGTTTTCGCACCGGGTAGTGGCAGCGATTCACCTGACCTCGGCTTGGTACCGGTCTATGGTCTCACTGATGGTCTTTCGCAGGCAAACCTTCGTGAGTGGGCTGAAATGGCATTGTCCGCTTACGCTCCGACGATGGTAGACCCATTACCGGGCAATCTTCGCGCAAAGCATCGGCTTCCTCACGTGATGACAGCACTCAAAGATATGCATTTCCCGGCATCAGAGAGGCTGCACGAGGCAGCCCGCCGTCGATACGCGTACGAAGAACTCTTAATCCTACATGGCGTCCTCCAAAGCAGACGGCTCCGACTCGCAGATAAATCGGCTCCGGTCATCCGCATCTCACAATCAATGTTCAGCGCTTTCAAGGCGGACCTTCCGTATACGCTTACCTCGGGGCAGGAAGCGGTCATCAAGGAAATCATCGAAGGGTTGGCGTTGTCAGCTGGCATGCTTCGCTTGCTCCAAGGGGATGTTGGCTGTGGGAAAACGGTGGTCGCCGCGGCGGGGCTCCTCGCGACACTAGCGAGCGGCTATCAGGGCACCTTTCTGGCTCCCACAGAGCTCCTCGCACGACAACAGCTCGACGTCCTAAGGAGACTTCTTGAGCCACATGGATACCGCGTTGAGTTCCTTAGTGGCAGTGTTGCGGAAAAACAGCGGCGTCCAATACTCGACCAACTAGCCGCCGGCGAGCCAATGGTTATCGTGGCAACCCATGCCATCCTTGAAGCAAGTGTAAAGCTTCCAAGACTTGCACTCAGCGTCATTGATGAACAACATCGCTTCGGAGTTGGGCAGCGGAATGCACTCATGACAAAGCCTCAAAATGGCATCTGCCACATGCTCCTAATGAGTGCAACACCGATTCCACGGACGATGACACAGGTGACCGTTGGGGATGTTGATGTGTCTACAATCACATCATTGCCGAGTGGCCGAAAGCCGATTCGGACACATGTGCGCGGACAGGAGCAACGCGCCAAGGTGTACGAGGGAGTTCGGAAGGTGATTTCTGATGGTGGGCAGGCCTATGTGGTTTGCCCATCGATATCTCCGGATGGCAACGATGCACCTGAATCCGTACTGGGATTATTGAAGGATCTTTCTCAGGGCTGGTTGCGCAATGTAAAACTCGGAATGGTGCACGGGCAGCTGCGGGAAGATGAGCGGACACAGGTAATGGATGCATTTCGCCGCGGTGACATTGATGTGCTGCTTGCTACGACCGTGATTGAAGTTGGTGTCGATGTTCCTCGTGCGAATGCCATCGTCATCGAAGCCGCAGATCAGTTCGGGCTGGCACAGCTACACCAGCTTCGCGGGCGCGTTGGCCGCGGTGAACAACAGAGTTTTTGTGTCCTTATTACATCGGCGAGTCCGTCGGACATTGGATTGCAGCGTCTCAATGTTATGGCATCCACTACGGATGGGTTTGTCATCGCGATGGAAGATCTCCAGCTACGCGGACCGGGCGATGTCATCGGAATACGACAAAGTGGCGTTCCACAGCTGCGAGTCACAAACCTCGCGACCGATGCTGATTTGAGCCAGGAGGCTGCTGATGATATTCGCGATGTCCTGTGTAATCCTGACTTGGCGGAATACCGACCTGTCGTTCGTCAGATTGAGGAATATATCGACAGTGTGGATTTGGGGGCAGTGGCATGAGTGAGCAACGCATCGCGGTTTATCCCGGGTCATTTGATCCCGTGACCAATGGGCATTTGGACGTCATCCGTCGTGCAGCCGGCATCTTTGACAAAGTTATCGTGGGTGTGGGGCGCAACGCTGGGAAGTCTCCTCTGTTTTCAGCGGATGAGCGCGTCGAGCTGATTCAGGCAGCAGTAAGCGACATCAGGAATGTGGAAGTAGAGAGCTTTGATGGGATGCTTGTGGCGTTCGCGAAGCAACACGGTGCATCGGTATTGGTGAAGGGCCTGCGTGCGATATCAGATTTTGAGTACGAATTCCAAATGGCACTTGCTAACCGCCACCTTGATCCATCCGTCGAGACGATGTTTCTGATGACCAGTGCTGAGTATCAGTTTTTGTCATCGTCCATTGTGAAGGAGATGGTCCGGGTCGGAGGTGACTGTAGTCCCTTGGTGCCATCGGTGGTGATGGATGCGCTTCGTCGTCGCTTTGATGGCAGTGCCTGCCAAATGTGATGCATTGGCGATAGAGTACGTGCGTTGGCACTTACCATAATTGTGTCCTGAGGAAGCGGTGCAAATGGATCCGATAGTAACGTTGCGTGAGCTTGAACGCCTCGAGCATATGGTTGAGGATGCGAAGAGTGTGCTTGGATTTGTCCGCATTGCTGTGGATGAGTTTATGATGATTGTGAACAAAATTCGCGGTTCCCTTCCAAGCGAGATGAAGGAAGCCGTGGTCATCCGCGAAAAACGGGATGAAATTATCGGCGCTGCACACCATGAAGCGGACTCGCGCGTTGGTTCTGCTAGGAATGAAGCTGAGCAGACAAAGGCTGCGGCGCTGGCCGAGGCCGGTAATGTTGTTGACGCTGCCCGTGCCGAAGCCCAGAGAATACTTGAGAGGGCACGCCTCGAAGCCGAGACACTGGTGAGTAAGTCTGAAGTCGTAAGGATGTCGCAGGAGCAAGCCCGTGAGATTATCCGATTAGCAGAAGAGGAAGCTGCGCGCATCGGTGATGGTGCAAGACTTGAAAGTGAACAAATGCGTGCAGGCGCCGATAGCTACGCTGCAGATGTCCTTAATAGCCTTGAGTCATCGGTTGGGATGATACATGATGACTTTGGCCATCGTATTGCGAGTATCAAGTCATCGATCCAAAAGGGACGGGCACAGCTGGATCAAAGAATATCCGGACGAAACACCCGATAATTTCCCGCGTTCGTCAGGATATTTGTGGAACCCATCAACACCGGGAACCGTACTAGGAGCACTATGAAGCCATCACGTTTGAACTACCTTGGGAATGAGAAACCATCCCGACCTGAAAAGAGGTCTCCGAGTGCGATTGCACGCCGTCCGGTGCCCGCACAACCTACGGTTTCATCGAATGGAGTCCCGGTACCGGAATCATTCCAGATTGACATCGCAGAAGTCTTGCGGACCATCGGGATGCACTACGTCCACCAGATAGCCATCCCGGCGATTGGGTGTTTCGATCCGGAAACGGGTGATGTCCCGGTCTCGGGCACGGTTGAAGGAAAGATTTCCCTTACCAACTCGGGTGCGATTCTTATTCTGCGAGGGAAGGCTAAAGCCGATGTCTGGTTAGACTGTGCCAGATGCCTGATACCTTACGAAGAGTCGCTTTCGGTTGTGCTGGAAGAAGAGTATGATTTGGTCTCTGACAACACGGCGACACGTCATGAGGATGTCATTGCGGTTGATCAGAATGTCACTGCTCCGGTGATTGATGGCACAGTTCTCGATGTAGCAGAGCTGCTTCGGCAGTCACTAATCCTTGCTCAGCCATTGCAAC
>JBJTQN010000185.1:0-6281 GCA_046075665.1 Armatimonadota bacterium | reverse complement strand
TTTCCCAATACGGTAAACAATAGTGGATCAGTCTCTCCAGCGACACGCGCCAGGGCCAACCTGACACCGGTAACAATGCCATTACGTGCTGCTGGAAGGACAACAAGTAACATCGTTCGCCATCTTGGAGTACCCAGCGGTAGATAGGCATCCCAGAGTGACTGTGGGACTAGGTGCAGCATTTCATCCGTGGTTCGCATCACGAGTGGAATCATCATGATGCCAAGAGCTGCGCCACCGGCATATCCGGAGTACCCTTGTCCGGGGTGCTTAAGTGCGTATGGCAAAATCCAAATCGCGTAAACGAACAATCCGATGACAATACTGGGAATACCGTTTAGCACATCAGTCAAAAATCTCACTGCCTGGCTGAGATTACCGCGCGCCTCCGCTTGATAGATGCCACTTAAAATCCCAATAGGTAGCGATATACCAAGCGCAATACAGAGAATTCCACCGCTACCGATGATGCTATGCTTAGTGCCACCAAGTGCAGGATTGACGTTGTCCGGCAGGCGAAGGAATAGGGTTGGCTTGAAGTATTCAATACCCTGACGCAAGAGAAACCACAATATGTAGCCAAGAATGGTCATGGCAACAACAGAAGAGACCGTACAAAAGGCTTGGAAGAGCCCATTTGTAATGCGTCGTTTCACAAGGGTTGGTGTGTGTGAGTGATTTCATTATCCCAACCTGTGCATGGCGATTTTGACAAGTGACCGTGCAATAAAGTTGATCAACATAGATGTCACAAACAGGACTAAACCGAGCTCTATTAGAGCCGCAGTAGCGATTCCAGGAGTTGCTTCTGTAAATTTGTTCGCCATCGCGGAAGCAATGGTGTAGCCAGGGTCGAACAGACCGAATGACTTTCCATCCGGGGTGTTGGGGGTCATATTGCCGATGACCATCGTGACTGCCATCGTCTCGCCAAATGCTCTCCCGAAACCAAGCATTACCGCTCCGATTAGGCCGGGCGCGGCACTTGGTAGGACAACTTTGATGATGGTCACTGACTGCGTACATCCCATACCGGCTGCCGCATCGCGTTGCATGGAAGGAATCGAGTTTAATATGTCCCGACAAATCGCTGTAATGAAAGGAGTAATCATTATGGCGAGCAACAGGCCTGCAGCCAGCACACTCGGTCCATATCCTGCTCCTGTCAGCAGTGATTTCACGAGTGGAATCTTTGTGATCATGGGGGATGCCAGCGCCGGGGCCATCACCTTATCCCGCAAAACTGGAATCAATACACATATGCCCCAAAGACCATAGACGACAGAAGGGATCGCAGCCAGCAGTTCGATAATGAATGTAACCGGGAGGCGAATCCACTTTGGGGCGATTTCAACAAGAAAGATCGCACTGCAAATGGATAATGGAACACTTACCAGTGTCGCCAACAGACTCGAGTAAAGCGTCCCAGATAAGAATGCGGCGCTACCGTATTTCCCTGCCGCATCATCCCATTCAGGGCTAGTCAGATAGTGCACACCCAGACTACGGATTGCTGGCAATGATTGCCATATTAGAGCTGAGCCAATTGTTATGACTAAGGCCAGCAGTATCAAAGTCGCGATCGTAATCGCGCCAAGGTAAGTGGAATCCCGCCAGTTATGACGGCCACCTGTCCCGTGAAGTGGCCCACTGGGCAGGTTAGTTCGTCCATTCGTAATCAAGGACTATTTGCCTATAGCAGCAAAGGCACGTCGTCGAACGGATTCTGGCAGCGGGGCATAATCGTACTTGGCTGCTGACTTTTGACCATCCGTAAGACACCAACGGATAAAGTCCTTGACTTCGCGTTTTGCATTCGGGTAGATGAGAAGCCATGTAAAACCGGCGATTGGGTAACCTTCTTTATCTTGCGCATTTGTGATCATTGCACGGAAGTCTGCAGGAAGGTCCTTAGCCGTTGCGCTCTCAGTTGCTAACTTAATGGACGCAACAATCCAATTGCCCTTTGCGTTCTGGATGGTAGCAAATGGCATGTTGTTCTTCTCGGCATATGCGAGTTCAACATAACCAACAGCACCTGGGGTCTGGCGAACAAGAGCGGCTAAACCATCGTTGCCTTTGCCCTTGACACCTACCTTAATGTTGACACTCTTGCCTTCACCAAACTCGCTCTTGAATGATGCAGAAACACGTGTTAGGTAGGAGGTGAAGATAGCTGTTGTTCCGCTAGAATCTGCCCGCGACACAGGAACGACTCTGACTGCAGGAAACTAAACTCCCGGGTTTAGCGCAACAATCGATGGGTGGTTTCATGTTCCGACCTTGCCTGTAAACATATCGGCCAAGACTGCACCAGTCAACTTTACCGCGGTCGAAACGCCTGGGATATTGTAAGCGGCTACGACACACCCGACGCAGGAGGGGATATGGACCACGCCAAGCGCCTGTGAAAGCTCAGAATCAGTCATCGGAGAGTCTGTCGCTCCAAAGTCTACGGAACGTGCGGTGATAGCTTTTATTCCGCCACCGGATCCAAATGCCTGGTAGTTGATCGAAACTTGTCGCTTCTGACCGTAGTCTTGTGCCCATGCATTGTACAAAGGCGCCGGAAACGTAGCTCCAGCCCCATTGATGGCGACATTTGATGTCGGTTCGTAAGAACCGAGTGCGCCTGTAGCAGTACTGGCATGAAACGAAAACCACCTCATAACGACAAGACCTCCCAATGAAACAGCCTGTAGTCCAGTTTGATGTGGGAAGTCTTATGTTAAAGATATGTAAAGAATTGCCTTTGAGATGTCTATTACACTCTTGTATGCTGATACAACCTGCTTTTGTGAATATGTGTAACAAGCCTAAGCATATTTCGCAGGTAAGCTTTTTCCAGACTTTGCACTCTCAACTGCCAAATCAAGGATATGGACTGGCCTTCGAGCCCATTCCGGAGTGATAACCAGCGCTTCACGTCCCGAAATAGCTGCCTCGATGTTCTGGTAGAACTTTTCCGTTTGACCAGCTTGATTCTTGCCTTCGCGAATCGTCAGTACGCCATCCGATTTGGTACGAATTACCCATTTGTCAAAGAACATTAAATAAGTTCCCTTAGTGCCGGTTATCTCAAGTATCCCACGGTCACCCTTGTTATGTGCATCAATAGTCGAGATATTCAGTGATAGCCAACGCCCATCGTCAAATCGCACTGTCAATTGCCCTTCATCTTCATTGGCATCCTGCGGAAAGGGAAGGCTATCGGCCCAGAAACCGTTCTTGGCGTAGCCGGAAACCTCTGCAATGGATGCCGGGCTAAGAATCTGAAGGCTGTATTCCAGAAGGTGCACGCCCCAGTCATAGAGAATTCCACCGGAAACACTTCGCTGACTTCGCCACCATGTGGATGGCTGGTCATAGCCTCCCATATGACACTCGATGCGAAAGACATCACCAATTTCACCCGCATTGATATGCTGGAGGGCTTCTAAGAGGTGACCATCCCAGTGACGATTATGGTAGGTGGAAAGAACAACTCCATTTGCTTGCGCAGCAGCAATCAACCGGTCACACTGCTGGGTTGTTATCGTCATGGGCTTCTCGATGACGACGTGCTTTCCCGCATTGAGGCACTGTAAAGCGACATCTGTGTGGGAATCGTGCGGTGTAATCACCGTAATTAGGTCTGCATTGCCATTCGCGAGTAGGTCATCAACGGAGCTAAATGTAGCAATACCAGGAAAGTCACCTTCAGCTGCGGTCAAGCGTGTAGGATCCGTATCACAGACAGCCACCGGTGACATTCCTGCATCCCGCATTTGGGTCAAATGCTGACGCCCCATATTGAACGATGGCCCATAGCCAACTACCGCTACCTTGATCACATGCATTCCTCACTGAATAAGTCTGCAAATATGGTATCCGCTAGTTTGGTCTCCGGGTAGAATCGGGACATGAGGCCATATCAAAACCAGCGACAACCTGTATACGAACGACGGGCGATACATGATCCTAACGGAACCGGCATTTTTTACATGGATCGTGAGATTGCTCAGGTCATGGGACACGAGGGTGCAGATTGGCTGGAACGTCCAGAAAGGGAAACGGAAGAGGCTCCGGACGTCTTAGTTCGTGCACTCAAATTAAAGCCTGGGATGGTCGTTGCTGATATTGGTGCCGGCAGTGGGTATTTCTCGTTTCGGATGGCTCCGCGTGTCGGTACGAAAGGCAAGATTCTGGCGGTTGACATTCAGCCAGAAATGCTTGCCATTATCAATGAACGAAGCCGGATCAACCGGGTGAAAAATGTCGAGACGGTCCTCGGCAAAACGGACGATGCTTGCTTAAAGCCTGAATCGATTGACCTCATCCTTCTGGTTGATGTTTACCATGAGTTCGACAAGCCTTTCGAAATGACGACATCAATGGTCAAATCCCTGAAAAAGGGTGGGCGGTTGGTAATCGTTGAATATCGCAAGGAAGATCGTCGCGTGCCGATCAAGGAAGTGCACAAAATGTCACAAGCGCAGCTACGCAAAGAACTGACATTGTTTCCAGTCAAGTGGGTTGAAACTAATCCATCACTTCCGTGGCAACACATAGTCATTTTCGAGAAGCTATAATGCCTGTCCGCGTTCTGGTACCTGAATCCATTGTAGATGACCTCACAATCCGTTTGCGGTCAAGTGGCTCAGACTTTGTCGACCTTGTCGGATTCTCAGTCGATGCACCCTTCCTGCGTGATTCGCACGCGGACGTCGTAATCCGTTGGATTGCGGGTGCACGCTTCGACGAGCTGATGGACCCAAGCCGGAAACAATGGCTACATACAGCATCTGCCGGAGTAGACCACGTGATGGTTCCTGCAGTTCTCTCGCACCCTGATTTAATCCTGACTGATAGCGGACCTGCATATGGTCCATCGATGGCAGAGTTTGTGATTACTTGGATGCTCTCAGTAACGCACAAGGTACCGCAATTTTTGGAGATGCAGAAAGATCGTCATTGGGAGTGGGTTACTCACTCTGAGGTAGCAGGCAGCATCGTTGGAATAATCGGGGCAGGGCCAGTCGCTCAACACATCGCGCGCGCGTGCAAAGCGGTCGGATGCAAGGTGATGATGCACCGTAAGCGCCCAATATCTGTAGCTGGTGTAGACAACGTCTTTTCAGGACTTTCAGGATTGATGGAAATGCTACCAAATGTTGATTGGCTTGTCGTTGCCTGTGCGATGACTCCGGAAACTGCGGGAATTGTGAGCAGGCAAGTATTGGATGTACTGAAGCCAGGCACACGGATAATAAATGTTGCCCGAGGGGGAGTCATAGATCAGTATGCGCTTCTTCGCTGTCTGGATTCCGGACAGGTGAGTGCCGCAGTTCTCGATGTTACGACGCCAGAGCCGCTTCCAGTCGACAGTGCGTTATGGAGCCATCCGAACGTCCATATCACCTGCCATAGCAGTGCTTGGACAGAAGGTCTAAGAGTCAGGTTGTTGGACTTGTTTGTCGATAACCTGAGGCGCTATGTAAGTGACGAACCGTTATTGAATGTTGTCGATTTCAAACGCGGGTATTGAGTTCGTCGCAATTATACGCGAGCAGGGCACAACTGTGTGGCTCCGTACAGTAAGCATCGGCATAACTGTTTAGTCGATGCCGAAATCCAATTCGGCTTGTGCGACGGGTGCGTAGCTTCTACGGTGAAGCGGGCATGGTCCGAACTTCCGAAGTGCAGCCAGGTGATCCGGACTCGGATATCCTTTGTGCCGATCGAATCCGTAAACAGGAAACTGCTTATGCGCATCGATCATAATGTTGTCCCGGGTGACCTTTGCCAAAATCGATGCTGCCGCAATTGTGACAGACTTATCATCTCCCTTGACAATAGGTGTACATCGACTGTGCAGCTGAGGCACCGGATTGCCATCAACCAATACAGCATCCGGAAACACACTCAGGCCGTTTACGACTCTCCTCATCGATTCCCAGGTCGCTTGAAGAATGTTAATCCGGTCAATTTCTTCAATGGAGCCGATGTCAACATTCCAGCAAACGGCATTTTGCTTTATGATATCTACCAGAGATATTCGTTTTGCCTCGGTTAGCTTTTTCGAATCCTTTATGTCAGAGTGTCTGAAACCTGGCGGGAATATAACAGAAGCGGTCACTACGGGGCCCGCCAGTGGTCCACGCCCTACTTCATCCACTCCAGCTACGTACATCAAGCCGTTTGCATGGCATTCCTCTTCAAACAATGTTCTGTCACTATTCATTGAATCAACTTTATGCGTGACATCGGATAGATAACGGCATCTGCACGCCCGATAACAC
>JBJTQN010000184.1:0-10162 GCA_046075665.1 Armatimonadota bacterium | reverse complement strand
GTGCAGACGATCGAGCACCAAGTCCCCAGCGGGTTTCAAACTTTGAGAGCCCGGTTGCATACCGGCATACGACGATAGCGTGCTCATCTACAAATGTTGCATCAACATTGTCAGTGATGGCAGTAACGCTAAGTGGCTCGCGACCACTCATAAACCACGTACCGAGTGTTGTCCCATAGCCGAGGTAGTCGAGGAGGCTTCCACCACCCCGGGCCGGATCGTACCACCAGGACGCGCGCTTCATTGCATTGGCATCGGCAGCAGAAACTTCGACTTTATCGGCAAGATGCCGAAGAGGTCCCCGGTTGCCATCGTAAAAGTGAACCTCAATGACATCGCCGATCACACCATCATCGATGAGGCGCTTCGTCGTGATATGCGGCGGATACCACGCAAGTGGCCAGTTAATTGCGAGCGTTTTTCCTGCTGACTCTGCTGCGATTATCATCCGGTCCGCATCGGCAACATTTGCTGCAAATGGCTTTTCGCAAATCACATGCAGGCCAGCCTCAAAGGCTGCCACGGTTACATTGGCATGCTCGGCTGTTGTAGAGCAGACGATTGCTGCATCTGCCCCAGAGTGAGAAAGCGCAGTGGACAAATCCGTGTAGACACAGTCCATCGGTATTGAATGTATCTCGATTGCGGCTGTCATTTTCTGGATGTCTGAGTCATAAATGCCAGCAATTGAGCATCCCGGCGTATCCGCGACCAGTCGAAGCAAGTCACCCATATGCATATGGTCAAAACATAGTCCAAGGTAGCGCATTGGTGTCAGTCCTTACTTTTTCGGTTGTCGTTCTGCGGCATACGCAGAGAGCTCCGCACAGGATGAGAAGTTTTGTTTTGGGTTGGTACCGTTTGCAGGATTACCAATCACGCGGACGCCTGTGATGCGCACTGGAGCCGGTAACAGCAATGTGAATTCCTGTCCATCAGTGAGCGGAGGCTGCTGGTCGGCGTTCGTCGGCGGATAACCTGGCAGACGCCCGAGAGCCTTCCATGGACCGCCGGGCGCTTCCTGAACTTCCACCATCGGCGCGCCCACAAACCAGCCACCATCAAAAAAGCAGTGTCCATGTGTGTACACGATTCGATCGATCTCAACGGGTTCTGCCGTCTGGACGGCGTACCAGTCGGTATCCTCACGGGAATTGCTATACGTTACGACAAGCGATTTTGGCTCACCATCAACAATCGAGCCATTGATATTTCCCGGTCGCGACCGTGATTCAGACGCGCCTAGTAGAACATTGCCAGTTCGTCGCTGAACCGGGGCATTGGTTCTCAGCCAAACCGTGTAGTCTTCGCCATTTGCTCCACAATCCGCAAAAGGTTGTAGGTTTACTGCTCCCTTGGATGTTTTTACGACAAACGTCCGCTGCCCGGTCTGCGTTGGCATTTTCGGAGTTAACACCACCGTGGATGGCTTATCTGGAGACCTTTTGTCGGCGACAGCGGCGAGGACCCATGGTCCAAAGGTAAATGCTGCCAGAGTTTTGTTTGAGTCTTTGCCATCTAATCGCTGCGCACGAATCCTCAGTGCAAATGTCCGCGATTGGCCAACTTTCCAGCTTGCCGGGAGCTGAGCAATCGTTGTCGAGCCATTTTGCGTGATCCAACTTGGCTTGCGCCATCCGATGGCGTAGTTTCCAGCTTTACCGCTTTTCAATGTCCACCGGAAGCGGACTTCCGATGTGCCATGGTTGTTAACCCATTCAACATCCTGTACCCAAACGTTGCCTTTGTAGGTAATAGCACATGACTCCGGCAATGTGAATACAAGCATCCCCTTCGTATCCGCAACGGCAAACAGCTCAGGCAGCAATGCCATCGCACGAGGTCCGCTGGAAACGCAGCAGTTGATTCCTGGCGTGTAGGGTTTAGAACCATCTAACGATGTGTAATAACACCACGTAAGGCCATCCGGGTGCTGAGCAGCAGCGAGGTGGTTAAATGCTGCTTTTTCAATCTGCGCAGCGTACATTGACTTACCGGTGAACCGCAGTAGCTGCGTACAAAGCTGAATCCAAGTCGTGGTTACACATGTCTCACCGACATTGGCATTGGTCCCATTTGGTAGCTGACCGTGTGGGTGAAAGTGTTCGCCGTGGCTCATTGAACCGGTGATGTAAGTGTGGTTTGCGATGATATCGGCGGCTGCCTCTTCAATCGTTCGGATGATGTCGGTATCTCCGATTGTGCGTGCGTACTCACACAAACCAATCATGTTTGAGAGCATTTCATACGCTTTGCCGTTGGCAACATTTTCGACACCACTGTGTGTACGCAGGGTGCTCAGGATGCGGGGACCACGGTCCGATTCAATTGCTGCCACAATCATGTGGGCTAGCTGCAGGTAACGTTGCTCGCCTGTTCTTCGATAAAGGAGGACGACCGGCTCAAGGACACTGGTTGCGGCCATCCCGACATGGGTTCCGGCATCCAATAGCTTTTGTGGCTGACTCGCGAATTTTGTGTAGAGAAGGTCACCAACTTTGCTGCAGGTATCCAATGCCAATGGATTGCCCGTCCAGCGATGCGCTTGCAGTAGACCGATCAGGCAGTACTTATGGGACCATACATCCCAGTCCGCACCTTCGTAGAGCCCGAAACGCTTGTCAGGAGTGTATGTTCCAAGATAACCATCCGGCTCGACACAGGAAGCAAGCTCCGCAACAGTCTGATCGAGTTTTGTGCGCAAAGCCGTGTTGCCTGTGCGTGCCCATTCGAGAGAAAGAGCGTCAAGATACTTTCCAATATGTTCGCCAATCCATGGATGGCTCCCGGGGCGCTGCTTGAACCCGGCTAAGAGGGGAGCGGTGTCCATCGGGGCAAGACGACCCTGTCCATTGGATGCAACACGTGACCCCAACCACCCTGAGACAGCGATGTCCTGCGGTTTGAGCAGGATTAAACGGTCAGGAAGACGCGGTGAAATTGGGTCGGAAACAGGTTTACGGCTAGGCATGTCTGACATGGGAACAATTACCCCATCTGGCATCTGTCTTCCTGCCACGAAAGCACACTCGGCAGGATAAGTTGTCCGGCAAGGTGAAAACACACGGCATATGTCTGAAAAATCCCAAACGGTTACTTCACAGGACGATGTCATTGTTAAGAAAGTCGTTCGGAAGCTGATTCCGTTCCTGTTCTTTCTCTACATCATCGCCTACCTTGACCGCGTAAACGTCAACTTTGCAAAGCTCGAGATGCCCTGGTTTTCCAGCTCACAATACGCTTTTGGTGCCGGGATCTTCTTTATCGCCTATTTCATTTTTGAAGTTCCGAGCAACTTGCTGATGCGTAAAGTGGGCGCAAAGAAGTGGATCGCCCGGATTATGTTTACGTGGGGCATCATCGCGATGCTCTTTATCTACGTCAAGAACAACTACCCACTCTTTGTAAGTCTGAGGTTTCTCTTGGGTATTGCGGAGGCAGGATTCTTCCCTGGCGTGCTTCTTTACCTGACCACTTGGTTTACCAATAAAGAGCGGGCGAAGATGGTGTCGCTCTTTATGACGGCTAATGCAGTCACGCTTAGCCTTGGCTCTCCTCTTAGCGGTCTCTTGATTGACCGTGGCCCTTGGTTTGGACTTGCAGGTTGGCAGCAGATGTTTCTATTTGAAGCATTGCCTGCTGTGTTGATGTCCGGTGTCGTCCTTTGGTACTTACCTAATGGTCCCGAAGATGCCAAATGGCTTACTTCGGAAGAAAAGGCTGTCATTCAGCGACGTCTCGCCGAAGATGGAAGCAAGACGGTTGAGCATGGACCAATCCTTCCGATGTTGAAGGAACCGGACATGTGGAAACTTTCCGCGGTCTACCTGTTCGCGGTTACCGGAATGTACGGAGTTGGATTCTGGGTTGCCGATCTGGTGAAGAAGCTGCTTGTTACGACGGGCGGCATGGATGCCTTCACAAATCTTGGAATAAAGTCCGGTCTTGCTGTTGGGCTGGTCTGTGTTCCTGTGTTTACACTGACCGGTATTGCAATGGTTTTGAATGCATCCAGCTCGGATAAACACCAAGAACGAAGATTCCATGTGGGCATTCCGGCTTTCCTCGGGGCTGCGGGTCTGGTCGGGTTTGCTCTCCTGCAAAAGTATGAACTCGCCGCGCTTGTTGCGCTCACGGTATCCGTTTGCGGGATGTGGAGCGTGCTTGGCCCGTTCTGGGCGATGCCGCCGCGTGTCCTTGGTCGTCTCGGCGCACCCGCGCTTGCAGCAGGCCTCGCCTTGATCAACTCCATCGGCAATCTGGGTGGCTTCTTTGGACCAAAGGTTCTTGGCGAAGCTAAGGATCTTTCGCAACAAGGTCTCTTTATTCTCGCTGGCTGTGTAGCCATCTCCGGTATCGTCGCACTGACCATAAAGGTCACCGCTTCCGCAAAGGTCGAAGCCTCAGCATGAACATCAAGAAATCAACCATTGCCCTAGCCGCTGCCCTTGCCTGTTTGGGTCTGCAAGGCACCGCACTGGCGCAGAAGGAATTCGAACAACAACGTGATTCTCTTGCGCAGCCCGGAGTCCCTCAGGGCGTGATGCACCACTACGTCTACACGAGCAAGGCCGGGATGTTCCCGGGGACCGTTCGGGATGTCTGGGTCTACATTCCTGCACAATACGAGGCATCCAAGCCTGCAGCCTTAATGTTCTTTCATGATGGCGGTGGGTATGTGGGCCGTGATGGTGGCTACCGCCTGCCAAACATCGTCGATAACCTCATCGCTAAAGGCGAGATGCCAGTAACGATCTGCATCATGGCAAACCCTGGCGTCGTTCCGCCTGCGGATGAAAAGACACAGCTTCCGCGCTACAACCGAAGTGTTGAATACGATGGTATGGATGACCGCAATGCCCGCTTTCTGATTGAAGAGCTCATACCGGATGCAACTAAGCGGTACAAACTGAACATCACGTCGGATCCACGTGGTCATGCCATCAGTGGTGGCAGTTCAGGTGGAATAGCAGCATTCACCGCAGCATGGGAGCGACCGGACTACTTTGGAAAAGTTCTTGGCTTTATTTCGTCGTTTACCGATCTCCGCGGTGGCCACAATTATCCATCGTTGATTCGCAAGCTGGAGCGCAAGCCAATCCGTCTCTATCTCGAAGAAGCCGTGAATGACCAGGATATCTACTCTGGTTCCTGGCCAATCGGCAACACTGATGTCGCAGCAGCGCTCGCATTCGCCGGGTATGACCACAAATATGTGACTGGCCCCGGTGGGCATGATGGAAGGTTTGCATCCGCTATCTTCCCGGATGCGATGCGCTGGCTGTGGCGCGGCGGAATGACCGGTAGCCCTGAACCTGGTGGTACTCGGCAACCTCTGGTCAACATCGCCCTCGATGAGTCAAAGCCGTGGACATCCATTGCTAGCCTTCCTCCCGTCACTGCGATCGCCGGGTCGACATCCGGCTCATTGCTCGTCGCCGCCGCGAATGCTGTTCATGTCCTTGGCACGGATGGCAAAGTTGAGACGAAGTGGGGCAAAACCGGTGCAATCCGCGCAATGTCGGCTTTCAATGGTGGAGCATACGCTCTCACTGCAGGGAAGTCACTCGTTGCGCTTCAGTCAGATGGAACATCGAAGACATTGGCAAAGGGGCTGAATGGAGTTTCACTCGCTGTTCGCACGGATGGCTCATGCTATGTCCTTACAGACAGCGGTACGCTTGTCTTTGTTGGCAAGGATGGTAAGCGTCATGATGTTGGAACTGCAGCAGGAACCGGTGCATCGAACATTCAGCTTGTTCCAGACCAAAGCCTTTTGGTCGTCTTTCCCGACCCCAAGGTCGGAAGGTACGCCGCAAGCTGGTCGGTTGCACCAGATGGCTCGCTTTCTAATATGCAAACCTATTTCGATTTGTACATTCCGTATGGTCAAACAGGAGCAGGCATCGTTGGTACCGCTGTTGACCGTAATGGTTGGCTGTACGGTGCCGGGACAATCGGAATCCAAATCCTTGATCAGGCCGGGCGCGTGAACGCTATTCTCGCATCCGCCAAGTCTAAGTCCACAGGCCAGATTGCTTTCGCTGGCAAGAATGGGTCTGTTTTGTATCAAGTGATCGATGGAGCACTATTTGCACGGGAGACGCGAGCACAGGGCGTCAACCCTGATGGTCCAGCAGTTCGTCCACCCGGACCACGTCTGTAAATCAAGCGAGCCCCTCCGAACGATTGTCCTGAGGGGCTTTTTTTGAGTCAGTGTTACATGCACTCAAGGTGATGCCTTTGGCAAGACTCCTGTTGCTTTGTATTCGAGACCAGGAAAGAGAACATTGCCAGAAATACCCTGACCAAAGACATGTTGGCTCAGCTCCAGTAACACGTTGCGGTAGTCCATCGTTACGCGAAGGTCGCCCGGCCCTTCTAGCTGATCCTGTTTCAACCCTGGCCACGTGGCGTGAACCTTTCCACCCGAAACGCCATTACCAAGAACTAACCACGCTCCCGCACGCCCATGGTCTGTTCCCAGTGCGGAATTTTCCGGGATACGCCTCCCGAACTCGGTCATCACAACAACCGTTGTTTTATCCAAAAGGGGACCAAGATCGCGTGCAAATGCGTTAACAGCCTGAGCAAGGTCTTTGAAGAGCCCGGCTAGATATCCGGTTGCTGTTCCTTGGGTCACATGCGAGTCCCACCCGGTGCTATCGAGAAACACACTTGATGTACCGACATCTGCCTTAAACAGTAATGCCGCCTGACGGAGCGATTCGCCAGTTGGTGATTTCGGGTAATCAGCACCATTTGCCGGTTTGTATGCATCCGGATTGACTGCGTCCATCGCATCGAGAACCTTAAGGGCTGCGAGACCGCTTGCGTGGGCAGCGGTGTTACCACTTGCATACTGTTGTCGAAGAAGCTCGCGGAGCACCTTTGAACCGCCGAGCTTGACATCGTTGACAGTTCGAATCACAGATGGACTTGGCGCTCCGCGCAGTGTATCTGGCAAAAGTGATCCAAAGGCGATGGAGCGGAGGGGGCTGGCTTGCGGTTGATGCGTTTCCTGAAGCGCGCGGGCGAGCCAGCCGCTGCTTAGCTCCTGCGCCTCACCTTTGGCACCACGCTCCATCGTTGCCATCGCTTCAAAGTGAGAACGCGATTGATCCATACTGCCTATCGCATGGATGGCAGCAAGCTTTCCGTCTGCGTACCAAGGTTTCAGGAGCGCTGCTTCCGGATGAAAGCCATAGAAGCCATCTAGATCGATCAACCCGGATTTAGGCGTTCCCAAGCCAATCGTACGCCGATGATTGTGGTAGTCATCATCACCGTACGGAACGACAAGACTGGCACCATCCATTGCGCCACGCAGGAAGATAATCACGAGACGGTTATCCGATGGCGTGGCGGCAAGGTTGGTTATGCCGGATGGACCAAGCCACGACGATAGAGTTGCTGCAGAGAGCGCGGCGAGACTCGTCGTAGGCAATTTGGGGCATGTACTGTGTTCACACAGCGGTCGCGGGGTCAGGCCCATTGGAATTCCGGTCCGGCAAGGACTGCCGTGATGCGCTCGGAATCAGGAGCCGATGTGTACCGATTTCGGCACAAATGCTCTGCTGCCTTTTTGTCCACAACGGTATTCTTGATGCCATTACTTCCCAAATCAAGAGCAAATTGCCACCTCGGAATCATATTGCCCACCCATGCAGTCGTTGTGTCCGGATAGCCATCGGGCATTGGCCACTGATGAAGCGGTTGCCCCATGCGGTCAAGCTGAAACTGAATGTTTCCGCGACCGGATGTGTCCGCATTCGTTGCACGTAAACATGCCATCAAGTAATCAAACGGCGGACGGAATTTGGGTTTTGATGCATAAAATGCATCGCTTAGGAGAATGTGTCTGACAACCTGGTCGATGGCCCCGACTGACTGCCGGAAAACCCGCGCGCTGGATTCCTTCAAAGCCGCGGTATCGCTGTCGTGACCGCAATAAAAGTCCACCAGTTTCTCCGTGATGAACCGTGCGGTTGCTCCGTGCGTTGTGACAATCTCGACCAGCTTGTCTCGTTCAACCTCGCCCTTAGGTTCATTAATTGGAATACCCAAAACATCCTTTTCACCGGCAGTATGGCTACGCCTATCAAAAATGACTGTGCCAACGCGTTTTAGGAATCCATCTTCTATCGTCCATCCACTCAGCACTTTCGCGACGTTTTTGACATCTGCCTGTGTGTACCCGCCGTTCACTCCAAGCGTGTGGAGCTCCAGAAGTTCACGCGCATAGTTTTCATTGACATTTCCACTCTTGTTTAGCTGGTTATCAAGATAACCAAGCATCGCGGGAGACTTGATGCTAGCGCCGATGAGTGCTTCAAACTTTCCTAGGGCGTGTGGCCGGATGACAGTTCTTTGGTCATCCGCGAGGAAGTAGAGCAACTCGGCATCGGCTTGTTTACGCCCACGGGCAGTCGCTACCTTCCGACCGTAGACGTTGAAGTGGTTTGTCCAAAACTGACACATTCGCTCACGGAGCTGCCACTGAGAATAGGTGCATCGTAAGATCGTGGCCGCTGAAAGCTCACTGAGCACCTGAGGTTGTGAGACATCACGTAGTTCGTA
The DNA here is from genome assembly GCA_046075665.1 of Armatimonadota bacterium. Classification (GTDB taxonomy): domain Bacteria; phylum Armatimonadota; class Armatimonadia; order Armatimonadales; family Armatimonadaceae; genus CAIRTT01. Next base: position 1,582 of record JBJTQN010000184.1, on the reverse strand, counting down.
AATGGCTCCAGGACGGAGGCAGGGAAGGCTGTTCAGGCGAAAGTGCAGACCAGTGGACTCGGTCGGGTTCATGTAGCTCTGGGGGCCAATCACGTCCATTGGGGCTGCCAGCTGTTTGTCAATCCAACCATCCAGTCCGATGGATAACACATCTTCAACCAGGGCTGGTGTTGGGCCAAATGTTGCACGCGAGAGCAAGTGATTAGCGCGGAGCCGATCTTTCCCGGACGACTTGGATGTGCTGTCGGGGAAATATTTCGGCCGCGGATCAAGGGATGTACGAAGAGGCTTGCATCCCGCGGCAAGCCCCGCCGCGCCTGCAAGAAGCGCACGTCTGGCGACCATCAGCTGGCCTGAGCTTCCGATTCGATGACCGCAGCAGCTAGCTTTTTGGCTCGCCGTGCTCCCAATGATCCACCGACTGAAAGGGAAAACAAGGCGGGAAAGAAGAGGGCCCAGCCAATTAGGGGGATTAGCCCAGCGGCAATCAGCATGGCTGCCGCTTTCGCTGCGGTTGCCATTTTGTTGCCCGAGACATCTGCAGACAACCTGTCAGCAAGTTCATCCATGATGGCCGCGGAACCAAGAATGCCGTGCACGCCTGCCCACGCTGCGATTGCAATACCGAGGATCTTGATGACTGCCGGCTGGGCGTTGCTCATCGCCAAGCCGCCTCCAACAGCGATAATCGTAATGACAGCGCCAATGATTCCCGTTTTCAGGGGAGTGGCCATGATGATGGAGCGGACCAATGCGGTTCGTGCTGGAAAGAGATACCTCGCAAGAATAATTGTCGACCAGAGCACGAGTGCGACAGCGAATCCCAATATGAGCGCGTAATTTACATCACCTTGTGTCATGGCAGTTAAGTCCTTCCACGGATGCATTTAATGTACTACGTAAAAACCGGTTTCCACAATCGGAGACCGCATTGGTTATCACTGTATGCTTGCGACTTGTATAATTATTGGCATGGCACTCTCCAGTAACCCGCATAAACTCCTCGCATCCGCTCCAACCTGCCGCATTTTGGTCGTCGGGGACCTGATGGTCGATGAGCACATTTGGGGAATGACAAGCCGAGTTTCGCCCGAGGCTCCTGTGTTGGTTGTGGATGTTCAGAACGAGACAATGGCTCCTGGAGGGGCGGCAAACGTTGCCCAGCAGCTCCTTGCATTGGGTGTAAATGTCTTTGTCGCAGGAATCGTCGGGCGCGATAGCGCCGGGGATGACCTCCTTTCTCATCTTGACCGCTCCGGCGCCGATGTGTCCGCCGTTTATAAGGCTGGAGACAGACCGACAACTAGAAAGACGAGGGTGATCGCAGGGAGTCAACAAATTGTCCGTGTTGACCGAGAAGTGCGAACGCCACTTGCAAGCGAACAGGTAGATGCCTTCTGTTCGTCCGTGGAAGCCGTATATGAGCAAGTCGATGCAGTTCTGTTCTCCGATTATGAAAAAGGCGTCTTCACCGAGCCGATTGCTCGGCGTCTGTTAGAACGGGCCAAGGAAAAAGGATTGATTGTCACGGCAAATCCAAAGCCACGATCTGTGAGCTGGTTTGCTGGTGGAGATTTAGTGC
>JBJTQN010000183.1:0-3734 GCA_046075665.1 Armatimonadota bacterium | reverse complement strand
TACGTGCGCACAACCTTCGCATCGTCGACACGCTTCTCACATCAACAACGCGGTTCGTGTGTAATCACTCTGCATGGGCCGATGATGTGAAGCGAGGACAGATTGAGAATATGGCGATGCTTCTTACCGGGGCTTTACGTGCTGGCGAATTGGTCGGCCTTAAGATGAACGTCGCGCTTGCCAACCTGCAACACGTAGTGGATCAGCTCCCTGCACTTCGAAAACCGACCGTTTCACCACTGTATGGAGATTCTGGATTCGCTCTTGAGATCATCGTTGAAGATAAGACAAGCCGCGATTTGATTCCTAGGTTGAAGCGTGCAGGTGCTGAAGGCATCGTCGAATACAGCTTGTCAAAGGTTATCCATTAATGACCCATGGGGCCGAACTACTTGGCCTTTTGGTGGTGTTTGCCGGTGCTCACATAGGAGCTGCGGCATCTCGAAGTGTAAAACTCCCAAGCGTCGTTGGAGAGTTACTCGCGGGCGTCTTACTTGGGGGGTCATGCCTTGGATGGATACATCCAGGGCCTGTCCTTACAACACTGTCAACTATCGGAGCGACGTTTCTACTTTTTACCGTCGGGCTTGAATCACCGCTAAAACGTCTCCTAAGTGTTGGCAAGCTGGGCACTGGTGTCGCTGTACTTGGGGTCTTGGTCCCTTTCGTTTCAGCCTATCTCCTGGTTCAATCGAACGGGGCATCAGTCACGAACCATATGTACGTGGCATGTTGTTTCATAGCAACATCCGCCGGAATTACAGCAAGGGTCCTTCACGATGAAGGCGCTTTGGGATTGCTGGAATCCAAAGTCATCTTGGCCGCTGCTGTCATAGATGATGTTTTGGCAATGCTAATTCTTGTCGGTGTAAGTGCGCTTGCTGCCGTTGGAGCATCCCCTTTGGCACTTGTCCTTCCATTTGCCGAAGCAGGTCTTTTTCTGACGTTGACGGGTCTGTTGGGCCCACTGCTAGTCAAAGGTATCGCGCGTCATCGAGGTGGAATCGGCCCCCTCAGTCCCTTCGTGTTGGCCTTAATCTTGTGCTTGGGACTCGCGGCTACCGCAGAGTTAACAGGACTTGCGGCAATCGTCGGTGCTTTTCTTGCCGGGATGCTATTTGCAGACCATCCTCAAAGTCACGAGATCGAAAAGCAGGTCCAGCCGCTCCTGGTCTTTTTGACTCCGTACTTCTTCGTACTGACCGGTGCCATGGTTGATTTGAGGAGTATCACGAGCGTTTCAGCTGCGACCTTGTTGGGGCTATATGTCCTTGTGGCAGTTCTAAGCAAACTGATTGGGGCCGGACTCGCAGCCGTATCACTTGGGCATCGCTCTGCCCTCGTTATTGGCATCGGAATGGTTCCGCGTGGCGAAGTCGGAGCCATCATCGCTGGAAGCGCGCTCGCATGTGGCGCTATACAGCAGCGTGATTATTCGTTGCTAGTGATGATGTCAATCATCACTACAATCCTGACACCGCCGGTGCTGCGTGTACTCTTACAGGGGTTGCCGAAGTCAGCTCCAGCTGAAGAACCAAGGCGTTTGCTTGCTATCGATGAAGGTGGACTTGACTAATAGCCGGAATTCGACAGAACAGCGGGGGATATAAGTGTAATAACAGGTGGCGGTTTATGCCTGACTTTTTGGTTTAGCAGTCGCGCTATCACCGAGAATTGCCTTCACGGTTGCTCCTTTAGCTTCGACTTGCGCAAATAGTTCACTCACTTCCAAGCCCAAACCCCACGCGAGGCGCTGTGCAACATCAATACTCGGCATTTTCATCCCACGCTCGATGTGAGTCATGTAAGTACGATGGATACCACACCGTCTGGCAAAGGATTCTTGGCTGAATCCTTGAGCAAGACGCTGCTGCTTAACTACTTCACCAAAGGCTGACAAAAGGTTTGTACTAGTCATTTGCTCTTTTTTTTTTGCAACCATGTTTGTAGTTGCATCTGCAAGCATCCTATCGACTCACAACCGATGTTGCAACAGGTGAAAGAATGGGTGGAAGAAGCGGCCTCGGAGGGACTCGAACCCCCGACACTCGGTTCCGAAGACCGATGCTCTAATCCGCTGAGCTACGAGGCCAACAGGTTCTATATTATCACGCGGGAGTTGTGATTTTTGGGGAACATCTCGCTCCATCAATCAGTAATGAGTGGTGCAACCCCGGTCAAGAAGAGAGGTCTGGAATATGGATTCTGAGACAACAATGCAGCAGCGAGTCGTCGAGATATCACAGTCAGCACATGTCAGATTGACCGAAGAACTCGAAGAACTTCTCCATCGTGAGCGTCCCCGTATCGCAGAGCGAATTCGGGAAGCAAAAGAAGATGGAGAACTTTCAGAAAATAATGACTATATTGCTGCAAAGCAGGAGCAGGCTTTTGTTGAAGGCCGAATTCTTGAGTTGCGAGAAGTTCTTGATGCTGCAGTGATCATTGAGCCGAGCGCGCTCGATCCTGACATAGTTCACATTGGAAGTAAAGTCGTCCTGTTCGATGACGATGGTGACGAACTGGTGGTAGAGATCGTTAGCCCATTTGAAGCGGATCCAGATTTGGGGCGTGTCTCTGACCAATCACCGATAGGAAAAGCGGTGGCAGGAAAACGTGTCGGTAATCGCATAAAGTGGGATGCCCCAGGTGGTCACATTGAAATGACGATCCGGAGCATCACTATCTAGCGTAAACCTATCTGTCGTTCGCAAATGCCGCTTGAATAGCGGCATTTGCTCGCTTTGACGGCGTAAAAACCGTTCCATGCCGCGCACCGCGCGGTACCGAGATGTCACTCGAGCAGTCTCGCCAACCCTTGCCATCACGTGATATGTGTGCGCCGTACTTACCCTCTGTATACTTGTCATAAATACAAAGCATGCCATTGTGAGTGCTGATTAGTGCGGGCCCTTCAACCCATGATGGCGTAAAGGGCTGATTCGTGACGCATTCCCATGGGCCATCGAGCGACTTCGCAACGTATGCCCGCAGGTACTTTGCCGCTGGTTCACGGGTTTCATCCTTTATGATCATCAAGTAACCGCCGCGATACGCGGTGATTGTGGCATCAATACAGTTGTAACCAGGGTCAAACATCAATCGGGTAGGACTAAACTGAACAAAGTCGTGTGTAGTACAGCAATAAATGCGGTGGTTCAGGCCCCCATCTGCACTCGATTGTGTTTCCGGAAACGTGCCAGGTATTGTTGTGCTCCAGAAAATTCTGAACTCTGACTTTTTCGCGTCCCAGATTATCTCAGGAGCCCATGCATTTCGCGCTGATGTTTCATGTTCCATCACCGGAATCGTCCGCTGCACTGACCAGTTTCTAAAGTCCTTTGTGGATGCATATCCAATCGACTTTTCCCACCAGCCGCACGTCCAAACCATGTGAAAAGTGCCATCTGGGCCTTCAACCGGACAAGGATCACGCACTAATTTCTCGCGACCAACCTGCGGTTTGAAGAGGGGGCCGGTAAAGCGCATATCGGTGTAGTGAAATCCATCCACCGAACTTGAAAGGAAACATCCGTTCTCGCCGTTGTCCCGGAAGTAAACGAAATAATTCATTTTGTTTTCTATTCATCATTTCAAATAAAACTTTGATTTGAGAAATTTGTTATCAAAAAATTCAAATCATTATTTTTTTTTTATTGTGTTCGTTTCTATTTATGTGAAATTGATCACTTATAGATAAAAGAAATAATCTTTTCAATTAATTAAATATTATC
>JBJTQN010000182.1:0-4423 GCA_046075665.1 Armatimonadota bacterium | reverse complement strand
CTCGCCCGAACGACCGGTCAGCTGGAGTTGGGAGGTCTTTCATCTTTCACGGATGAGGTTGCAGAGGATGCATCTTCGAACGCAGAGTCAGAGATCGTGCCTCCAGTGGGAACAGTACAACCTGTGCACCCGGTACCACTTGCAGTCAGAGCGATTCGTGTCTATCAAATGATTTCGCGGAACACGCCATCGACATGCCGCTTCTACCCGACCTGCTCGGAGTACATGGCACAGGCGATGCTCCGTCACGGGGCCTGGCGCGGTTTCTGGATGGGCATTCTACGCATTGCACGCTGTCATCCATTTGCAAAAGGCGGACATGACCCTGTGCCGTAGTAGAATAGGGGTTGTGCCATCGGAGTTTCGATGTACACCCCATTAGAGGAAGATTGAATGAAGTTGATGAGTCTCCATCGTGCATGGACAATCTGGACCCTTGCATTGCTGGCTATGTGGACCCTTTCGGGCTGTGGCGGCAATGTCTCTATCCCGGATACTCCTGATGCTGCCATCACCGAGGCCGAAAAGAAGGTCAAGGTTGCAGCCGATGCTGAGACGGCAAAGTCAGCCAAAATAGGCGAGCTGTGGACGGATGCATCCAGCACGTACAAAGCCGTTCAGGACAAGTTCAAGAACACCGATGTTGGCTATCAGGGGGCGATTGAATCTGCCCGAATAATGTCGGACAAGAAAAACGAGACTTACAACGCGTGGAAGCAGCTGGATGCTTACATCCGCAGCACAGACACGAAGTCTGCCAAGCGTGAAGAAGCTCTCAAACTCCTCCTTGAGCTGGAGACCAAGCAGAACAATGTCAACGCGAAGACGCCTTATTTCAAGGTGATGGACACATTGGTCCGGATCTTCGGTAACAACAAACAGTTCAGTCCAGTGCTGGCCATCGCCTTCATTGCGGTTTTTGTAACCGGCATCCTTTGGCCGCTACGTTACAAGACATTCAAGAACGCCAAAGAGATGCAGAAGTATGCACCTCAAATCAAGGAGTTGAATGATAAGTATAAGGACAATCCAGCCGAGTTGCAGGCGAAGATGAAGGAGTTCCAGCTTGAGCACGGTGTCAACCCAATGGGTGGATGTCTGCCGGCGCTGGCTCAGATTCCTGTCTTCCTCTTGATGATTCAGCTCATCAATAACTACCAATTCAGCTTCCGGGATGCGACATTCCTATGGATCACCCCAGCCCTCGGAGATCTGTCGCAAATGTGGCCGGCACCACTCAAGGGGCAAATCGGCCATCACCTTGGTGAACAGGACCTTTTACTCCTTGTGTTGTATGCGGGCACGATGTTTGTTCAGATGAAGCTGAGCCCGCCTCCAACAGACCCAACGCAGGCAGAACAACAGAAGATGATGAGCACCACAATGCCGGTCATTTACTTTGTGATGATGCTGCAGTATCAGCTTCCGAGTGCATTTGTATTGTATTACTTCGTTTCCAACATTCTTGGCGTCGGGCAACAGTGGTTTATCCAGCGCCAACTCGCAGCAGCTGCCGAGGGAACTACGGTGATTATTGAGCCAGGGAAGCCTGCGGTCACTGTAAGCAATCCACTTGTAACAGGAAAAAAGAAAAAGAAGTAAGCATCGGGTAACCACGGAACGCATTCATATCAAACGCCGGCCACGGGATGCCGGATTAGAAGGACCACAACAATGGCAGATGTAACGGTTGACACCCTCAAAGAGCGTATTGTCGCATTCGCTGAGGGCTATGCAGCATCCACCGGCCTCGAACTCACGGTTTCGACAACACGGGATACCCCGGATGCCATCACGGTTTCCATCGATGGCTCGGATGCCTCACGCGTCGTCGGGCGTGGTTCACGTGTGTTGGATGCCCTACAGCTCGTCGCAACGACTGCATGTATCCACCGTGGCGACCCACGTCTAAATGTCCTCTTCGATTCGGAAGGCTATCGTGCACGCCGGGAGCAGCTACTCATCGAAACCGCACTCGACCTCGCAGCACAGGTAGAGGAAGCCGGACAGGAAGCAGTCCTCGATCCACTCTCCGCACTGGAGCGGAAAATTGTTCACAACGCGTTGCTTGAGCACCCAAGCGTGATGACGTACTCAGAGGGTCTTGAGCCAAATCGCTACATCGTCATCGCACCACGTCCAGCGCAATGAGCACCCCTATCGCAGCACTCCCAAGTCTGACACCTCAGCAGATTCGTGACGCTGCCGCTAGGACGTCTGAGAGCCCGATCGCGCGGATTGCACGAAACGCAGCCGGAAAGTCGGACATCCGCTCGGTCGCACTTAACCGTGACCGTGTGCAGGCTGTCAGCCATGCATACTCGCATGTCGTCAAGTCGGGGAAGACCACCAGCCAGTTCTCATCTGGTCGTTGCTGGCTCTTTGCTGGCCTCAACCTCTTCCGTATGACAGCTGCCGAACGGCTTGGTCTCGATGATTTTGAGCTGTCACAGACCTACCTGATGTTCTGGGACAAGCTGGAAAAGTCGAATTTGTTTCTCGAACAAATCATCGATAACCCACAGCTGGAAGTTGGCTCCCGTCTTTTGGACTGGCTCTGCGCCACACCGCTAAACGATGGCGGCCAGTGGGATATGTTTGCCAATCTCATCGATAGATACGGCGTTGTCCCTAAGCGTGTCATGCCTGAGACATTCTCGAGCTCGAACTCCGCCGTGATGAATCAACACATCACCCAAAAGCTCCGCCGCGAAGCGCAGATCCTCCGTGACCGTATCCACAGCGGTGCATCCACCGAGGAAACCCGGGCGAATAAAGATGCCATTGTGGATGACATCTACCGGATGCTGACGATTCATCTCGGTGTTCCCCCAACATCGTTTGAGTGGAAATGGGTCGATAAAGAAAACAAATTCCATACGGATGGTGAGATAACGCCGCAGCATTTCAAGGACCGATACTGCCCGCTTGATTTGCATGACAAAGCATGTCTGATTCACTGCCCGCAAGCCAGCAAGCAGATCCCCGCCCACTACACGGTTGGATTCCTTGGGAATGTCGCTGGAGGGCGTGAGATCTCCTACCTGAACCTCCCCATTGAGACACTCAAGGCCGCTGCAGTACAAATGATCCTCGATGGCAAGCCGGTTTGGTTTGGCTGTGATGTCGGCAAGCATCTTGATCGTGAGCTTGGTGTACTTGATCTGGACCTCTTTGATACCGAGCTTCTGTACGGGACTGCTTTGTTGCAAGAGAAAGCCGCACGTCTGGACTACGGCCAAAGTCTGATGACGCATGCCATGGTGCTTGTTGGTGTTGACCTGTCTCCAGAGGGTAAACCCAAACAATGGCGAGTTGAAAACTCATGGGGTGAGGCTGTCGGTGAAGCCGGCTACCTTACGATGACGGATGCCTGGTTTGATCAGTACGTCTACGAAGTTGCCGTTGATAAACAATACGTTAGCAAAGATACATTGACGCTGCTTGAGACGCCGGCCACGGTCCTCGATCCATGGGATCCGATGGGCTCGCTCGCAATCGCCGAGTAAGAGCTCGCCTGCAATCAACATCGAAGACCCACCTGCCGAACTTAGCCGGTGGGTCTTTGCACGTTTCAACGCCCGCATGCAGAAAAACCCTCCAGTAGATGGTCAGTTATCGCATAATGAAAGGTGATAACCACCGGTTTTGCTGTCATGCCGGTTTGCTTTTTGGAGAACATAAATGGCTATTCTCGTTGTTGGAGGCGCTGGCTACATCGGCTCGCACACCGCCCTATTGCTCAAAGAACGGGGACACGATGTCGTTATCTACGACAACCTTGAGCTCGGACATCGGGAAGCATGCCTCGATACAACATTTGTACATGGCGACTACGGGGATGCTTACCTCGTCGGAAACACAATCCGCGAGCATAACATCGATGCAGTGATGCACTTTGGTGCCTATGCATCCGTTGGTGACTCGGTCTTCGACCCTGCCAAGTACTACGAATGCAATATAGGGAAGGGCTTAATGCTCCTCCGTGCGATGCGTGAAAATGGCGTCAAACATTTTGTCTTTTCGAGCTCTGCAGCGACGTATGGAGAGCCGCAAATTCTGCCTATTCCAGAAGACCATCCACAAAAGACAACGAACCCCTACGGCGAGACAAAGCTGATGTTCGAGCGCATTCTCAGTGACTATGATCATGCATTCGGTCTCAAGTCGGTTTCACTGCGCTACTTTAATGCAGCCGGCGCAGATGCAAAAGGCCGCTTGGGTGAAGATCACACCCCAGAGCAACACATCCTGCCCTTGATTATTGATACCGCCCTCGGTCGCCGGTCAGAGGTTAAGGTGTTTGGAGCAGATTGGGATACCCGGGATGGTTCCTGCCTCCGGGACTTTGTCCATGTCACCGACCTCGCAGATGCGCATATCCGTGCAGTTGAGTATCTGCGTGCAGGCGAGAAGACCCGTG
>JBJTQN010000181.1:0-4728 GCA_046075665.1 Armatimonadota bacterium | reverse complement strand
CTCCAGCAGTAACAGATGTTACTGTCGTTGTCGTTCCCGTGAACGTTACCGTTGTTGCTCCAGCAGGAACAGTTACTGTTGCAGGAACAGAAACTGCACTGTTTGCGCTGGAGATTGTAACCACCGTACCAGCTGGACCAGCTGCAGATCCGAGGGTTATTCGGAACGTGATGTTGTTACCACCCTTGAGGGATGTCGGTGATGCGGACAACGCCGTGATCACAGCAGCCTTGACGACTACATTCAGCGACTTGCTGATTGCACCCTGGGATGCAACCACCGTTCCAGCTGTATCGGAGTCAACCGCTACAGATGTCGCTGTAAAGTTAGCGGAAAGCGCGCCCTCAGGTACCGTGACCGTAGCTGGTACGGAAACAGCTGGGTTGTTGCTAACCAGCGCAACTGTTACCCCACCAGCAGGTGCGATACCAGTCAGTGTGACCTTACCAACTGTCGATGCACCACCATTCAACATGGTTGCCATGGTTACGGTTGAAAGTACTGGAGCCGCAACCGTGATGGTTTTGGTAATCGTAGTACCGTTTGCCGAAGCCGTCGTGGTGACAACCGTATCCGTGTCCACAACCAGTGCAGAGACCGGGAATGTTGCCGATGTAGCTCCTTCAGCGACTGTTACCGATGCAGGAATCGTAAAGATGCCATTATCAGCAGTCAACAAGACTTCATAACCACCGGCAGGTGCTTTGCCATTCAACGTAACCGTTCCAACACCAGACTTGCCGCCCGTAAGGAGTGTCGGGTTGTACGCTACCGAACTTGGCTTTGGCGCCTGAACGGCAATGGTTCCGGTTGCTGTCGTACCGTTACACGTTGCACGAACCGTTGCATTGATGTTGCTAGGGATCGTAACCGTCGATGCAGTGAAGTTCGCGCTTGTTGCACCTGCAGGGACTGTCACAGAGTCAGGTACGGTAACCTTTGGACTAGACGAAACCAATGTAACGATGGCTCCATCAGGACCAGCAGGACCACTTAGAGTTACTTTACCAGTTGATGCATTCCCTCCAACTACTACAGTAGGAGTAAACGAAACAGCCGTTGGAATAGACGGTGTTATCGTCAACGTGGCAGTCTGCGTGTATCCATTTGCTGTCGCTGACAATACAGCTGTCGCCGTTGCGGATACTGCCGTTGTAGGAACTGACGTACTAACAAATGTCTGTCCAGCTGGGACAGTCACCGTCGCTGCCGGGGAAGCCTCAGATCGGTTGGAAGCTAATGCAACAACCAAACCACCCACAGGGGCCTTGCACGTGATGTTCACTCGCAATGATGTATTAGTACCACCACGAACCGAAGTTGGCGTTAGCACAACACTTGCAGGAGCAGGAGGCAGGACATTGACAACTGTCGATGCACTTACTCCGGCACGAGCAGCCGTTACATTTACAGCCGTGTTAGCTGTGACATATAAGGTGTTGATTCCCACATTGACGGTGCGCGACCCCGTTGCAACTGAAGTTGTCCTCGTAGTAACAGGTACACCTGCTGCGAGTCCAAAGCCGAGCACTGGATTGTCAGACGTTACTGTCAACACCCACGCTGATGGCGCTGGACCATCCAACGTGACCGTAGCTGTACCAGTGTTGGAACCAGTGATGTTCGCTGGATTGGACGTAACTGAGACAACCACAGGAGCCGTTATGGTAATGCCCTTATTGAGAACAACACCACGAGCGCTTGCAGTAACGGTGACCGGCGTAGCTGTTGCTGTCGGAACCGTCGTTGCAGTGAACGTAGCAGATGTTTGCCCCTCGGGAATAGTCACCGTTGCCGGTACTACTACGCGCGTGCTGGATGACGAAACCGCCACCACAAGTCCACCTGCAGGAGCCTTGCCATCAATACTGATCGTTCCCGTAACGTTGTTTCCGCCAGCGATGCTGGATGTTGACAACGTAAGGTCAGTGATGTTAGCGGCCTTGACCGTAACGTTGCTGGTCTTAGACGAACCATTCAACGAAGCAGTAACTACACCATTGGAGTCATCAGCTACGACTGCATAATCCACAGGGAATGTAGCCGTCGTCTGACCTTCGGCAACAGTAACTCCGGATGGAACCGTAATGTTTGGGTTGTCCGAAGAAAGTGCTACAACGTATCCGCCCGGCGCTGCCTTGCTGGTGATTGTTACCGTACCAGTTGAGCTGTTTCCACCAATCACTGTTGATGGTGCAACATCTAAGCTGGCAACCTTATGCGAAAGAACAGTCAACGATGTCGTCTTAGTAACGCCATCCAACACTGTCGTAACATCGCCAGTGGTATCTGATGTCACATACGATGGGACAATGTTGAAAGTCTTAGTCGTTTCTCCGGTAGCGAACGATACCGTTCCAGGCAACGTCACCGCCGGGTTGTTGTTCGTAACCGTTACGGTCTGACCGGGATAACCAGCTGGTTCGTTCAGAGACACCGTAAAGGTAAGAGCCTCACCTCCGTGCAATGGATTTGGTGTCAACGATGCAACATCGAGAACCGGTCGAGGTCCTACCTCAAGCGAACCAAGGTTCAGCGTTTGCGTCGTGCCATTTTCAAATGTGTACAGAAGGCTGATTGGGTAAATACCCTTGACCCCGATTGCAGATGCAGGAATCGTGACCTGTAACGATCCATCAGAGACAACATTCGTAGCACAGTTGACGCCATTGAACACAAAGACATCGTTGTAGCCGAACTTGTCACCAGTCAGTGTGATGACCTGATTGACCGCTCCGGGTCCACCAGGAATGATTGTTGGTTGCCCAGTTACGGTTGGACCAGTGAAGTGATACTTGGCGACAGATGCCGTACCGGCAACGGTGAGCGCTGAATAGATTCCGTCATCACTAAATGCCGTTGTCAATGGACCAGTCCAAAGCAACGAACCCGTTCCCGATGTAAATGCGGACGCATTGTTGAAGAAGAAGCGGTTCGGGCTAAGGTATGTGGACAGACCGACGACTGATGCAGTGTCAGCAGCATTCAAGCCAACTTGGCTAAAGCGTACTGGCCAAGGCCCCGCGAATGTAGATGTCGCATCTTCGACGCCGTTTACGACATAGAACGCGCCATTCGCTACACCAGAAGCATAGCTGAGGCCGGTCGGGTTAGATTGAATACCCAATGCCAACAGGTTGGTGGACAACGTTCCAAACTGAATCGGCGTTGTCGAGCCAAAGTTAGCAAATGCACGCACTGGGGTTGTGATTGTCCCAGCGGTGTTTTCTAGTCCTACATTGAAAGCAGGGTATGTTGTGCTATTTCGCGTGATGCTGCTTGCCGTGACGACAGCAAGATTTCCCGTGTGGCTAAGCGTAACACCACGGAGATTCGTTCCGGAGCGCTTAATCGTACGGCTGCCATCAGCAGCGACCTCTACGAGATCTTTGCCGGTCGTCGCACCAAACAGGTCTGTGGTATTGCGGATTGCATATATCAACCCGTTCTTTACAACCGCTGATCGTTCAGCGCCCTGCGCCCATCGCTCGAAAGCCGTAGTGGTGTAGTCGACTGTTTGCGTGGTTCCAAGAGATGCGCTAAAGCGGCGGTTTGCGTGTCCCTTACCATCAGAATGGTCGACAAACAGCGCTGCCCCACCTGCATTGTCAGGGACAATCATCGAAGATGTGAACACATCGGTGACGCCTAATTCAAGCGGAGTAACCGTAACGCTTGTAGATGACAGAGCATTACCAGATGTCACCTTGTAGAGCGTTATCGTTTCCGAGCCTGTTTGCGCAGTAACGAACAGGTTTCCGGCATTATCCGAAACTGCTACAGGGAAGTTAGCGTTGAACGCGATGTTGACATGTCCGGAGATTGTACGAGTGAAACCAACAACACCATTGTTATTACAATAACGAATAACCGTGGATGTATAGTTTGGTCCCTGACGCTCTACAAGGTAGACGCCGCCATCGAGGCCAGCGTGAAGGGATACGATGTTGTTGGCAACTGTCGTTCCGTACGTAAACGAACCGATAGCCTTGGTCCAAACCAAAGTACCAGTCTTTGAATGCTTGTTGACAGTGCCATTGCCAAACGTGAACACTTCGCCCGCAGCATTACGGGTGACCGCCAATGTAGGATTAGTGCCGGTGCTACGTACCCAACCGAGACGCACTTGCGCTTCAGCTGGCACAGTACCAACGGCAAGCACCCCGAGGGATGCAAGCAGGAGGCCTGCCTTTCGATTAATCATTTGGGATTGCATGGTGATCGATACCGAAACCCTTTCGACCCTTTAGCAGGGTTGTAGGAAATTTCCGCACGACAGGTGCGGATACCTTCATCTATTCTGCCCGGATTTTCGGTGAATTTCCCGTGTTCCACCAGTTCAAAACTTAATGTAGAAAAACCCGGATATCACAAAATCGTGAAAATCCGGGCTTATTCAGGATATAGAAGGCGCTAGATTCACTGCCAAAAGCCGTATCCTGTTACCTAACGGCATTCTGCTAGTGAAAAAATCAACAGGCTAGCGAATGGTTCCGCGCTTCGCATCCATTAACCAAACCGCACATAGGTCGTTACCAAACACTTTCCAGTTATCAAGCGTCCAGACAACCTTTTTGTCACGCGTGACTTCTATCAACTGTGGATTATCCGGTCCGGCATGGGTGTTTCCAAACACGATATTGCCATTCGGCAACACATGAAGACTCGTTATCCAGCATAGATGAATCGAACGACCATCCGGACGCTTGAGCTCATCACGCTCAATAC
>JBJTQN010000180.1:0-10755 GCA_046075665.1 Armatimonadota bacterium | reverse complement strand
TCTATTGTTTGTCTGGTGATCGATAGCCTATAGAAGACTGTGCAAACGCCGTAGGAGTGCCGCGGTCTCATCCCAACCAAGGCAGCCATCTGTTACTGAGACTCCGTAGCGCATATTGGGACTAATCGGTTGCTTTCCTGAGAAGAGGTTGCTTTCGATCATGATTCCTCTCAACGCTGATTCCCCTTCCAGCCGCTGCGTTACGACGCGTTCAGCAACAAACGGTTGCTGCATTGGTTCATAGCCAGAATTTGCGTGGCTTGCATCTACAATCAATGCCTTTGGCAGACCCACTCGGTCCAGATCAGCGACAGCTCTAGCGACACTGACCCGGTCAAAATTTGGCTGACTTTGACGTCCACCGCGGAGAATCAATGACGTATCCTTATTGCCGTGCGTCTTTACAACGCAAGCCTGACCATCATCATCGAAGCCAATGTATGAATGAGAGGCACCAGCAGAAACCATTGCATCCAAAGCAACCTGTACTCCGCCATCGGTAGCATTTTTGAACCCAACTGGGAGTGGAAGCCCGCTAGCCATCGCACGATGTGGCTGACTCTCTGTCGTTCGTGCTCCGATGGCTCCGAAGCTAACGAGATCTGTGTAATAGTCGTGGGTTGCTGTGTCAAGGAGCTCGGTCGCGACCGGTAGGCCCATGTCGGTGATTTGCACCAGCAAACGTCGGGCAAGGCGCAATCCTTCCGCCATATCGTAGGTGCCATCCATACGCGGGTCATTAATCAGTCCGCGCCACCCCACCGTGGTACGTGGCTTTTCGAAGTACGCTCTGGCAACAATGAGGAGGTTATCGGTGAGTTCCGATGACAGCTCTGCGAGGCGGGTCATATACTCGAGGGCTGCACTCGTGTCATGAATCGAACAAGGCCCCACGATGATGAGGATGCGGTCATCCAGGTGTGACATCACTCTTCGAATCGCATCCCGGCTTTCAGAAACGGTTTGTAATCCGTTCACAGATACCGGACTCTCCTGACGAAGAAGCGCTGGAGCCGGTAGTGGTATCCGCTCGGTCTGTTGCTGTGGTCGAACCGTATCACTCATAAAACTGAAAGCCAATCCTGATACCTGTATGGCACCGAAAAACCAGAATCTATCAAATCAACCTAGTCGTTGAAAAAGGAACCAAAGTTTACCATTTGGAAACTTTGGGACTTTAGCGCCCGATCTCAGGCCCCGGCTGCTTTGGGACATCGTTTAACGATGGAGCCTTTATCGTTACCGGGGTTTCAAGGTCCGCCGGGATATCAATTTTTTGAAGACGCTTTCGCAGCTCAGAAGCAACATTAAAGACATCAAACTCATTCTTTGCAGCCAAGAGGCGATCCACAAGATCATCAACATCCGCATCGGTGGTCGCATCCAGTCGCTTTGATGTCTCGAGGTGAGCTACTGCCTGCTTGATCATCGGTTGATCATACTGAGGTTTCCCACTCTCGAGCTTTTTAGCCATTGCACTTTCCAGCAACAGTAGTGCCGCATATTGATGCAAGAGTCCCTCGCGCCCGCGTGTGATCAGCTGAAGGTTCCGCATGTCTTCCCGTAGAACGCGGCGTTCCTGCTTTACACCTTCGAGCGCTTTCTTTTGCCCGCGCATACCACTTCCGTAGGCAAAAAGGACAATAGCTGTGCCTCCGATGCCGACAATAACGCGTTTCCAAGCATCCTGTTTCATTTGTACGCCCGTCCCTTAGTCCCTGAGAAGCTCGTCTTCAGTATCCTGTGATGAATAAAAATACGGCGTTTGCGCTTCGAACTCTGCAGCGCATGTGTCGACAATCTTGTACGAGGGCTTGATTCCCATTCCCTTTCGGGCAAGAACGACATCATCAACCCGTACACCGGCAAGTGCGGCGATGACCCGGTCGGGGAAACCGAGGTCCTTTGCTTCAGCGAGGCGCTGGACAAAGCCATCGTTCACGCCAGTCAACCATAGCTCCATATCGACAAGATTCTTTATCTTCGTAAGGAACCATTCATCAATATGACTGGATGTATGAATGGCGTCGATCGATCGTCCGCGTCGCATCGCTTCAGCGATGGCAAAGATTCGTTCATCTGTGGCGACTGCAATCAGATGATCCAGTTCCTGCTCAGTCCACGCAGCAGCGTGTCGGTACCCCAGCCCAAGAACGCCTATTTCAAGGGAACGGAGCGCTTTCATTAGTCCGGATTCAAAGCTCCGGTCCAGCGCCATCACTTCGCCAGTTGCCTTCATTTGCGTGGTGATACGCCGGTCAGCGCTTTTGAACTTGTCAAATGGCCAGCGCGGAATCTTGACAACGCAGTAGTCAAGGGCAGGCTCAAAACACGCCAGCGTTCGCCCCGTCACTTTGTTTTCGATCTCATCGAGGTGTAACCCGATGGCAATCTTTGCAGCAACACGGGCAATCGGATATCCGGTCGCTTTACTTGCGAGCGCGGAAGAGCGCGAGACGCGGGGGTTAACTTCAATGATGTAGTATCCGTAGCTGTCCGGGTCGAGCGCGAGCTGAACGTTACACCCACCCTGAATACCCAGCGCCCGAATGATTTTCACGCTGGCCGTGCGGAGCATTTGGTACTCCTTATCGCTTAGCGTTTGGCTTGGGGCTACGACGATGGAATCCCCCGTGTGTACCCCCATTGGGTCGAGGTTTTCCATATTACAAATCGTGATGCAGGTATCGTTGGCATCCCGCATCACTTCGTACTCAACTTCTTTCCAGCCGACGAGACAACGCTCAATCATCACCTGGCTCACAGGGGACAACCGTAAACCGCGGCCACCGATTTCAAGAAGTTCAGCAACGGTATGTGCGATGCCACCGCCGCTCCCCCCGAGGGTGTAGGCAGGACGGACAATGAGCGGCCACGGAAGACCTTCCTGCTTGGACAGGTCCTCCAATGCACCATTGGAATCAATAATCCATGACTCAGGAACGGGTTCGCCAATCTCACGCATAAGGGAGCGGAACTGCTCCCGGTCTTCAGCTTTCTGAATGGTCGAGAGTGGTGTGCCGAGAAGTTCTACATCGTACTTCTCCAGAATTCCCAGCTCACTTAGTTTACTCGCGAGATTCAAGCCGGTCTGTCCACCTAGTGTTGGGACGAGACCCTGTGGACGCTCCCTTGCAATGATTTGCTCGAGAAACTCGGGAGTTAATGGCTCGATGTATACACGGTCTGCCATTTCAACATCGGTCATAATCGTCGCTGGATTCGAGTTCACCAAAACGACAGAGATGCCCTCTTCACGGAGTGCCCGACAAGCCTGCGCACCTGCGTAGTCGAACTCTGCTGCCTGTCCGATCACAATTGGACCAGACCCGATAACCATCACCTTTTTCAAATCAACGCGTCGTGGCATATCTGCTACTCCCTATCGTCCACCCATTCATCTTATGTCAACCAACGCCTAGAGGTCATCCTCAACCGACGTAAAACACACCAAAACGGCCATGAGCGTCAATCATTTGCTCATGGCAAAAAGCATCACTAACGCTGCACTTTCATCCCATCCGGTACCCGATAAAGATCGATTGTGTAGCCGTGATACTTCAATGTCGAAACACGGTTTTCGTCCGTAACTAAGCCCGGGGAAAGAGCCGCCCACATCCGCTTTGGATACGGCGTACGTCCTGTCAGTACGTAGTCGATTCCAAGTGTCCGTACTGGCTCATTATCATTTGCGAGTCCCTTAAAGACGGGGGGCAACCGAAGCTTCGACTCGAATCCGAGGTTCGGAGCCCAATCGCCAGCAACAACTGCACTTGTCCCCACTTGTTCCATTAGCCACTGAGATGCCTGCAGCGTCTCATGTCGGCGTGTTACAAACCAGGCTGTGTATTGTCCAAGGGATGTTACTAAGAAAACAGCAGTAACGATCGAAGGAGTCAGAAGACTAGCAATCCCACGACGAAACCTTACAACGGTCGCGGTTACTGCCATCGCTGTGACAAGGCCCAACACCTCTGAAACCCTCTTGAGCCCGGGAATGTTATAGAGCGGTAGGAGAACATGGTAGCCAAACAGGAAAACAAGAACCCACATTGCCCGCTGAAGCCACACATTTTTCTTGATGTCGACGATGACATCCATGAACCGGCTCAGGAATACGCCACCAACAACCGCTGCGGATACGTGAAACACCAAAAAGTAGCGACTAGGCGCATAGCGTGAAACAAAAATGAAGAGAATGCCGGCAGCGAGACAAACAATATGCATCAAAAGCTTCTTGTGGGTTTCTTCGATCACCACATCACGTTCGGATTTTCCGAACGTCACCACTTTAACCAACGACCAGATAGAGCCCACAAGCGCCAAGTTCAAAAATACTGTCGAGCGTGTTTCCATGCGCTGCAGAAAGCCAAAGTGATAGCCAATGACTGCCCTCCGGATCATCCAGAGCAGCTGCGTAAATGACCGTGGCTGCGACTGCATCGTCCTGTAAAAGTTATTCATCCTGGCTACTTCAGCCCCATGAACGACTAACCAAGTGCTGTAATAAAAGCCGACGAACGCTGCTGCTCCAAGCAAATAAGGCCACGTAGAGCTTGCAATGGCCCGCACATCGCGTTTGTTGATGATGATTAGTGCGATGATAGGTGCGGGCAGAAATATCAGGAATGTCGTCTTGACCGCAAAGGCACCCGCGGCGATAAAGCCACTGAGGAATTTGCTCCAAGGGCGGTCGAGCGTCCAAAGGAAATAAGCAAGAGCCACGACCAATGTCCCGAGCGATTCCATGAGTCCGAGGCGGTTGTAAAGGACGTAACTACTCTCAAGGCCAAGCAACATAAGGGAAAAGGCCGCTGCACGCGCCCCAAAATCATTTCTAACTCCAGCGAAAAGTAATCCGCAAGTGAGCAATGAGGCAACGATTGATATCAAGCGAGATTGCACAAGCCCAACACCAAATTTCGAGAAGACAACGACCTGAATCGCATGTAGGACAGGTGAAAGATTGTAGTTATTGAAACCATCCTGCTCAGGGTCACCAAACAGCACATGATTGCGGGCGTTGTGTGCGTAAAAACCTTCATCTGTCCAGATACCGGTTCCCCAATCCAGATCTTTCCAAGCATCCGCACTGATATCTACAACCCTGAGAACGACCACGCCAAGAACCAACAAAGCAAGAGGCCACCATTGTAGTGACCTCATCCACTTGTCAGATCCCCGGAGCGAAATCAATGACATTATCCCTGTGCAGCTTCCATACTTGATAAAAATTGGTCAAAGTAGTGGTTTGAATCGTGTGGTCCCGGTGATGCCTCGGGGTGATACTGGATTGAAAAGACAGGTAGATGTCGATGTCGAAGACCTTCGACTGTGCCGTCGTTCAAGTTAATTTGGGTCACTTCAACATCGGCTGTAGGAAGCGATTCCGGGTCGAGCGCATACCCGTGATTTTGACTCGTAATAACGACTTTGCCGGTGAGTAAGTCTTTTACCGGATGGTTTGCACCACGGTGTCCGAATGGCAACTTATAGGTACGACCACCGAGTGCGCACCCAAGGAGTTGGTTACCGAGACAGATGCCCATAACCGGTTTCCCAGCATGAATTAACGTCTTGACTGTATCGATTGCATATCCTAGCAACGCTGGATCTCCCGGACCGGGAGAAAGGAAGTAACCATCCGGGTTCAACGCAATCAAGTCAGCAGCAGGAGTAGATGCTGGGAATACAGTCGTTCGTACGCCTCTTGATGCAAGCGACCGGAGAATATTAAACTTGATTCCACAGTCGAGGACAGCAACGTGGAATCGGGCATCAGCTTCCGATGGCCCCCAAGTATACGGTTGTTTAGTTGTGACGCGGTCTACCCAATCGATTTGATCATAGCCGCTTGTTGACTTCTGTAGTTGTTCCAGCAATTCTCCGGCAGATTTCGTGGAGCTAATTGCCCCCATCATCACGCCTTCTGCCCGAATAACACGCGTCAACTGCCGAGTGTCAATCCCATGAACACCAACAGTCCCACTGGATACCAGATAATCATGCAGCGTCCCTTGCATCCGCCAGTTGGATGCTACATCCGCTAGGGTTCTCACAACAAATCCTGCGACTTGGACGCCATTGCTCTCGATGTCAACGTCGGCAACACCGTAGTTTCCCACCAGAGGGTACGTCATCGTCAGGAGCTGGCCCGCATATGAAGGGTCAGTTAGTGCCTCTTGATACCCGGTCATCCCTGTGTTGAACACAACCTCACCAGAAGTTGTCCCGGCGGCACCAAAATGCTGGCCTTTGAATACACTCCCATCAGAGAGCACGAGAACTGCCTCAGCCATGAACAACCTCCCCAGCAACAATGGTCAAAACAGCGCGTCCCATGAGTTTGACACCATCAAAAGGTGTGTTTCTTCCTTTTGATACGAACTCGGATGCCTTGACAGTCCAACTAACATTGGGATCAATCACCGTAACATCGGCAGCTTTACCCGGTGTCAAGGTCCCGGCATCAACACCAATAATCTTTGCCGGTTGCGTTGACATCGCATCGATAAACCGTGTCCAGGTAACCTTTCCGGTCTTGACGAGGTGTGTCACACCAAGGGCAAGACTCGTTTCCAGACCAACGATTCCAAACGGTGCCAGGGCAAACTCCTGCGCCTTTTCGTAACCTGCGTGTGGAGCGTGATCGGTTGCAATGGCATCCATGATGCCATTGGCGACGGCATCAGCCATGGCCTCACAGTCATTCTGTGTGCGTAACGGCGGGTTCATTTTGGCATGCGTGTTGTAGCCAGTTACGGCTTCATCGGTTATGCACCAGTAATGCGGTCCTGTTTCAGCTGTGAGTGGAGCGCCCTTAAGCTTGAAGTGCTGTACGAGCTCTGCTTCGCCGCGGGTTGAGACGTGAAGAATATGTGTTTTGGCACCTGTCAACATCGCAAGCAGGCCTGCCCGTGCTACATCTAATTCGTAGGCCTCCCGCGGGAGCCCCTTTAGACCAAGGTCTGTAGAAATCACGCCCTCGTTCATGACTCCACCTTCAGACAGCGTCGTGTTTTCACAATGGAGGAGTACTGGGAGGTCTACCATTGCGGCATATTCCATGGCCCGCCGAAGAAATAATGGATCCTGAACCTGGTAGGCATCATCGGACACTGCAACGGCACCTGCTGCCTTGAGGTCTGCCATTTCGGTAAGTTCGTGGTTTTTCATACCTTTTGACAGCGCGGCAATAACCCAGAGACGAGACTTTCGGACGGCTTTAGCACGCGTTACAAGGTCTCTTAAGATTGGTGCGGAGTCAATAACCGGCGCAGTGTTTGGCATACAGGCAACTCCAGTAAAGCCACCGACAGCGGCGGCTCCGAGACCAGAAAAAAGATCTTCCTTGTACTCCTGTCC
Organism: Armatimonadota bacterium; assembly: GCA_046075665.1. Lineage (GTDB taxonomy): Bacteria > Armatimonadota > Armatimonadia > Armatimonadales > Armatimonadaceae > CAIRTT01. The sequence continues at coordinate 3,390 of JBJTQN010000180.1, read as the reverse complement.
GGGCTCACGCAGGTGGACATGGATGTCAATCAGTCCTGGGGTGACGATGAGACCGGTGCAGTCCCGAATATCGGAACCGGAAGGAATCTCCAAATTTTGTCCGACGGCACTGATGACACCGTTTTCGATCAGAACATCAGAAATGCCATCAATTTGATTAGCAGGATCGACAACATGACCGCCTTGCAAGAGTATGGTTTTCATATTTTTCGTCCGTTTCACTTATCCTTCAATATCATCCGCGCCAAGTAAGAGGTACAAAGCTGCCATCCGTACGGCGACGCCGGATGTCACTTGCTGACAGACAACACTTTGATGTCCATCCGGGAGGTCCCCACCAATTTCCAGACCGCGGTTCATTGGACCTGGGTGCATAACAATTGCATCGGGCTTTGCATAGCGCAGCGTCGCTTCGTTAATCCCGAATGTCATGTGATATTCACGTGCCGTAGGAAAAAGCGCTTTGTTCATCCGCTCAAGCTGGAGGCGAAGCACCATCACGACGTCGGCACCCGCAAGTCCACTCTCAAGCGAGTTATGTACGGTGACGGGAAGCTGATGGATATCACGCGGCATCAGAGTGTTTGGCCCAACAATGTGAACATCGGCACCTAGTGTCGAGAGCCCCCAGATATTGGAGCGTGCAACACGTGAATGGGCTACATCCCCGACGATTGCGACCTTAAGTCCATCCAGAGGTCCTTTAACGCTTTGAATGGTATACGCATCGAGAAGTCCTTGGGTTGGATGCTCGTGCATGCCATCACCGGCATTGATAACAGGTACGTCGACCCACGCAGCGGCCTGCTCAGGCGCTCCGGAATACGGGGTACGCATGATGATGCAGTCAGCGGTCAGTGCCTGTAGCGTAAGAAAGGTGTCCCTGAGTGATTCGCCCTTTGTCGTGCTGGATGTTGATCCACTGATGTTGATGACATCTGCAGACATGTATTTGCCTGCGGCTTCGAACGATGTACGCGTACGGGTTGAGTTTTCGTAGAATAGTGTGATAACCGATTTGCCGCGGAGCGTAGGAACCTTCTTTATATCCCGGCGGATAATCTGTTCAAACTCAGCGGCTTTTGCGAGGTAGTGATTTAGCGTCTCCCGCTCTAAGCCCTTGAGACCGAGAAGGTCTGTTCCTGCGATTGGCGTTGCCATCAAACTCCCTCCCGCTTTGTAATCAGGACACAGTCATTGGCATCGGAATCACCCAGTTGAACATCGATACGCTCAGACCTAGATGTTGGAACATTCTTTCCAACGTAATCAGCGCGAATCGGTAGTTCGCGGTGCCCCCTATCAACGAGAACAGCGAGCTGGATTGCGGCAGGACGCCCATAATTGGAGATTGCGGTCATCGCCGCATTTACAGTCCTGCCGGTGTAGAGGACATCATCAACCAGGACGACTATTTTGCCGGTGACATCAAAGTCGATAGACGAGGCGTTGGAATCGACGGACCGTGCTGCGTTGTCATCCCTGTAATCAGTAATATCCAGTCCCCCGAACTGTACCGGAGCGCATTCAATCTGCATAATTCGGCTTGCGAGTCGCTCGGCGAGGGGCAGCCCGCGGCGAAGGACGCCGATGAGGACGACATCATGTGCGCCCTTATTCCGTTCAACAATTTCGTGTGCTATCCGGGATACGGCCCGCCGGATATCCCCGCTATCCATCACTGCCATCGTGTACCTCTCAATGCAAAACGTGCCCTTGTCCCATTCGAGGACAAGGGCACGTCATGGGCGCAAGCGCCAACATTGCATGCATCCGGTGCTTTCCGGCACCCTTGCCCGTCTCACAGGACGGAAGATGCCTCACAGGGCATCACCAAGGAACTACAACCAGACGTACGTTATCACCCGTACAGGCGTAATACAACGCCTACTCGTACGATTCGCGCTTCTCACCGTTTTGTTCAGGTGCCGTTTCTACCTTACGTTTTACGACGATAGCAGGGTCTGTCGACATCGATCCCATCTCCGTACTCGTTGGTTTGGCTTCGGCTGTATCGACTGTTGCCTGTGCTGACCTGTCAAGGGGTTTTGCTATCGCTTTTACCGGTAATGCGATGTAGAGTTCGCATTCGTATGTTTCCGGGTCGACAAGTGCTGTGACCAGGCTAGGGATTGTCTTTGGAAGTGCACGGTAATCAACCAAAGTGTCACCGTGTCGGGGTTCATCCTGTCCTGGAACCTGATACTGGAACTTTACAAACCGTTGGTTTCCCCCTTCGGTTCCGCGATTCTCAGCAGCAAGGAGGCGTGCGGGTACAGGAATTCCGACTTCCACGAGGCGATTCACCTTGGTCTCATATGCCTTGCCCTTTCCAGGAAAGACAACTATTCCGGCCATACCACCAAGTGCGACCACGACACCGGCAATCACAAACGCAAATTGTTTCATAACCAGACCCGCAGCAAACACTGCAAGGCCGGTGATGATTACTGCACCGGATGAGATGGTGAGAATCTGTGTAGATGGCTTGTTGTAATCAACTCGATCAGCTGCAGCAATACGTCTGGGTGGCCGATCCCTGAGCTCTGGCTCTACAACCCACGCTTCTTCAGTACTTACCGACATCGCCTTACCCTCCAACAGTCGTCTCGTAGCAATGCATCAACGGTGTAAAGCTACTAACTTATCAATGATTCTACGACAGACAATAGCTCTTCGGGGTCAAATGGCTTCGCAAGGTAGGCATCTGCACCGAGCGAGAGGCCCTGTTGGATGTCATCGAGCTGTGCACGGGCTGTCAACATCACGACTGGAATTCCTGCCAATACTGGATTGTCTCGGATAAATCTCAGCACTTCATAACCATCAAGACCAGGCATCATCACATCGAGAATTGCAAGATCAGGCGGATTTGTCTCTAGGAGTTCAACAGCGGCATTGCCATTGGAAACGCCATGAATCTCTAATCCTCGTCGGCCAAGGACAAATTCAAGCAGCCGTAACAATGCCGGTTCATCATCTGCTACTAAAATGCGTGGGCTTGACATCGTGCCTCCGATTCTACAGGTGATTGACTTCGCACGTAAGTAAATTCTGCAAAAGCATAACGTCGGAATTGTCACGGAAGCAAGCGGTGACTTTCTGAATCCAACCGACATAATGTAATATACGCGTGTGAGTAAGATGAAAGAGACTTCTGTAGATAGGCCCAAAGCCATGCGGAACACAAGTCAGCGTAAAGCTGTGCTGGTAGCCCTAGGCGACCTTCATGGTGCCCATCCTACTGCTTCGGAGATCTACGGTGCGATAAAGGTTCGCAGCTTTCAAATCGGTTTGGCGACGGTATATCGCACCCTGGATGCCATGGTTGAGCGAGGCGATGTCGCAGCGGTGCGCACCGGTAATGCTGTTAGGTATGACCTCAAACAC
>JBJTQN010000179.1:0-11523 GCA_046075665.1 Armatimonadota bacterium | reverse complement strand
ATTGTCCTAGTTTTGTTGGCCACCAGATCAGCAGACCACTCATGAGCACAACAGACATGAGGATTGCTCCGTAACCATTCAGTGTCCATCCGAGCTGCCCGATGCCCAGATAGAAGTGAATCAAACACATAAAGCCGTAGAATGTGCCCCCTCGTGTGCGCTCACCCGCAACATCACCGCTATAAGGATTGATGTATGTATAGCGCTGGGTCCAAGTGTTGCCGGACTCGCGAATGGAATATGTTTCGGTTGGCGTCCGTGGATAACTGACATAGCTAACCTGCTGTTCTGGATGTACTTTATGAAAGCCATCCAGAACGCGGGAGAGCGGAACTGCTGTTCCGACAGCCGCTACTTGGTGGATGTCACGTTCTCTGAGCTGGTCAACGTCACGACCAAAGACGAGGAGGCTTCCTGTTATTCCCATCAGCAGAAAGTAGATGGCTAGTCCTATCCCCAACCAAAGGTGTAGCGTTCCCAGCGCCGTCCGAATGAGGCGCTTCACTTTGTTGCCCTGAACAACTCATCGGTAAGCATGTTTCCATCCTCATCCAAATCACCAACGTTCCATTGGCGTAGTACAGATAGCTGAGCCGCTGAATTTCGGTCGCTGCTTTGCCTGAAAAATGGACACTTGACAGTTACTTGACCATCTACCCAGAGGATATTTCCCATCCCGTTATGTCTGCCGTGAAAACGTGGACGGTGAAATGTAGGTGCATCCAAAAAGTCAGTGGTCGTGATAGCTGTTCCTGTAGAGTTTAGTGTCGCGGCATCTGCCAGAAGAACTGTTCGCGCAGGTTCATCTATTGCCCCGATAGAGATAGACGAGATGTGATCAAAGAAGCGGTCCTGCCAGCGGTCTGGAACCCCATTTGAGAGGTGCTTGTAGTTGTAGGCATAGCCTGTAAACGTACCTGGAATGACACCAGCAGGTTGAAACGATGGGCAGGCGACAATGGCTACCCCCTTCATGTAAGGGAAGAGCAAGCCATCTCCGGCGATGCGCTGGCCGTTGACGGCAAGTCCCGTCCACCAGTAGCGAATCATATCAGTACGGGCTCCGGATGCCGGGAAGGCTCCAGTACGGTATGGAACCACAAGCTCATCGTAGTCCTGTGAGTACATCACGGAAGCCATACCGATCTGGCGCAGGTTACTCATACAAACGGTTTGCCTGGCTTTTTCACGTGCTTGGGCGAAGACCGGGAAAAGGATTGCAGCTAGGATTGCAATGATTGCGATGACGACGAGTAGCTCAATAAGCGTAAATGCACGATGCATGGATATCCTCCTGAGGAAACAATTGACAGCCTAACCACAGCCATTTCGTTATGGTTGGGGCATTGAAAATGTGTAGATGTCAATGTTTGAGGAGGTCCACGTGTAGGTTTTGTGAGGACTGATTCGACAGAAATGTGATCCCTGTGCGATGGAATAGCCAGGTAGAACGGTGCGCTTAAGAGTGTTGCAACAGGGGTGTGGATGGTTGTTGCGAGCGATCCACCACCCACATTTGTCAGCTCGCAGAGAAAGCAATCATCATCCGGGCATGCCTGTGTTTAGGTTGGCGTCGTGAAGTTTCTGTGGGTGTGAAAGCCTGCGAAGACTACGCTGGCTTTGAACCACAGGCACATCACAAGCGTGATGCATCGTCGAAGGCATCGTCGATCTTTCGCAACTGCATGATGACGTGTTGTTCTTGTTAATGCAAATAGGTTGCAGTAATACTTTTACACATAGCTGCTGAACGGACTTGAACAAATCCTCACGACATCTCGCTTGGCTGTTAGTACTTGGCATTACTTGGATGGCACTTGCCATCAGGACCAGTGAACCACTCACGGATGAGCGCTGCGGGTCCTGGCTTGCCCGGTCCAAAAAAGCGTTGCCGGCGCTCACGGTATGCCGAGAGAATCTTGCCAGCTTCCGCGTTGATTCTCATGTCATCTTCTGATACCGGCGTACCCTTTGGGACCGCATAAACGAAGTTACCTGTTTCGGAAGCATGGGTTGCTACCTGACGAAAATCTCGCGGAATCAGCGTTCCATTCTTGTTACCTTCATCCTGTGCGGAAACAAAGAAATTCACAGCAGGTTCGGGATATCCAAAGAGAAGACCAAGGCCTTTTGCTCTACTGGGGGCTGGTTCCCGTTCAATGCCTATAACAAGGGCGAGGGGATTATGTGCGTATTCAGGGTAGAAGCCAAGCGGTGTGAAAAAACTGGACTGCGATGTCAGCAGCTGTGAGACCGATGTGTGGTTGAAGATAAAGGCGTCAAAGTATCGCTTGCCGTCTGTTACCTTGCTAAAAGGAATTTGACCGGATGAGATGACTTTGCCGCACTGAAATGTTGCAATGATTTCCGAGAGTTCCCTTAATGCCGGGTCTGAAGCAAGACTGCTGTCCTTCCACACGGAAGCAAATCCACTACTCATCGGTTTTAAGTTTCCGATGACTGTATAGAGCCCTTCGGAATCCAACAACTTCCATAAGATGTCGCTTGCTTTTTGCCGTAGCTCAGGACGAAGCCGTTCGATCGGAAAACATTCATCCGGGCTGACGGCTGGAGTTTGTAAATCAACGGGTTTGACCTGAGGCAACGCAACAGCGGATGAGAGGACAAAAAGTGATGTGAGGATAAAACGACGACTATACTTGAGGCTGTTCATAAGAAAATTGTTCCCTGCAACGGAGCATGACGATGATTTTTTCAAGCTCTAACTGTGGATGTAATGGACAGTTTTTCATGTCCATTTCTTGACAACTGGGTTACAAACCGGCACTGATAACCACGAACATTCAAAAATGAAGTCTCCAAGCCATCATGGGTAGTACTTCAGCTCATTGGTGGTCAATCCAGAGTTACTACTCCATGGGATTCGTTTCATTTCAGCTGAGCCAAATGTAGTGAGGCGATGTGTGACCCACCAAGTTTCATCAGACAAAGTCATCGCGTTGTTTCCACAAGATGCTCGTCGAAGATGTGCAATCATTGCTTGGAGAGACTGCCTCTCAGCACCGCGGTTGTTTTCCAGCCGGGCAAGCCGAGCTTCGATTGCCAGTGCTTTGTAGTGAAGAGAATACGGCAAAGTACTATAGGGAGCGACAGCGGCAAGCTCCTGTCGGGTTTTGTCAAAGCGTCCTGCAAAAAGAAAGTCTTTGGCTGATTGCACCTGATTTTGTGCCAGAAATGTGCCTAATATCCTTCTCTTGTCGGCAGGGAGCGGTATTGAACCGGGAAAAACAAGATCGTTGTCTGGCTTTTTGAAGGTGCGGTCTGGAAACATGACCCAATCCATTTGCCGAAATATAGCCTCAGCTTCCATATCTTTGTTTTCAGCCATCAAAGAATAGGCCAATCGAAGCTTCGCCCGCTCATCATCCGGTTGACTTACCAGAACCGCTCTTGCTTTCATCTGAACACTTCGTGCATCCCCAGCACGTTTTAGAACGTCAGTAAACTGAATCGCGAACCAACGGCTGCGGGCATCCATAGATGTGACATCATCACCGTATTGTTCAGGATTCTCATGACACTCCTGACATGTAGGTGTCTTCCATGCGCCGAGATAGTCTATGAGCTTTGCTAGGTAAACACGCTCTGTTTTGTGGTCACCTTCACGGGATGCGATGGTTGCGACTAACGCTAGGTAGCGTCGTCTTGATCTTTCATCCAGATTTTCCGGACGTTTGATTTTGCGCAAAGTAGCCTTGGCGAGTGTGTATTCAGCAATCTGGGCATATTCCCAAGAATGCAGAATCAGGCGGCCATCTGCAAAAAGCGCATTCTCACCATTCGCATTCGCTAGACGCAGTAAACCGATATCTCCTGTACGGATGGCAGCTTCAGTTGCAAGTAAGCGCCATCGCCGTGCTTCTGAGGTTGGCAGTGATTTACGGTTCACACTCTTTATGCAACGTGATGATTCGACAAAGTCACCACGCCTTGCTGCCAGAAAGGCTGGCATCAATGGCGAATCTGGCGGTATCGGCGGTGTTGGATTTACTTTTGCTCTGGGGTCAGATGATTTTTGTCGGATTTGCACAGAAGGAATCACGTTTGCTCCAGTATCAGGACACGGATGCATAAGGTTCGGAGATCCAGTTACGATTACTCCTTGCCAGGAAGAAAGTAATAGCAGTCTGAGAGTGGATCCCCAGTTCGGCCTCGCGGTGGCAGGAGATCTCCCAGATTTTGTTGGCGAAGCGTCTCTGCTGCTACCGTGCCCCATCCCGTCGGCCTGAATGCGGGTCGATTCGCATTTACATGGCCGTCAAGCCACAGAACAGTGGCGCTGCCACTGTGCCGACCATGCAACGTACCGTAGAGAGTAGGATTTGTGCCCGGTATATAGGGTGTTGTGGATGGCCTGAACGGTGCATTCAGTGCCGTAAAACGCCTTAGTCCGCCTCCCGCTCCCGATGAATGAAATGCTGCATCGGCAAGCAACACCGTTTCCGCTGGACGTGTCACACCGGCCATCGTCACCGGATACGGAACACCACTAATCGTCGGTAAGAGGTAGTCTCCATTGAGCCCATAACCCATACCGGCAACCAATGGTCCGGATGCAGCGATGCCAACTGCTGTTGGACATTCTCTGATTTGCAGGTTCCGTATGTATGGTTGTAAGAGACCATCTTGATGTTGGAACGTGACGGGGTTTGTAAATGTATAGGCTCCGTACCAGAGGATGACACGTGTCAGCGCCGAGCCTTGGGCTGGAATGACATAGTTGTTTACAAAAATGGTCTCATCGTAATCCTGCATATACATCATCGTAGCGATACCAATCTGTTTCATGTTAGAAATACAGTTGGCCTGACGGGCTTTCTCACGTGCTTGGGCAAAGACGGGAAACAGGATTGCTGCCAGAATGGCGATGATGGCGATGACGACCAGTAGTTCGATGAGAGTAAAAGCGCGTTTCATAACAACCTCGAGTCCATATAATCGTTAATGCAAATCAATTGCAATAAGTTAATTTATGGCTTCGTGTCCGCAATTGAATGTCACTTGGGCGGATTCGATCCTTGTTGTTATGATTGCAAGAAAACAATGAGACGCCATCCAAATGCCCACTCCTAAGCAACCCATCAACCTCCTTTTTGTGCTCGCCGACCAGTGGCGGTGGTGCGACCTCGGCTGCTACGGCAACGCGGAGGTGAAGACACCACATTTAGATGCATTCGCAGCGGATGGCATTCGCTTTGAACATGCCTACGCGACAAGCCCTGTGTGCGGTCCGAATCGGGCGTGTTTGCTGACAGGGATGTATCCACACAAAGTAGGCGTTCCCGGGAATGACTTGCCGCTTGCGGAAAGTGCACAGACGCTTGGGATGATGGCAAAGGCAAACGGACATGCAACGGTTTATGTTGGGAAGTGGCACCTCGATGGCCAGCCACGCAGCAAGTTCACCCCGCCGGGTAAGCGCCGTTTTGGCTTCGACCGCTGGGCGGTTTACAACTGCGCCCATGACTATATGCATCCGAGGTGGTTTGAAGACACGCCAAAGCTGATTGAGGTCCCTGGGTATGAGCCCGAAGTGCAGACGACACGGATGTTGCAGTTTCTGGATGATGTCCGTGCGGAGGGGAAGGCGTTCACTGCAGTGCTGAGCTGGGGGCCGCCGCATGATCCGTATCAGGATGTTCCAGCTAAGTTTCGCGATCGTTATAAGCCAGAGCAGCAGACATTGCGTCCAAATGCCCAGCCGGATGCTAAAAATCCGCTAGCCCGCAACCTCGATTGCAGGCGCGCGACGGCGGATTACCGCGCGGCGTGTACAGCCCTTGATGACCAATTCGGCAGAATCATTGCTTACTTGAAAGCAAACAACATCTACGAAAACACGGTCGTGACTTTCACCAGCGACCACGGCGATATGCTTTGGAGCCATGGGTGGTTGAAGAAGCAAAACCCATATGACGAGAGTATCCGCGTCCCTCTCATCGCGAGAGTTCCGGGACCCACAGCCGCTGAACGCACCACCGATGCGCTTATCGGCACCGTCGACTTGCTCCCGAGCATTGCTGGTGTGATGGGCTGGAAGCTGCCAAGCAAAGTGGATGGCTGGAATCTCTCCCACTGTTTCACCGGGAAACGCGGCAAGCGACGTGACCACGTTTTGCTCGCGAATTATGTTGCTGCGGATGAAGCAAAGTCGCAGGGGCTTGGGGCGTGGCGCGCGCTTCGCACGAAGACACATACCTTTGTGGAGCACGCGGGCGGCAAGCCGTGGCTGATGTTCGATAACGAGCGGGATCCGTATCAGCTTACGAACATCGTGGGTGATGGAGATGGTCGGGAACAGGCTGCATTGGCTGCGCGTCTTAGGAAAGCCTGTCGTGATACCAGTGACCCGCATCTCCCTGAAGCGCAGCTGCTGGAGCATTTGGGACTTTCCAAGGCGTGGGAGCTACGCAACCGCCCCGGCGCGAATGGGTGATGCGCTGGCACGGTCTGCCATCAAGGTACGTAGCGATTTAGCTTGACGTACAGCTACTTAGTGGCTTTCGAAAGACCCGGGACCCAAACGCTTCGAGTGTGATCGGTGCGTTTGCCAGTTCTCCTGTAAAGGCATCTTGTAAATTAGGTTCATCCAACGATATTTTTGCTGTGGTGTTTGCATAATTGAGCACAAAGACGTAGGTCTCGGTTGGCGTGTTCCGTGTTCGTATTGATACTCCCGCCTGGTGACTCGCGTTGATTATCGGCAAAATGCCGTATTCGGACATCACTTGCTCCATGAGAGCGGATGTAAAGGCTGCTTCATTTCTGGATGCGATGTAATACGCCTTGCCACTTCCGTAGGTATTCACGGTCATTGCTGGCTCTCCAGCGTAAAAGTCATTTTCAAATGTGGCAAGAACAGTCGCTGAAACATTGAGAATACGTTCGCTATATGTCGTAAATGTAAACTGACGCTTGTCCCATAGAATTGTATTTGTCTCTTCCGGATAAAGCTCATCCCACTCCTCTGGCACAATGCCAAGCACCGTGCGTAGTGGCTCTGGAATACCTCCAAGATAGGCTTTTGTAGAATCATCGACCCAACCTGACAAGTAAGTGGTTATCAGACACCCTCCATTGTTTACAAAGCTGGCAAGCCGTTGCTCTATGCCGCTGCGAAGCATAAACAACATCGGTGCAATGACCACGCTGTAATCAGTAAGGTCACATGTTGAATCCACGATGTCTACGGCAATGTTGATGTCAAAGAGTGACCTGTAAAAGGACAGGATTGTTTCCGTATACTGAGGCGTTTTGGAGCGGTATTCGAGGCAGGTTTGGATGGCCCAGAGAACTTCCCAGTCAAACACGATCGCGACTTTTGTGTGGACACATCCTCCTACAAGTCCATTAAGTTGATTCAGCTTCGCTCCAAGTTCTTTGACTTCGCAAAAGACTCTGGCATCCGGCCGGTTGTTATGTCCCACGACAGCACCGTGGAATTGCTCGAGGCTTCCGGCACTCTGTCTCCACTGAAAGTATTGGACGCCATCTGAGCCATGTGCGATGGCTTGAAGACCCTCAAGCGTGTGCTGACCTGGCCGCTTAAGTTTCATCGTTGGGTACCAGTTGGATGAGCTTGGCGTGCATTCCATCAAGAGGAAGGAGCGGCCATCACCCATGGAGCGGTTCAAATCGTGATGAAAGGCGGTACGTATCCATCCATCCACTTCCGATGGTCTACCGTGAAACCATGGATAGCTATCCCAGGAAACGAAGTCAAGGTGCTTGCTGATTTTGAAGCCATCCACCCCTGCGTAGGTCCCCATAAGGTTTGTTGTCACCGGAATGTGTGGCCCGTAGGACTTCAGGATGCATCGTTCCAATGTCAGGAAGGAGATGATTTGGTCACTGGAAAAGCGTTTCCAATCAAGTGTAAGCCCATGGATGGATGTTTCTCCGAGAGGGGCTCCCGGAGGAAAGATCTGATCCCATTCCGTATAGCGATGCGACCAGAACTCGGTCCACCATGAGCAGTTTAGGTGATCAAGTGAACCGTACTTCTGTTGAAGCCATTCTCTGAAGGAATTAATTGTTTCGGGGCCATAACAGCATCCACCATATTCATTACTGATGTGCCAAAACGCCAGCGCGGGATGCCCGGTGTAACGCTCGGCAAGCTTGTTCACGATAGTCGCTGCTTTTTCCTGAAAGACTTTGCTTGCGTAGCTGGTATTGACACGATTTCCCTGGCGGTTACGAAGACCATCCGCGTTTACGCGGAGAATCTCCGGATATTTCGTCCCCATCCAGGCTGGAACAGCAGCCGTTGGAGTCGCGAGTCCAACATAGCGTCCGTGTTCAGATTGACTATCCATCATGCGGTCCAGCCAGTCAAAATCAAACACGCCTTCGGATGGTTCCAGAGCACACCATGAAAAGACTCCGAGGGTCACTGAGTTTATGTTTGCCTGGTCCATCATGTCCGCATCCTGTGCCACAATTTCTGCTGGCCATTGTTCAGGATTGTAATCTCCACCGTGAAGGAGGCGTATCTGGTTTGGGAAAAGTGGCGTTTGTTGCGTGTCTTTCATGCTTAAGTTCCAGCCGAGCTAACAATCAGAGGATGATGTTGTCCGTTGTATTCGTTATCTACTTCTGGTCACGTCTGCGGCCAGTTTACGTAGTTCAGTAGCAAGTCTTTGATCCAGACCACTGGGGACAAATGCGATATGCTCCGGATTCCCACAGCCAAGTGCTCCAAACCACGTACAACCCGCTAGATAGCATCCAGCCATATTGAGATGGTTTGGATCGAGCATGAGCTGTGGAATACCTGTAGCACTATCGTTAACTTGCCAGTACCAACCTATGGAGAGGTCATTTTTCTGGGTGGGAACATGCGGGTATTTGGCATGCATGTAATCAAATGTAGGATCAGGAAATTCGAAGCGCGGTGCTCTTGAGCGTCGGTAACGCTGGATTGCTTCGCCGGTTGGAATAACACCATACTGGTATTTCTCGGCAAAGTGCAGGTAATTGCCACGAAGCAGAGAGTACATGCTGTCACCCGTCAAGCCATTTTCGACAAGATAAGGAGCATCATCACGATAGGCCCATGTCATGTTTAGGAAGATTCTGGCTTTTGGAGCAAACCGACTTATCAGCGCGTTGAGTTGTCCTAGCCAGGGTTCCCACGATTCACGTCGTGGACCGAGAATACTCCCTTGGTTGATTGTGATGAAATCCCACTCTTCCATCTGAAGGACATCCTGAAGGTTTCCAACATTGCCTTTACTTCCCGGCCATGCCACACCGCCATAATCAGTTTGGTATGTCTTGTGAGATTTCTGTTCTCCTGTAAATTTAGCAAGGTTTGCATGTCGTTCTAGTGTGCAGCCGCCAATTGTTGCGTAGCTTACATGGACCTTCTCATGGAGCGTTAGGGGAAAGCAATCTCGGAAGTAGGTGAGCGGATTTTCCGCGAGACTGTTCCCAATCGCTAGTAACTTCATCACGTCCTCCTATTAGTCTTGACTAATGGTCTTGACAAGACATTGGGCATGCCAGCGGGAAAAATAGTCGTTTGGGTGCATTGGGTCCGTCGTGAAATCCTGGAACTGCTTCATTGCGTAGAGCTGTTTACTCATCGATGACATGTCGATATTAGCAATACCAGACGTAACTAGACTTCGAAGACGAGCTCCGTAGCCGAGAAATCGTCGGACATACGTTTCATCATCTGTATAGCTCGGGGCAAACCACATCGGAGATACAAGAACAATTTCAGTTGATGGAGCACTTTTTCTAATTGTATTTATGGTTTCGGCTATGTTTTTCTCGAACTGAGCCGGCTCAATGGTCCAAAAATCATTCATGCCAAATGCAATACACACAATATTTGGCTTTAGTGGCAGAACAACGTCGCCGACGTTGTCTTTGGCCCAAGAGGATGTCTGTCCGCCTAGGGATACATTTGTTAGCGTAATGTCTTGTGTTTTGTAAATTGCACGAAGCTGCATTGCTGCGAGCGTGGGCCAGTCAGGAATGTAAGGAGCTTTATTTAGAAAGCCTGAGACATTGACACCTTGAGAGATACTGTCACCAAAAGCGACGATGCTTACCGGTTGCTTTTTGGCGATGCGTGCGGCAGTTCTCGGAAGGTTTGAGCCCTGTGATCGTGGTACTGGTCCCCGCCAAGGCTTAGTTGTCTTGTAGGTAACAAAGATATGGCGGCCGTCTGTACGAGTCCATGGAAACGTGCCAGTTGCGAACTCACTTTGTGACATTACTGGAATTTTGGAATGCGGCATTGCTTCGATACGGTTTGACGTGATCTTGAAGTCATGCCCGGAAATGTATGATGCCGTCGTGGTTGAATCAGTCACAGATATGACTTCAGATGGAATGCGGGCTAAACGTCCCTGAGCAGGAAATCCATCTTTTCCGACAAGGAGAACGGCTTCAGCAAATACAAAACTTGACTTCCAGAGGGGTTGCATCAGTCTCTCGAGAGGGAGCATCATTGGATGCGATGCTTGGCCGTTACCGTCCTTTGTCAGTAACACACTGTTGATGGTCGCTTTGCACTTATCTGAGACTGAAACGGTTATGCGTATGCGCTTTGTGAAGGCATGTGTACGCAAGTAGATTCCAGCACTCTTTTCGACGCATTGCTTGCTTGTTCTGGCAAGAATGACTTTTCCATTACGGTCAAGGCATTCAAGCTTAAGGTCGATTCCTTGACCGGAAGACTCCGAGATGAGTGAAGTCCCGAGCCAGACGACTTCGAGACCATCTACCCAGTGTTCTTGACTCAGAGAGCCACCATTTGGCCCAAGTTCTACACTGAATTTCCCATTTTGGTTCATAAATCGACGTACTGATCCAAAGGTTTCCCAATGCTTCAGCCCATCGTCAAAACACTCATTTAGGAGCCATGTCTTCTTGTTTTCAATCAACGAACAAATGCTCCCCGGTTTTGCGTGCTGGCTTTCGGGGATGCCGAAGCGAGATGAAATGACATCAGGTCAGGAATGGTCTTAGGTAGTAGCTCTGTTGTTACCGTAAGACCAGCATCGCAGCGTTCTAGACCCATCAAGGCATTAGCGCCGACGTTTCTACGCAGGTATGCGGTAATGTCGGTGTCAGTGAGAGTCTGTCCTGAGAGCGTGTTGTCGGTGAAGGTTGACTTGCCATAGCCACCATTTTGGTCGGGTATCGCGAATGGGTCGTTCCCTGCGATAAAGACGTTTCTCTCATAGCGCACATTCGGAATGTCGCCCTGCGTCGCAATGGCATGCCGGTCATTGATAATCGTGTTGTTACGAACAATGGCAGTGTGCATGTTGTGCATTCCGTCTGGGATATACCAGACGATGCCTGCGTGATTGTTTTTGCGACCATCCATAAAGCTGATGTTGTTACGCAGCGTGTTGTTGCGCCAGTCGCCAGCGCCTGGATACTGACACATCAGGTAGCCGGAACCATCATTGTTGTACGAGATATTGGACTCCATGATGGAATCGACGACACCGCCATCGAAGTCAAATCCTCCTCCAT
>JBJTQN010000178.1:0-10400 GCA_046075665.1 Armatimonadota bacterium | reverse complement strand
GGGGACATCACTGAGGTATGCATCAATGAAATCAGCCAAGTTACTGCGCTCGGATGAGTCCACTGAAAATTCGCGAAAGGTCCGCTCTTTCCGGATCACGATACAGCTGGGAGCTTCATCGATTTTGACAACGACAATGGTGATGTCGTCATCAATCCGCTCACCCGTCCACGCCATCACTTCGGCTGCAAGCGTGCTCGCAATCTTTTCTGAAACAACATGCGCTGTTGCGATCTGAATGGATGCCTGTTCAACGCGCTCTTTGCCGAACGGGACATCATCAGGGTTGACCGCTTCCGTCACTCCATCCGAGCAGAAAATATAGATATCCCCCGGCTCAACCCGGTAGCTGTTCTGCATGTAGAATTCACGGTCGGCAAGCCCGAGAGGAACATTGTCACCCGAGAGCCAGTACACCTGATTTCCATCCCGAATACGCAAAATAGGCGTATGTCCGGCATCCACAATCGTGATATCCGTGATCGAATCAGCACCATCCCGGCGCTCAAACGCAGCGTAGGTCAGAGTGACAAAACTGTCCAGCGTCATTAACTGCGGGGTCAAAACAGACTGCAGACCACCGACGATTTCCTGCGGCTCGGGATGTCTGCCAAAGAGCATCGTCCGTTCCTGCAGACGCCTCACAACACGGTGCAGCTGGCCCTTTACCGCGGACCCAACCATTGCCGCCGTGACACCTTTTCCCATTACATCGCCGACGACTATGTCAAAGCGGTCATTAAACGTCACGAAGTCGCAGTAATCTCCCGTAACGGCGGTGAAGCCCATGATACAAACGCCGACATCAATACCGTGCGGAGTCAGGACCGGCCTGCGTCGCAGCAGCAAGCTGTTCTGGATACCTGCACTTATCTCAGCCTCACGGCGGCGCGAAAGCTCAAGCGCATCGTGCGCTGCCTGTCGCTCAGCCTCAGCCTGCACCCGTGCCTTGTCCGCACGCCAGGTCACGATGATATTGCCGCATGCCGCGAGAAACGGTTCAAGGAATTCGACTAGTGCAAGGTCGTACCCCTGCGGGCGATTTGAAAGACCAATCATGCCTACCAGCTCACCACTATGGTGTATGGGAAGGCCACAGAAGCGATCGAGTGGGGGATGTCCAGGAGGCAGTCCGCCTCGGCGCGGATCGGTTGCCGGGTCATTGGCGATGACGACCTTTCCCGTGGTTAACATCGATCCAAAAAGCGTTTTGAGGTTCTTAAACTCAAGGTTTGGCGCCATCGCATCGTAGATGGCCCGCATTTCGTCATTCCACGCGATGTTCGTAAGTGCGTAGGTCCGGATATAAGGTTCTCCGGAAGGTTCGTAAAGCACTTCACTGACAAAACCGTATTCAGAATCAGTTATATCGAGGACTTCATTCAGAACAATTTCGAATGTTTCATCTACATTCCCTTCCCTGATGTACTGCTGGCTCGCCGTTGAGATTGCGCGGAAAAGGCGGTCAGAGCGCTCGATCAATTCCTGGGCCCGATGCTGGTCAGTGAGGTTGCGGATAGATGCTACGTAAATCGAGTCGCCATCCACGGCGCTTACCGTAAGCTCAACCGGAAACACATCACCAGCACTGTTTTGTGCCAGCAGCTCGAGGCGTTTTCCGAAAATTGGCCCTTCACCGGTCTCGCGGAGATGTGCCATTCCGGCTACATGGCCAGCACGATATTGTTCCGGGATGATGAGTTGGTCAAGGAACTGACCGACAGCATCGGCACGAGAGTACCCAAACATTGCCTCCGCTGAGCGATTGAACTCGATGACGGTGCTGTCGCTATCGATGGCGATAATGGCATCCATCGAGTGATCCAGTACTGACCGCAGGAGGGTGTGATCCCGCTTGAGTAAAATGTTATCGAGAGGCATAAAACGCTCAGTTTTCCCAAATACCGACCAACTGGCGTCCTTCCTTTCGCAACGTAGCGGCATAGGACTGCCATCGTTCCGCCCACTTTACACCGGTAACATCTCGCTCTGCTGTGCAGATTTCTCTACCGTCAGCGAGAAGTCGTGCGGCCGTACGCGGATGTCCGAGGAGTGTATCAAGAACTCCCAGACGAACCATGATGCGACCAGTGGCTTCATGCGGGTCCGTTTGAACCAGACGAGTGTACCGCTCCTCCTGCAAAATTGGTGTATTTGCATCAATGAGTGCGATTTCTTCCATCCCCCACTGTGCCAGCAGGACATCCCCAAATGCCAGCGCGGCATCCACAAATCGTGCGGCGGACTCAGCCCTCCGGCGTGCAACGAGCTGTTTATGGACGACAAGATCCACATAGGCCAGCCTGAGACGGAGCTCTGCCGAAATGTATGGATAGAGGTGATGCGCTGCCAGGGAGACTTCTTTGGCTTGCATGGGCTGATAGGTTCGCATCAGCCACCAGACGCGCACAAGGTGAATACGTGCTGCGACATCTACAGCCTTGTTTTCCAGTGTCTCTTCAGCAATGCTCAGTGCTTTTAGCGCACTTGTGATATCGCCGTAGGCAAACATCCACTCGGCGACGCCGAGAGCGGAGCGGTGTAATCGTGGCAAGTCGAAGCGAGCTTGCGCCTGCTCAAAAAACCAGGAGACAACTTCGTAATCTAGTGATGAAAAACCGGCGCCGTGATAGACAACCAACACATCCCAGACTGCCGATATGAGGCGATCTTTTGCTTCATCAACGTACGATTGAAGGTCATCCCCTACTAAAGCCGCGACGGGTGTGTGCAGGCGATACAGCAATCCCTGCGGTGTAGATGCACTGCCCATAGCCCCAATGGACACCAGCTGCGTCAGCCGTTCTGTAGCATCTGCCCCGAGAATAGCGAGGGCAAGTCTTTGAGGAACAAGTGCAGGGAGGATGGAAAGTCGCGCAACATCCCGCATGTCCACTCCATCGAGTAGTGCCTTCAGGGTGTCGGTGACGGATGCGTCTTCAGCGCGTAATTTTGCCAGTCGCTCAGCAACGGGAGCGGGCCCTTCATATGAGATGCGTGCGGCGGCGACATGGAGGAGGAGTGGTGATTTAGCGCAAACCGATGTGATTTTGGCGATGGATGCGACTGCGGTTGGCCGAATGACGAACCCAGGATCAACCAGTTGAAGTCGGGAAAGCAGGAGATTTACGGAATCGGCTCGGACCAGCTCGGGAGCTCCCCAGTTTTCGTTCACCGCTGGCATCGGCGGAACGTGGATATGTACGGCGGTCAGGCCGTGAATGGGTTCGCGGGATGTAACGAGGAGGTGTAAGCCAGGAAGACCGCAAGCCTCGAGGATTCCTTTCGGATCCGGTGCGCGGTCAAGTCCATCCAGCCATACCAACCGATAAGGCGGCATGTAGAGAATACGGTCCATCGGCCTATCGTTGAATGACCGCGGTCCCTCAAGCATCACGCGCAAGCGTTGGCTAAACCCTTCAGCGACGGTTTGGGATGTGATGTCAACTCGGACGATTTTGTGGTCCCAATAAGGTTCGATGCGGCGGCATATTTCGAGTGCGAGGCGTGTCTTTCCGCTGCCTTCGGGGCCAAACAGGATGGTGCAACCGATCATGTCCGGTGGCGTGAGCCGAGCGGAGATGGCCTTAAGTAGCTGTTCCCTTCCGACGAATGGTCCTTGTGGTCGTGGGATATAGGCACGTTCATCGGTGGTTAGGCGGAGGTCTTCAGTGATGATGACATCCCCACCCGTGACGGCTTCAATACGGCTTTGCCAGTAGGCGCGTGTCTCGACGACCCATTCGTCGTACCAGCCCTCACAAAACTCAGTCTCGGTCACCAATGCGATTTGTGCGTGATCGAGGTTACGGAGAGCATGATCCAGACCATCGATGTCGCTTGTCGCCGCATCCCGTTTGAACTTAACCGTCTGACGTGTGACATCGAGAACCGAGCCAGTATCCAGTTCGGATGGCTCAAGGAGTTTTCGTGCTTGGCTGAGTGCGACGCGGAAGCGGTTACGTTGCTCATCGAAGTCGGCATTCGGCCAGAGCATGTCAGCCAGCTTGTCGCGTGAGTGGACGCGGTCTGCATGGTAGGCAAGGTATGCAACAAGCACTGCTGCATGCCGGGTTGCAAACCGTTGCTGGACCCCCGAGGTGTCGGTGAGTGAGAAGACCCCGAGGAACCTTAGGCGAATCCGCTGGCGAAGGGGAAGGCTTTGCGCGCCATTTCTCTCAGTCAAGGTCGGCACCCGTTTGGAGGATACGCCAACCTTGCGTTAGTTGCTGTAGACCACCCTTTGCCGAAGCAGAAGTGTTGGCGAGACCCGCCCCATAGCTATAAGGACAATTGCTGGTAGCCTGTCGAGGTGCAAAAGCGTTAATATTCTGCCAATCACGGTAAGTGTTGGTATCAGGATTAGGCGTTCCGGATTGCCCATTGATGCCGGGAGTTTCCGGATATCCCATTTTTCGAGATGTAGGGATGCTACGCGAAATGATGGAATTCGGGATGTATCCGCTGCCCGATCGAAGAGTGAGCCCGTCAGGACGGGGCCGCCATCTTCGAGCCAAATCAACCCCGCAAGGAGGAGTCCCAGCGGAGCGAGAACGGCGAGTACCAATACTGAAGCGAGTCGTGCAGGAACGCTTACCGTCACCGATGGGCCACGCTCCAAAATCTTCGTTTGTAGGTTCGTTTGCATCATGGAAATCCACGTCAGGCAACGCTGCCTGTCTCAAGTGAATTGTTCCCATGGTTCGCAAAATTATCATTAATATGCTACAGATTGGAAAAATTATTGAGATTAATTCCCAATGATGACTGCAATCTCCCTGTTTTAGTATGCTCGCATCCAAGGAAATCGAAACGTGTGCATGAAACCACGGAAGTAATCAATGCGAGGTAGAAAAAAACCCCTCTGCAGCGAAGCTGCAGAGGGGCGGTTATTTCGCAATGTGCTTCTTTACTTCAGGCGAAGCTCGACTGCCGTAAACACTCCATCGGCATACGCACCTTTTACGGTCACCCGGGATGCAGCAGCAAGTCCCGAGAAGAATCCTGCACGATTCGTATCCTTACCGCGGTCATCTTCGTACTGTGCTCCCGCCGCAACGGTGACATTGATGCTTGTAGTGCCAGGCACAAAGCCTTCGTACTCAAAGATTGGGCTCAGGGTAAATGTACCGAGCGTTGCATCGATCGTGGTCGCTTTACCCTTGGCTTCTGCTTCATTTGAGTTATCATCCCCTTCTGACTCAGATTCGGACTTGACCAATGTCGCAGTGATCGTGTTCGTCGCTGCGTTGTACATACCCTTGACCTCTGCGATAGAAGCTGCGCCCAGAGTTGAAAAGTACTCTGCCTCGGTCAACAAAACGCCGCGGTGTGCACGGAAGACGGTTGTGTCTGTCACAACGACATTTACAGTCAACTGGGTTGGCACGAAGTCATCCGATTCTGAGATTGCCACCGTAAACGAACGTGTTCCCGCAGATGGTGCTGAAACGAGTCCCTTCACTTCAGGGATGCCGCGTCCGTTATTCTGCCCGCCGGATGACTTATCTTCAATCTTGATCTTCGTTGCTTTGAGCACACCGGTAACGGTGTCAAAGGTACCATTGACTTCTACGAACAAGTTGTTCGCAAGGGCCGGGCTTGACTGGCTCTTTTCGAAGAAGATAACCGTAGATGCATCCACGGAGACTTCTGTCTTCCATGCTCCGCTTGTCAGAGTAAACGACTGTACAGGTGCTGTACCTGTCAGACCGGTGATCGTTCCGTGATAATCCTCATCTTGGTGACGTGTCTTATCCGACAGTGTGGTGTCATCTCCGCGCTTAACCCTAGGAGTGATTTCACCGTTCGCCAGCACAAAGCGAGGCAAATCGAAGTCGATCACCAACTTGCTGGTTACCCCTTCTGCAATGACTGTAGGAGTATCAAGCGTGCTGGTGTACAGAACCTGGCCAGCAGCGTTACGCGTCAGGGATGCTGCAAAAGGCGTCTTGATACCAGTGGTGCTCCCGACAGGGAAACGCGTGATTTCAGGGCCCATCGTAAGGCGAACCTGCGAGTACGTTCCAACGGCTATCGCAACATCAGAGAGGAATGCAAAGCGTGGGCCGGCATTGTCATGTAGCAGCTGCAAGTCCATGCTCTTACCAACAGCATCTTCGAATACAGTAACCGCAGCACCGCTAGCATCCAAGAGCTCAACCTTGTAAATCGTAGCCCAGATCTGTTGATGATCTTCACGGAAATCATCCGCCGCAAAAGCCTGCAGGCGTCCGGTTCCACCGCTTTGAGTACCGCCACCGCCACCGCCACATCCCGCAATGGACACCACTGCGGCAAGTGCAAGCACTGAACCGAAACTAAATTTCTTCATTTCATAATCTCCTTAACCGTGCATCCGCTTTTCCGGGACGTCAACAAATGCGTGCATTGTCTATTTATACACGACGTGTTATACGGATAGTTCCGCTGGTTAAACAACCTGTCACACCTACGGTATTTAGTTGCGTGAGATATGTTACATTCCTCGTTAACTTTGGTTAAACCCCTCCGTAATCAACCCATCCTGTCGCAATTACAGATGCCACCAGCTCATCGGTCGAGGAATACGCGAGAGGGGGACGCACATCACCAACAGGTAGCCCCACAGCTGTCAGGATACGCTTCTGTGTAGGGATCACTCCGCCAGTCACAAGCATCCGGATCAGCTGCTGTACATTGCTGGACAGCTGCCGGGCATCACAAAGGCGGCCATCATTTATTGCAGCATGGAGCTTGTGGTAGAGCTGAGCACTATGGTTATACGTGCTACCTACATATGACACCGCCCCCGCAAGCGTCGCTGACAAATAGTGCTCATCACATCCCCACGGGAGATCAAAATCAGCCCCAAATTCGCTGACCATACGGGCATACTCAAGCAGGTCAGGCTTGCTATACTTACATCCCGCGAAGTTTGGAATCCGTGCAGCCCTTTCAACAAAATCTATCATCGAAAAGTCAACCTGTGTCAACCCAGGCAGGTGATAGTAGTACGTCGGAATACCGTCAGCAGCGCTTGCGACAGCCGCTAGACTGTCTACCGCAGCATCCACGCTTGCAGGACGGTGGTAGAAACACGGGAGGGCAGCAACCGCATCAACTCCGCTTTTGACAGCATGCTTGGTTAATGCAATGGCATCCCGCTCCGCTGCTGCTCCGACGTGGGCAATCACATAAAATCCAGCGGGCTTTGCCCCAAGCCATGCGTCAAGAACCGCCATCCGCTCGGCAATGGTTAGGGATAGCCCCTCCCCCGTTGTTCCGCAAACGAATGCCCCTGCAACACCATTTCTGACAAGAGCATCAACTTGCCGGGGGATGACCGAGACGTCCACATCCCCTGAACGATCAAACGGAGTATGCGGTGCGGCAATCAATCCGCGCAGACCCAACTTCATCTTCATCAACCTCACTATGTCTAAGAAAGCAAGCCTTCAAGTCCGGCTTCAAGATGAACAGAAGCGTCAGCGCGGATACTATCAAACTCCAAACAAGTTACGAACGGCGCATCGCCTTGAGACGGGCATCCGTTTCCGACAACTTCAACCGAACCGTCATGATGTACGGTTGTTCGCCCTTGCTCCAATGGCCATAGGTTGTCGTGACGATCGTGCCATCCTTTTGCAGCAAGACACCAGGGTACGCACAGTCTCCACTGTAGGTATTGTCCATCAGGCGGATGCGGTAATGACCCTCTGTGCCATCCAAAATATCCTGATAGGTTCCAACCCAAGCCACCCAGTCACCAGATGTCTGGCTTTCGAGCGTCGTATCCCGGAAGGAAATGAACAGACGGCCATCCTGAGTATAGACACCCGTGTGCCGGTCACCAGTCAGCGCGCCGGGGAGCTCAACCGGCTCCGTCCACGTCACACCTTCGTCATCGGAATGAATCACCATCGAATTAAATTTGCGGCTGTTCTCACGGAGCAGAATCGTGATGCGCTTGCCATCCGGTGAACGTAGCACGCCAGGCTCGCAAAGGTGTGCTTTTGGATGAGCGGCAATCACGGTCGGATTCGACCAGGTCTGGCCACCATCTGCGCTTCGGATGGAGTAAACCGTGAACTTTGTGAACTTCTTGCTGTTTTCGTAGAAACGACCATCATCATGGAAGAACGCCAGATGATCACCATTTTTCAGGCGAACAACACTGCTCATCGGGACAATCCCACCGTAGTTTCCTACGGCCCTAAGCTCGGTGAATGATCGGCCATCATCTTCAGACATCGCAGAGCGAACCGGAAATAGCCCGCTAAACATCAAGAGGCGCTTCTTACCATCCGGCCCAGTAAGGCGGAACAGCGTTGGGCACTCCCCGCTTGTCGACCAGTTGGCAGGTGTTGGAAGGCGCTGTGACCAGGTCTTACCGCCATCCGTTGAGCGCTTGTAAACAACAGGTCCCTTACCGTGTCCCTTGGGATAGACGCAAAGAATGGTCTTATTGTCATCCAGCAGCACCGTTGTTGGATGCCCGAGATACTGACCAGGCTCGCGGTCGACCAAAAACTGCCGCTGCGTTTCTCCAGCAAGGTCTACAACGGGAATCTTATAACCACGCTCAGCTGCCATTTTTTTCATCACCCTTTATTTCTACTAAACGCCGGAACGCATCGAAATTTCACAGAAATCCGAAAAAATTCCTGCAACTCATAGCATTAGCGGAGGCATAACTTTGCACGTTTTAACGAAACTTGCCGGATACCCCGGTAGAAAAACACAACAAGTGCAATACTGACCCCAACGCAGCGCCGCAGTGAGGATTACTGAATGATTAAAGCCAACATCACCGTCGATAAAGACTACACCTTCTCCGCCATTGATCCCCGTGTCTACGGCGGCTTCGCCGAGCACCTTGGACGCCACATTTACACGGGCATTTATGAGCCAGGTCATCCAACCGCGGATGCGCAAGGTTGGCGCACAGATGTCATCGAGCTGGTGAGTGCCCTTCAGATGCCGATTATCCGCTATCCAGGCGGGAACTTTGTGAGCGGGTACAACTGGGAAGATGGCGTCGGCCCAAAGGCTGACCGTCCACGCCGCCTCGAGCTCGCATGGGGTGTGACCGAGACCAATGAAGTCGGCACCAATGAGTTCATGGACTGGGCGAAGAAGGTTGGCACGGAACCGATGATGGCCGTGAACCTCGGAACACGCGGACCAGCTGAAGCGCAGAACTTGGTTGAGTACTGTAACCATCCCGGTGGGTCGAAGTACTCCGACCTGCGTAAATCCCATGGCTACGCGGATCCGCACAATGTCAAGGTTTGGTGCCTTGGCAATGAAATGGATGGTCCATGGCAGATGGGTGCGAAGACCGCCTACGAGTATGGACGTATCGCAAATGAGTCTGCAAAGTTGATGAAGTGGACAGACTCGCGTATCGAAACGATTCTCTGTGGTTCCAGCGGTCGAATGATGCAGTCGTTCGGAAAATGGGAGTGGGAATCGCTCCACGAATGCTACGAAAATGTCGACTACGTCTCGCTCCACACCTACTACGCAAACCGAGAAAAGGACTTCGCGTCCTTCTTTGCGGAGCCGGACAACATGAGCGATTTCATCGCTGAGACGGTCGCACTCTGTGATGCCGTCAAGGCAGCGAAGAAGTCGAAGAAGACCATTAATCTTAGCTTTGATGAATGGAATGTCTGGTACCACTCGGGAGACTGGAACCAGAATGGTGAGCGCTGGGATGATGTCCGTCCACAGCTGGAAGACATTTATGACATGGCGGATGTGCTCGTTGTCGGTGGAATGTTGCTGTCGATGCTCGAGCATGCTGACCGCTTGAAGATTGGCTGTATCGCGCAGATCGTCAATGTCATCGCACCGATTATGACGGTCCCGGGCGGCGGCGCATGGCGTCAGTCGACGTACTGGCCTTTGCTGCATGCAAGTGTTTACGGCCGTGGCACCGCGCTGCGCGCGGTGGTCGATGCGCCTCTCTACGATGCCAAGTCGCGTGAGCGCGTTCCCGCCATCAAGCAGCAGGCAGTCCTCAGCGAGGATGGCACTGAGCTGACATTGTTTGTGATCAACCGCGAGCCAAGTGGAGAGCAATGCGACCTGACATTGGACCTCCGGTCGTTTGGTAAGCTCTCTCCACTTAGCCATACAGTCATCGCAAATCCGGATATGAATGCGGTCAATTCGCTTGAGAATCCGAACAATGTGGCTCCATCCGATGTCAAGCTTGGCCAGCCGGATGGCGGGAAGCTGAGTCTAACCCTCGCGGGGCGTTCATGGAATGTGATTCGCTTCAAGCTCGGTTAGGTTGTTTGTATGGTTGGTTTCTGGAAGAATGAACCCTCTCTGTGGCGAGAAGCTGCAGGGAGGGTTTTGTTTTTTGGTATTTTTTGGTTACGCGGCGGCAAATCTCCGCGTAGGGGCGG
>JBJTQN010000177.1:0-12042 GCA_046075665.1 Armatimonadota bacterium | reverse complement strand
GTCTTCATAGACAGCCCTTTGTCTGGGGAGTTACTCCGCCAAGCCTTGCAAGGCAACCGCTGGCAAATCTCTTTGATGGCACATTTCCAACCAAAAACACCCTCAAAGATGGCTATGCGCGAACATCACCAGTCAACGCGTTCCCGCCCAATGGCTACGGACTCTACGACATGGCAGGTAACTGCTGGCAGTGGACTGCTGATTTGTATCGCCCGGATGCGTATGCCGGCCACACCCAAAAAGACCCCGTTGGGCCAGCTGAGAGCTATGACCCGGATGAACCTGGCATCACAAAGTACGTACAAAGAGGCGGCAGCTTCCTCTGCTCTGCAGACTACTGTGTGCGCTACCGCGTCGCGGGGCGCGGGAAAGGTGCCCGTGACACCGGTGCATCCAATGTTAGCTTTCGCTGCATCAGCCTGAAGTGAAAAGCGTATAATCGACGGATGCGATACGTAGCGGGACTCATCGGCGCAGTGACGTTTGCTGGCATAACAGCTGGAATTTGGGGGATGTCCGGGGCCACGGCGGCAGGACGAATGCAAAAGAGCGTCGCGGGGGTGGAGAGGCCCAATGTGGTCTTTATCCTCACGGATGATGTCGGCTACGGGGATATCAGCTCAAATGGCGCAACCCGCGTCAAGACGCCAAACATCGACCGTATCGCGGCCGACGGCATCCGCTTTACAAATGCCTATGCGCCTGCCGCTACGTGCACCCCAAGTCGATATGCACTGATGACGGGCGAGTACGCGTTCCGCAAACCGGGGACGGGTGTGCTGCCCGGAGATGCGGCCATGATTATTGATCCGGGCCGAATGTCTCTGCCGAAACGCTTTAAAGATGCCGGCTACGCAACCGCTGCGATTGGAAAATGGCACCTTGGTCTCGGTAGCGGCAACTCTCCTCTGGATTGGAACAAACATATCTCTCCCGGAGCCAACGCCATCGGGTTTGATGAGACCTATCTCATTCCGGCCACCGTGGACCGTGTTCCAACTGTGTGGGTGAAGAACGGGGATGTCATCAGTCTCGATCCGTCAGATCCGATACAAGTGGACTACAAACAAAAGATAGGAAGTTGGCCAACCGGGCGCGATAACCCGGAACTCCTCAAACAAAAGCATTCGCATGGCCATGACATGACTATCGTCAATGGCATCGGGCGCATCGGATGGATGACAGGCGGGAAAAAAGCGCTGTGGGTGGATGAAGATATCGCCGACACCATCATCCGGGAGACGACATCCTACATCGAGCAACACAAGCGGAAACCGTTTTTTCTATACATCGGAACACATGACATCCACGTTCCTCGGGTTCCACATAAGCGGTTTGCAGGTAAGTCCGGGATGGGCCCGCGCGGGGATGCGATCCTCCAGCTCGATGCACAGGTTGGCGCAATCCTGAAAGCGCTGGATAAAAACGGGCTTTCGGACAACACAATGGTGGTTTTCACCAGCGACAATGGCCCGGTGGTGGATGATGGCTATGAGGACCAGGCGGTTGCGCTTCTTGGTGACCATAAACCAGCTGGACCGCTGCGCGGTGGGAAATACAGCCTCTTCGAAGGCGGAACGCGGGTGCCTTTTCTCGTCCGCTGGCCCGCGGGACAGCGTGTGACATCAGGGGATGTACGAAAGGCAACCTCCGGTCGGGTCTCGGATTCGATGATCAGCCTGGTGGACATGCTGACAACCTTTGACCACATTTTGGGGCCACATAGATCATCCTCAATAATCGGAGATGGCTTGGATGTCAGTGATGCGCTGCGCGGAACAGGTCCAAGCAAACGGAATTACATTGTTGAACATGCTGGGCGGCTAGCGTTGCGATGGGAGAAATGGAAGTTGATCCCGGCAGGCAAGGGAGCTGCCTTTCAACCCCTTACGGGAACAGAGACCGGAAACCTGCTTGCTGATCAGCTTTACGACCTCGATGCCGACCCGCATGAGGACCGTAACGTGGCGGCAGCAAATCCAGATGTGATCACCCGTATGAAAGAGATGTTGGCACAGCTTAGAGATGGGAAGCTGCGTTAATGACTTGGACAAAGGGGTTGGAATTCCGAAGTGTGATGGTGGCACTCCTAGCAGCAGTCTGCATCACATGCACCAGCAGTCCATCCCGAGCAGCGGATAAGCCAAACACTTTGCTTGCTGTGATGCATGATTTCATTATTCTGGGGACTGGAAAGTGAAATTCCCACAGCTGCTGTGCTCCCTCTGTGCCTTGCTTTGCCTCATGCTCAATTGCAGTCCAACCCGGGCAGCGGACAAACCAAACATTTTGCTAATCGTCGCTGATGACCTTGGCTGGAAGGATGTCGGCTACAACGATAGCGCCTATGAAACACCTAATATCGATGCGCTTGCCAAGACTGGAATCGTCTATACACAGGGTTACGTCGCAGCGGCAAACTGCCAACCGAGTAGAGCCTGCCTCATCAGAGGACAATACACCGCACGCCACGGCGTTTATGCCGTTGACAGCACCAAGCGCGGACCACTCGCCGAGATGCGCCTCGAACCCGTGCCTAACAAAAGCGGAATCGCTCCAACCGCTCCCACTATCGCGAAAGCTATCAAAGCCGCGGGATACGCGACTGCATTGTTTGGCAAATGGCACCTCGGCGGACCCGATGGCGCAACGCCCATCGAGCAGGGCTTCGCTGTGTTCCGGGATGCACTGGAAATGCGCAAAGTTACAGCTGCATTACCTACAACGGACATCGCTGACCCCAAGGGGATGTTTTCCACCAACGCTGATGTAACATCCTGGGCCAAAGAGCAAACGGATAAACCTTGGTTTGCAGCAGTGATGTACCACGGTATTCACACACCGCTTGAAGCCCGTACAGCAACCATAGACCGCCTGCGTAAACGGGGTCTTAGTGGCCAGAAACTCAAGTATGCCGCGTGTCTTGCTGATTTCGATGATGCCGTCGGCACCCTCATCAAAGAAATCCGCGCCCTCACACGGGGACGCGAGACCGTGGTTATCTTTACATCCGATAACGGAGCCACTCAGCAGTCAACACAGGAGCCCCTCCGCGGAAACAAAGGGAGTTACTACGAAGGTGGCATCCGGGTTCCGTTGATTATCGACTGGCCAGGTCACACCAAACCAAATGCTACCTGCTATTCGCCCGTCACTCTGGTTGATCTGTTTCCAACCGTTTGTGACATCGCGGGAGGCAAAATAGATCCTGCATGGAAACTTGATGGTCTTTCACTCGTACCAACATTTGATGGTAGCGACCTGAAAGAGGAGCGGTCGATTTTTTGGCACTTCCCTGGCTATCTGGATACACCGGTTATCCGCGGGAGGGATGCAATCTTTCGAACTCGGCCGGTAACGGTGATTCGCAGAGGCGATTACAAGTTGTTTGTGTACCATGAGGAGTGGCTACTCGATGGCGGTGCAGCGAATGTCCCGGGTAACCGTGCGGTAGAGCTTTACTATATGAAAAACGATCGCGGCGAACGTCAGGAGCTTGCCGCCGCGGAGCCCAGTATCCGTGATGCCTTGCTGACAGCTGTTCTCGCATACTGGAAAGCAAACGGTAATCCTCTGCCAACCCTGAAGAAGGCCAATAATTGAGTACCATCAGCATCCATCACTCAGATAACCTAGCTTTCCTCAAGGCTTATCAGGGCAAACCGATTGACCTCATTTATATCGATCCGCCTTTCAATACCGGTAAGGTTCAGCAACGCCAGCGGATGCGGAGTATCGCCGATGATGACGGTGACCGCACCGGATTTGCTGGCAAGCGTTATCGCACAGAAGCGATTGAGAGTGCATCCTACGATGACAGCTTTGGGGATGACTTTATCGACTATCTCCGCGAGCGAATAGCTCTGATGCGTGACCTTTTAACTCCGAATGGAAGCTTTTTTCTGCACTTGGACTATCGCGAGGTGCACTACGCCAAAGTGATGTGTGATCAGATTTTCGGTCGTCAGTCCTTCCAGAATGAGATTATCTGGTCGTATGACTACGGCGGGCGGCCGTCGCGTAAATGGGCTCCAAAACACGACAACATCCTCTGGTATACGCGTGACCCGGAGAATTACGTGTTTGACCTCGAAGCAAGCGACCGTATTCCTTATATGGCGCCAAGCCTTGTCGGCGCAGAAAAAGCTGAGCGTGGGAAGATTCCCACCGATGTCTGGTGGAATACCATCGTTAGTCCGACGGGTAAGGAAAAGACTGGCTATCCAACGCAAAAACCGCGAACGATTATCGACCGCATCGTAACGGTTCACAGCGCCCCCGGAGCCTTGTGTGCCGATTTCTTTGCGGGTAGCGGTACGCTGGGCGCAAGCTGTCTTGCACATGGGCGCGATGCGATTTTAGTGGATGCGAACCGGGACGCCATCGATGTGATGCGGCAGCGGTTTGCCAGCGATGGAAAAGATGTCACGTATTCTGGTGATCACGATGCGTGAATGTCGCGCAAACCTGACGCAACGCGACGTGACCAAACAATGTGAACGCCGATAGATAGCACATCAGGCTGGAACTTTTGGTGCATGGGATGCATCCGGGCGTTATCATTTACCCATGACTCCGTTTCATTCTGTCACATCTATTGCCGCTCCTCTCGACCGCGTCAATGTGGACACCGACCAGATAATTCCCAAGCAGTTCCTGAAGCGTATTGAACGGACTGGCTTTGGTCAGTTTCTCTTCTTCGACTGGCGCTATCTTGAGGATGGCACCACACCAAGTCCTG
The DNA here is from genome assembly GCA_046075665.1 of Armatimonadota bacterium. GTDB lineage: Bacteria > Armatimonadota > Armatimonadia > Armatimonadales > Armatimonadaceae > CAIRTT01. Next base: position 7,301 of record JBJTQN010000177.1, on the reverse strand, counting down.
ACTTTGAGTTGAATGCTGCAAGTCTTGCAGGTGCTGAAATTCTGGTTGCGAACAAGAACTTTGGATGTGGTTCAAGCCGCGAGCATGCCCCGTGGGCGTTACTGGATTACGGCTTCCGTGCATTGATTGCACCAAGCTACGCCGACATCTTCCATAACAACTGCTATAAAAACGGCATCCTACCGGTCATACTGACGGAAGCAGAGGTTGATACCCTTCTCGGCATCCTGAAGGCAAACCCTGGCGCAGAAGTTACTGTTGACTTGGAGTCGCAGACGGTTGTTGGTCCGAGTGGCTTTTCTGCATCCTTTGCCGTCGACCCTTTCCGAAAGCATTGTTTGTGGAATGGGCTCGATGACATCGGGCTATCGCTGCAACACGCGGACAAAATCGATGCATACGAGGCGGTGCACGGGAAGTAAATTCTTCTCAACTCCAAGAGCGAACTACTCGGTCGGTTGAATGTCTCACCTTTGGGATGTTCAGCCGCCTTGATGCATTTTGGTAAATCACATCGGGCTATCGCTGCAACACGCGGACAAAATCGATGCATACGAGGCGGTGCACGGGAAGAATGGTCTACTTGGTTCTCGTAGTGAGAACACCTATGAAATGTGGCTGTGTATCCGAAGGGGTATGCTGCCATTTTGTTATCTAGCCTAGCACTATGCAGCTGCCGCAAAGTGCAGGTGACAAGTTTGCCAACACCTGTCGACGGAAACACAATCCATACCCTAAATCGAAGCGGCGGCAAGCTATCGAGGAGAAAGCCTCCCAGATACCCCGCCGCCCGTATTCATCTATAATTATTAATCTTCGACTGCAGAACCCAGTGTCAACACTTCATCAGCCTTACCCGAGTTGCGGATTTCAGCATCGATGGCATCCATGATTTCCGGATGTTCTTCTAGATACTTTCGGACGTTCTCACGGCCCTGGCCAAGACGATCACCCTTATAGGAGTAGAAGGCACCTGCCTTGGTAATGGCGCCAAGCTCGGTTCCGATATCAATCAGCGAACCAGCACGAGAGATACCTTGGCCAAACATGATGTCGAATTCGGCCTGTTTGAACGGTGGTGCAACCTTGTTCTTGACCACCTTGACACGTGTACGAATACCAACCATGTCATTGCCAATCTTGAGGGTCTCAATACGGCGGACATCGAGGCGCACGGATGAATAGAACTTCAACGCACGACCACCTGGTTGCGTCTCAGGATTTCCAAACATCACACCAATCTTCTCACGCAGTTGGTTGATAAACACAGCGGATGTGTTGGTCTTGTTGAGCGAACCCGTGATCTTGCGGAGTGCCTGGCTCATCAAGCGTGCCTGAAGACCGACGTGGGAATCTCCCATCTCACCCTCGATTTCAGCCTTGGGGACAAGCGCTGCGACAGAGTCAAGAACCACAACCGAGACGGCATTTGAGCGAATCAACGCATCAACGACTTCAAGCGCCTCTTCACCCGTCGTCGGCTGCGAAATCAGGAGATTATCAATGTCCACACCAATCGCTTTGGCATAAACCGGGTCAACTGCATGCTCGACATCCACATACGCTGCAATTCCACCCTGCTTTTGCGCTTCAGCAACAACCTGCATCGCGATGGTTGTCTTACCGGATGACTCTGCGCCGTAAATCTCAGTGATGCGACCACGGGGAATTCCACCAACACCCAGCGCCAGGTCAAGCGCGAGTGAACCGGTTGGAATCACTTCAATCGCCTCTGCAGAACGCTCGCCCATGCGCACGAGAATTCCCTTACCAAACTGCTTCTCCAGCTGCGCTGTCGCAACTTCAAGTGCCTTTGCCTTATCCATAATTCATCTGTCCCTTCGAAATCACCAAACACGATGGCAAAGCCACCAACACCTAATCCACACCCATAAGAGGTGAGCAAATCCTACATCACCAGATCACTCTGGAATACCACCGCAAAGCGGAAAGGCTGACGATTGATTTTCAGGAAATCAAAACAAACCCTTTCCATTGCTAACTAAATGGCAACGCCACATCAACATCGCTTCGTTCCAGATCCATCCGGAACAACACCGCAACACGGAAATCATCACGACAACATGGCTTGCACAATCCACTCATTTTACTTAACGCGCGAAAAGCACCCATTACTACAAAATGCAGAAAATATTTCTATGCCCCACCACCTAAAGGAAACTGCATCCGCACCTCATGACGCGCACCTGTTGGTTCGAGAAATGTCTCAACCAATTCGATGCAATCGACAAGACAGCTGACATCAAGAGATAAACCCGCAAGCGATGCCGCGACGTGAGCGCCATCCCCTTTGGGACTAACCCGAGCAAGCGTAATATGCGGCTGTAAACCACCAGACTTCGGCACTCCCATCGGGATAAACCAAGGCTCCGCAACCCCAATCAGCTTCTGCCACTCCGCGAGCCCATCACCGACAAGCGGACATAAAACCGTGCGCGAAGGACCCACCTTAGGAAATGATTTCACACCGGAAATACGCACATCAAAGGGATGACCAGAGTCTGCAACCACAACCGATGCATCCACAACACCCTCCCACTGACCAGCATCACGGTCGCCAAGCGACAACAATGTGCAATGAAAATCCGTAGGCTTCACCAGCTTCAAATGCTCTTTGCCTACTACTGCAACCAGCTGCTCCTGAACGGCTATAAGCGCATCCAGAACAACTGGAGACAAGGGGAGAGACAAAAATAGACGCATGATGATGTAAGTACCTGACGACCATTATAACAAACATTTGTTTGCTTTAAAGAGAGAATTTAGAGAGATGAGCCGCTGCGGCGCAAAATGGCAGATCGCAACATCCCAAGCGCCTGCTGTGTGCTCCGCAAACGGACATCCTGACGGGAACCCGTATGCACCGTACGGATTACATCAAGGCCATCCGGATGCGCAAGCCCAATATAAACCAACCCAACCGGCTTGCCATCCGAGCCGCCGCCCGGACCCGCAATACCCGTGATCCCAATGCCATATGTCGCGCCAGAAACCTTGCGAATTCCGAGCGCCAGCTCCGCTGCGACATCGTGGGAAACCGCCCCGACAGCATCCAATGTCGCCTGCTGCACACCAACCAACCCAACTTTCGTCTCGTTGGAATACGCCACAACACCTGTCCCAAAGACCTCGCTCGACCCAGGAACCGCCGTCAGACGCTCCGCAAGCAGCCCACCGGTACACGACTCCGCCGTCGCCACCGACTCGCCACGCTCAACCAACATCATCACAACACGGGTTTCCAAATCATCATCATTATCGGAATAAACCGCAATGCCAAGTCGCGACTTAATCTCATCCACAACCGGCTGAATCAATGCATTCGCGGCATCCGATGTCACAGCACTAGCCGTAACCCTCAGCTGAACCTCAGCCTGTTTTGCATACGGTGCAACACTTGGATTTGAACCCTTCATCAAGTCCAACAGCATGGACTCCGCCTCAGCCTCGCCCATGCCCACGAGGCGCAGTGTGCGGCTGACGATGACCTGCTCGGATGTCCCCAAGTACCGACGCAGCATCGGAAGGAGCTCCGCCTCTACCATCGGCTCAAACTCACTCGGTGGTCCGGGAAGCGCAACCACAACCTTGCCACCGTGCTCAACCCAAAGCCCAGGCGCTGTCCCGTAACTGTTTGGCATCGGAATCCCGCCCAAAGGCACATCCGCTTGACGGAAAATACTCGGCTTCGGCTGCAGAATCCCCTTGCGCGCAAACCACTCCGTCAGATGCGCGACCAGCTTCGGGTCACGCTGGAGTGGGACGCCAAGCGCACCCGCTATCGCATCCCGTGTCAAGTCATCCTGCGTCGGACCCAACCCGCCGATACACACTACGATGTCAGCGCGCGACAAGGCCTGCCGCAACGTATCGCCAACACGCACCGCATTGTCGCCAACCGTTGTCCGGAAAAATACATTCACGCCAAGCGCCGACAAACGCTGTGCCAAAAATGGCGCATCTGAGTCCAGAATCTGCCCGAGCAGCAGCTCCGTTCCAATGGAAACAATTTCTGCGGTAATCACAGCACGGATTCTACCAACCGCCGCCCCGAATCCACGCTACAATTACAGCGATTCCAGGTTCCGCCATTGTATTCACCGCCGAATCCCGCTGGAACATCATCACCTGTCCGGAAATCCACCTTCATGAACCAACCCAGTATCGCCGCGTTTCCAAAATGCTATATGGATGAGCTCTGCATCCACAAAACAATGACCGTCCCGCAGTGGATTGAGCTGGCATCCACCCTCGGAGTGGATGGCCTTGAGTTCTACGCCGGCTTTATGGAAACCGACCCGTTGTGGATTGCTGATATCCGCGCGCGCCTCGATGCACACGGCATCCAAATGCCGATGCTTTGCTGCTCGCCTGACTTTACCAGCGAAGACATCGATGCCGAAATCGCCAAGGAAATTGAGTGGATTAAGCTTACATCCGCCTTCGATGGCAAGTACTGCCGCGTTCTCTCCGGGCAGCGACGACCCGACCTCAGCACCGAACAGGGGCTTGACCGCGTCGCGGGCGCTATCGAAGCTTGTCTAAAAGTAGCGGATGACTATGACATCACCCTCATCCTCGAAAATCACTACAAGGACAACTATTGGACCTACCCCGAATGGGCGCAGTCATCCGAGCGCATCGCTGCCCTTATCGCCCGTATCGACCACCCGCGCTTTATGATTAACTACGATCCATCCAATGCCTTCCTCGCGGGAGAAGATCCTCTTGATGTCCTTGATGTCGTGAAGCACCGCGTTATCACGATGCACGCATCCGACCGGACGCTGCTTTATGGCACGATTGAAGATCTGCGAAATGAGGAAAATGATGCTATCGGGTACGCAAGCCGCCTCTCCCACGGGGAAATCGGCAAGGGTCTGAATGACTATGATGCGATTTTCACAAGGCTCATTGATGCAGGGCGTACTCCGGATTGGATTAGCATCGAAGATGGCATGAATGGCATCGATGAGCTAAAGCGAAGCGTTGACTTTGTCCGTCGTAAGGTTCAACAGCATTTCCCGGCCTGAACCTACATTGAGAAGAAAGACACCATTTATATGAAACCGATTGTCCAGATTTCCCTCGACCTGATCGACCTTGATGAAGCATTAAAGACCGCTGAGATTGCGATGCGCGCAGGCGTCGACTGGCTCGAAGCCGGTACACCGTTGCTCCTTGCCGAAGGTGTGCACGCCGTACGTGCGCTGCGCCGCGAGTTTCCAAACACGCCGATTGTTGCTGACCTAAAGACAATGGATGGTGCGTATTTGGAAGCAGAAGTGATGGCAAAGGCTGGCGCATCCCATGTTGTTGTTATGGAACGCGCGCACCCGGAGTCGATTAAGCGTATTGTCGAGGCCGGCCGCGACTTTGGCGTCAAAGTGATGGGCGATAACCTTGGGGCTCCCGATATGGTCGCATCCGCAAAGCGTCTTGAAGAGCTGGGCTGCGATTATGTCATCCACCATATTGGCTTTGATGAGCGTAATGGCTATGCGGCGCGTGGCGAGCGGATGCCGAGTCCACTTGATCAGCTGCGTGAGGTCGTGAATGCGGTGAGCATTCCTGTGCAAGCGGTGGGTGGTCTGACGCTTGAGCAGGCGATTGCGTGTCCAAGTTATGGTGCGCCGCTGGTGGTGCTGGGTGCTCCGCTTGCGATTGACAACACGGCATTCCAGACGGCAAGCGGCGACCTCGAGGGGCTGCTGCGCCTGATTTGTGAAAAGGTGCATGCATATGCAGATTAGTGGACCGGTTTTGATCACGGGGTCGGTCTCGGGAATTGGCAAGGCAACGGCCCGTCGTGCGCTTGCATGCGGCGCGCAGGTGGTTATTCATGGAATAGACCAGGCGGCGGCGGATGTGGTTTGCGCAGAGCTTGGCGCATCGTTTGCGGTGAGCGGCGACTTGTCCAATCCTGCGGTTCCGGGGATGTTGATTGATCAAATCATCGGGAAATTTGGCTCTATCTACGGCATCGTCAACAATGCCGCGAACACGGGTCGCTCGGTGCTGGATGACACATCGGTTGAGCTGTTCGACAACATGATGGCGGTGAATGTTCGTGCGCCATTGATGTTGATACAGGCGGCTGTGCCGCATATGAAGGCGTCGGGTGGGGGGCGGATTGTGAATATCGGCTCTGTAAATGCCTGGTGTGGCGAGCGAAACCTGCTGGCGTATTCAATTAGCAAAGGCGCGCTGCTCACATTGACGCGCAATCTCGGCGATTCGCTTGGTCCGCATGGAATCCGTGTGAATCAGATTAACCCTGGCTGGGTGTTGACGGATAACGAGATTAGGATAAAGCGTGCTGAGGGGATGCCCGATAACTGGCCACAGCGCCTCCCGGTGACGACGGCTCCGAGTGGCAGTCTTATCGACCCCGATGAGCTGGCGGCAACGGTCTGCTTCTTCCTCTCCGACCTCGCCCCGCGCGTGAGCGGCACCATCATGGACTACGAGCAGTACCCGGTCATTGGAAGAAACCCTCCGAAGGTCACGGTGTAGCGGGGGGGTAACAACGCGCAAACCGACAAAGCATTGACACACATAAGAACACTTCCGGTCGGAGAATAAATCATATATGACTAGTTATTACCGAGTTATGCTTGGACAAAAGAGCGCATATGCAGATCAGTGTATTGCTGAAGGATTCATCGGTGCACACTACGATATCGACCAAGACCTTACAGACCACCTCCCAGATGAATGGCGTCAGTTCAACAAAGCATTTATTCCAAAGTACTTAGCCATACGTCCTGAAAAGACAAGAATAGGTGCAGGCTTGGCCTGTGGTGCTTTATGGACAGTAGCCAAAGGAATCTCCATCGGGGATGTTGTTCTAAGCCCAAATGGTAATGGACAGTACTTCGTCGGAGAAGTGACTGGTGGGTATGCGTATCATCCAGATCGAATTCTCCCACATCGTCGGTCGGTCAAGTGGTCTCAAAATCAAATCGATCGAGCCCTCATAACACCTGAACTTCGTCGCTCATTGGGGTCAATAGGAACCGTTAGCAATATCACTCAATATGCAAACGAGATTGCTACCATTATTGGTCAAGAACCTGAACCGCTTCCTCACGACATTGATGATCCGTTTTCGTTTGCATTGGAAGCACATTTGGAAGATTTTCTGGTTAAGAATTGGACAAACACAGAGTTCGGTAAGGACTACGACATTTTCGAGTTGGATGGAGTTCTCGGCAAGCAGTTTCCAACAGACACCGGACCCCTTGATATCTTAGCTATTAGTAAAGATAAAAAACGAT
>JBJTQN010000176.1:0-7631 GCA_046075665.1 Armatimonadota bacterium | reverse complement strand
ATTGCTCTTTGTGGATGAAATCCATCGGTTTAATCGTGCGCAGCAGGATGCGTTTCTTCCCCATGTCGAGGACGGCACGATTGTTCTAATCGGTGCGACCACGGAGAACCCCTACTTTGCGGTGAATGCTCCGCTTCTGTCACGGGCGCGTGTATTTGCGTTTACAGCGATTACTGCGGATGACATCGCGGCGGTCATAAATCGTGCACTCACGGATGCAGAGCGTGGTCTTGGCGCCCGGGGCCTTTCGATTTCATCCGATGCCCTTACGTATTTATCGGCAGCGTGTAACGGGGATGCCCGTACAGCCCTCGGTGGACTCGAGACCGCGGCGGATTATGTTGAGGAGCCATCGAGCGAAATTACCCTCTCTGATATTGAAGCGGCGCTGGGTCAGCGTGCGATTGGGTATGACAAATCCGGGGATGCTCACTACGATACGATTAGCGCCTTCATCAAGAGTATTCGTGGAAGTGACCCGGATGCGGCGGTCTATTACCTTGCCCGGATGCTTGAGGCTGGGGAAGACCCCCGGTTTATCGCGCGCCGCCTGGTGATTCTTGCGAGTGAGGATATCGGATGTGCGGATGTTTCATCTTTACCGCTCGCGATGGCGGCTTTTCAGGCAACGCAGACCATTGGGATGCCCGAATGCGCATTGACACTTAGTCATGTCACGCTATGGCTTGCGTGTGCCCCGAAGAGCAATGCCGCTACAAAGGCGATTGGTGCTGCGACTGCTGCGGTAACACAGCTGGACTTCAGCGGAGTGCCAAAGCATATCCGGGATGCCCACTATAAAGGTGCGAAGGCGCTTGGGCATGGGACAGGTTATGTCTACCCTCACGATGTTCCCGGTGGCTACGCAGCCCAGCAATATCTCCCTGATTCTGTGCTCGGGCAGTTTTTCTACGAGCCGACCCGTCACGGAGTTGAGGCCAAATTGGCCGACAGATTGGCAAAGTTAAGAGGTGATTCAGCGGGGAATCAGTCCTCGGATGACCCTGCTGACCAGCGTTGATAGCCATCCGCAAAGGCTGTTTCGAGCTCGGAGAGAGTGGCACTGAGTAACGAGGTCGAGAACATCACACCTCCAAAGCAGGCTATATTGGTCGCTTGAAACCAACGCTGGATGGGCGGGATGTTACGCAATGTCAACTTCGAGTCTTTGATGGTAATCGTGACCACCGGGCCGATGGTAACAGAGTGGATGGCATCCCACGGGATAAACCCTGCGCTAAATGCGGATGCGTAGTCCGTAATCCCGTGTTCTGAAATCGTGAGCGCTGGATTGTTCGGGCTGATCAGTGCGCGAAGCGTCCAGATAAATCCGGTGTCAAAGAACAGCAGGTTTGCGGTGACCCAAACCAATTGAAACAGGATGCCTGCTATTCCTGACTTGGAAGCCAACAGGATGGCCAGTGGTGTCAAAGCGACAAATACAAAGCAGCCAATGGAGAGAAGAAACATTCTGCCCATGCGGAAATAGAATACAGACGCTACTGTTGGCTGCTTCATCAGCTGCTTTTAACAGCGGGGCGGATGACCATTCTCCAAAGGATCCAAAGGGACATTCCAAACCACAAGGTTGCCCAAAAGCCTGCGGGAATCATTGTCATCTTGAACATATTTTGCGCATCGGTGGGAGTCGTACCCGAAACCGAAAGCACCCAAAGGGTGTTCAAGTCGATGAGAGCGTTCATTGCGAACTGCGCACCGACAAACGATGCCGCCCAGTTTGCTGCCTGGCGTGGGAGCTTAGTGGCAAGACCCATCAGGGCTGCGGTGATCAGCAATTCCGAGAGCAGGGTGAATGGATGAAGGATGCCACCGACGGTTGCGAGTCCAACTAGGATCGCCGTAAGGCCAAGAAGGCGTGAGCCATGTGCACCTCTTCGAAGCATCCATAGAATGAAAGCTCCATATAGTGTGGCGCCGAGGTAGCCGGCACTGGCGATGATTGGGTTGAATCCACCGGATGACAGTGTTACTCCGCTTCCACCAGGCTCGATATTGATTGCGTGGACAGAGCCACCTGTAAGCAGTGTCGCGAATGCATGAAAGCCTTCGTGTATAAACGTCACAAGTAGACGAAGCGGGTACGTGACCCAACGAACACCCGGGATGAAGTGCAGCGCAAGGCTTGCAACAAGGCTTAACAAGAGGACACGGTCAGATTGGTGGCTGCGTGGAGACCGCGGAGAGCTGGTGCGTTGATACAGGCCACCCGTAGTGGAAGCAGGTGGCTTGGACCGGGAGTATTTGGTGTAGCGTGCTGCCATTATATTGAACCTTACCGTCGTGTTTGTCGGGATTGTTCCCAGAAACACCTGTCAATGTTCAACGCGCGATACCAGTAAATAGTTCACGTGCATTGGCATCAACCTGGGCGATGCACGCATCCACCGGCATTGAACGCACTTCAGCCAGTTTTTCTGCAACCAGCGTAACCCGATCCGGTAGATTCGGGAATTTACCGCGCAGGGGCTCTGGCGAGAGATAGGGTGCATCGGTCTCTACCAACATCAGGTTTACTGGACAGACTGCCGCGATCTCGCGAAGCATCGTGCTCTTTTTATAGGTCAATGGGCCATCAAAACCGGTGTAAAATCCCGCTTCCCAAAGTGCATCCGCATTCTCACGGCTTCCCCCAAAGCAGTGGACAACGGATTTGATATCAGATGCTTCGGTAATTAGCTGGGGTGTCAGGAGGTCGTAGGCATCGTTTGTATCCACGGTAGGACGGCAATGATAGATAACTGGAAGTCCCGTGGCGCGTGCGATGGCCTGTTGTGCCCGGAGAGCATTCCACTGAGCATCGATGGTGTCATGCCGCCTGTAGAGGTCAAATCCAATTTCGCCGATTGCGACAACCTTAGGACTGGTAGCCGCAGAACGGAGCCACTCACCTTCGTCATCATTCCACTCGAGAGCAGTGTCTGGATGGAAACCGATGGCAGCGTACACATTCTCATGTTGTTCCGCCAAAACCATCGCGCGCTCGCTTGACAGCCGGTCAAACCCGACGACAATCATGGCATCCAGTTTGCCCAGTGATTGTTTCCAGTGATCGCGGTCAGACCAGAGTGGTTCAGTATTGAGGTGGCAGTGAGTGTCAATCACGTGCGGTTACGCTTTAGGTACCGCTACTGTCGAAAGAATGCTCGATAGGACATCCCGCTCAGTAAGTCCCTTTGCAAACGCATCCCCGCTCAGAGAGATACGGTGTGCGAGAATCGGGATTGCCAGCGCTTTGACATCGTCAGGAAGGACATGGTTACGCCCTGCGATCGCCGCCCAGGCCTGAGCTGCGTGTAACAATGCCAGTGAGCCTCGCGGCGAGCCACCAATATCGATACGTGCATCGGAGCGGGTTGCGCCGACGATTGCAACGATGTAGGAATGGATGCTTGGATCGACGTGAACATTGCGGACGTGTGTTTGCAGAGTTGATATTTCGCCAGCGTTTGACTCAGGCTGGAGCGAGTCAATCGGGTTTGCTGATTGTTGGCTTGTAAGGATGGCAATTTCATCCGATGCCGATGGGTAGCCCATGTGAACACGCATCAGGAAGCGGTCCAGCTGCGCTGCGGGAAGCTGGAATGTGCCGGCATGTTCGATTTGGTTTTGCGTCGCGATGACAAAGAACGGCGATGGAACCGGATAGGTGGTGCCATCAACGGTAACCTGTCGTTCTTCCATACATTCGAGCAAGGCAGCCTGAGTTTTCGGCGTGGCCCTGTTGATCTCGTCCGCAAGAAGTACTTGTGTGAAAACCGGTCCCGGGCGGAATTCGAACTCTCTTGTTGTTGAATTGAAAATAGATGAACCGGTTACATCAGCAGGAAGAAGATCCGGTGTGAACTGAATTCGTCTGATATCGCAGCCAAGTGCAGTGGCGAGTGCCTTGGCGAGCGTCGTCTTTCCGACTCCTGGAGTGTCTTCAATGAGGATGTGTCCGTTGGTCAGGATGGCACAGAGGGCAAGGTTGACAATTTCGCGCTTACCAACGATGACGGTTTCTACACGGGCGCGGATGGCATCAATACGATTACGGACACTGGTAGAATTATCTGACTTTTCGGTTGACATGACGAAAGTCTAGCATTTTTCTTGTGTCTGGTTTTGTTCTGCATCTAGACATTGTATAAATTGATGCAGTATTCTTTGGTGTGTGCCGATACTAGGAAGTGTGGAACGGGGCAGATTATGAATATTAGAGAACAGATTCGTCAATCACCTATTGAAGAACTCGACCGCGCGATGCGAATGAGTAGCCGTATTTTCTTGCGTCCATCTGCAAACGTAGAGATGCGCTCGCTTCCAGCATCCCACTTGCGTCTGCTACAAGTCATCGGACGGCTGCCAGACTCCAAAATGGTAGATGTTGCGAAGGCGCTTGACGTTCAGCTTCCTGCTGTGTCGCAAATGGTCGACAAGTTGTTCAAGGCTGGCCACGTGGTCCGCATTCAGGATCCGCTGGACCGCCGTATCTCCCGTTTGCGCCTGACACCTGAGATGGAAGAGCTCTTATCAGATGCTGCATCCGCTCGCCTTGCACGCGTTGCCAAGGCAGCGGAAGCTCTGACGCATGATGAGATCGAAACGCTTACGATGTTGCTCGACCGGTTGTCAAACCAGCTGGCGCCTCGTGCAACGGTTGGTTTTGCAGGGCCAACGCCTGTTGCCCGTGAAGGCTACGATGCAGATCCTAGTCTTGAGATTGCATCCAGTCGCCGCGGAGCGCGTGTCCGCAGGCGCACGCTGTAAGGTCCGCAATAGATTGTCAACAAAGCCCGGAAACATCCGGGCTTTTTACATTTGTGTACATCGTCGCATCGTGTGGACGCAGATGATGCTTGTTGATAAGGGATGTTCGTAAACAATGTCGAACCATCCCATGTGTAAATGCGTTTTAATGGGTGAACCCGCTGGAGTTGTTCCTGTTTATTGGCATCCTCCGGTGATTCAGATGTTTCGAGGTAGCAGATTTGAACCGAAAAGTAATTGGAATAGTCGCCGCAGTCGTACTGGTTGGCGGTGGATTCTGGTGGAAGTCAAAGACATCCGCTACCGCCGGTGCTGGCAAGACACAGTATAAATTGACTGCTGTTGATACCGGGGAAGTCAAGAAGACCGTCAGTGCCACGGGAACTCTCCAGGCTTGGAAAGTTGTCGATATCAAGGCACGTGCCGGTGGTGAGCTGGCCTTCCTTGGCGTCGATGTTGGCTCACGCGTCAAAAAAGATGAGGTGCTTGCACGAATCGACCCCCTTGATGTCCAGCTAACATTGAATAATGCCAGAGCGGATGAAGTCAGTGCGAAAGCGCGCGAGGCGCAATCTGGTAAGAACTACGAGCTTCAAGTACGTCAAAGTAGCATCTCTGTAAAGGATGCTCAGGCTGCATTACTTTCCGCGAAGGCAAACGTAAAGGTTGCTGAGACACGCTTACAAACGGCTAAGCTACAATCTGATGCACAGCCGGAGCTGACAAAGGCTGCTATCGCAAGTGCCAGTGCAAACTACGATCAGGCGCTGACTAACCGAAGGCAGCTCGATGCGACATTGCAGCAGCAGCGTGTGTCTGCGCGGGCCGCATTGGATCAGGCTGTGGCCAACCGACGCAATGCTGGATTGAACCTCGATCGACAAAAATCTCTCCTCGAAAAGGGATTTGTTTCACAGCAGGCCGTCGACACTGCGCAGGCAAACGTAGAAGTTACGGAGGCATCGGTACAGACGGCCCGCACCAAGGTCGATACCATCGAACAGGAGCTGAAATCAACCGTCGAGGCTGCAGACTCACGGATAGCACAAACAAAGGCTGCTTATGATCAGGCGCAGGCCAGTGCCGTGGATGTCAAAAACCGGGAAAATGCTGTCCGCGAGGCAGAATCATCCCTGCTTGTATCCAAAGCGGCACTTTCTCGCGCAGAGATGACGGTTGCGCAATCAAACGCGGCTTTGTTGAACAACGACATCAGAAAATTCGATATCGATGCAAACAAAGCGACGATTGCCCGTGCCAAGGCTGGTCGCTTCAATGCTGAGACAAGCCTGGCGAGAACCATTATCCGTGCACCAATGGACGGAGTTGTTTTGCAGAAGTTTGCCGAGCAGGGAACCATTATTGCCTCTGCACTGGGAATGAACTCAGCAGGTCAAAATCTCCTCCAAATCGGCGATACATCCAAGATGTACGTCGATGTAACCGTTGATGAAACAGATATCGCTGCTGTTGAAGAAGGGCAGAACGTGGATGTTGCTATCGAGGCGTATCCCGGGATGCCATTTGAAGGCAAGGTCATCCGTATTGATCCCCAGGCAGTCGTTTTGCAGAATGTGACGTCCGTGCATGTCCGTGTCGAAGTCGACAACTCGGTACCTACCTTTGCATTGCTCAAGCCAGGTATGAACGCAACCTGCGAGTTTGTGATGGAAAAGACGGAGAGTGCAGTCCGTGTTCCAAACGAAGCCGTCCGGGAAGATAACGATGGCAAGTTTGTTGAAATCGGTGAGGGCGGAAAGACGGCGCCTGTAGATCCGAAGAATCCTGCGGCTGCGGACCCGGATGCACTGATTGATGTCAAGCTAAAGAAGATCAAGGTGGAGCCCGGTGTTGTCGGTAATGACTACACCGAAATCAAGTCAAGTGATGGCAACGCAATCGCAGACGGCGTCAAGGTCATCACACAGACGATTGAGCCGACGCCGACGACTCCGGGTGGTGGTTCACCATTTGGCGGTGGAATGCGTGGCATGGGTGGCGGCGGTGGAGGTCGCCGGTAACATGGCAGCCCCCACAACCTCTCCTCCGGTAGCCAAGCCACCGGCGCCGCCATCATCAGGTAGCCGCATGGGAGCCTTTGGCGTCAGTATCGAGATGGCCTTCAACGGCCTCGGAGCAAACAAACTTCGCTCATTTTTGACGATGCTTGGCGTGATTATCGGTGTGGGCGCCGTAATCATCGCGATCGCGATTGGTGAGGGATCCCGTGCTGCCGTAGCGGAGAGTATCCAAAAGCTTGGTACAAACGTGATGACAGTCTTCCCCGGATCGCAACGCCGGGGAGGCATCTCGTTTGGTGGTGGCTCCAGTACGACGCTCAAGCTTGAGGATGCTGATTACATCATCCGTAACTGCCCTACTGTCAAAGCAGTCGTCCCGACAGTCAACCGTAACGCAACGATCAAGTATGCGAACAAAAATGATGCAAAGTCGGTGACCGGCACGGGCCAGGATTACCCGACGGTGCAGAATCATCCCGTTGCAAAGGGACGCTTCTTCAATCAGTCTGAAGTGCGGTCGCTCAAGCGTGTGATTGTTCTTGGCTCGAATGTCGCAAAAGACATCTTTGACCGTGCCGATCCCGTTGGTAAGCAAGTTCGCGTCAACGGTCAGACCTTTGAAGTAATTGGAGTGTTGAAGGAAAAGGGCGGTACGGGTTTCCGTAACCCGGATGACGCCGCTTATGTTCCAGTTACTTCTGCGATGCGCCGGCTGTTTGGAATGGAAAACATCAACAGCATCACGGTGCAGTCCCGCTCGATGAGCCTGATGGACAAGACAAAGACAGAAATCGAAACGAATCTCAAGCGTAAGCACAAGATTCCTGATTCGGGCGCCCC
>JBJTQN010000175.1:0-3243 GCA_046075665.1 Armatimonadota bacterium | reverse complement strand
TGTTGTGTACTGCCCACCAATATCGAAGTTGTACGACCCGCAGAAGTAGTCTTCCGTGCCCGTTCCGCAAATCGTCGGGTCCTCACCATCGCCATCCAGGAAGAACTTTATCTCGCCCTCACCCCACCAGCCCGTGTTGTTCACACCCCACGCCATGTATGTCCCAACATAGTGCCCGTGGCCAGAGACGCCATCGAGGATTGTATACACATCTTTGTACGGCAACGGATTCGTGCGCCGAAACTGCGTATGCAGATACGCCGCATCATCCGGAACATCCGTCAGCACATAATTAATTTGGTAATACAGCGTCATCTCATCGTCGGCGATGTTCTCGATGGTAAACCGCGCCTTCTTGCGAAATGGCATCTCCCAATACCAATTGAACGCCGAACCCGGATTCACACACACCGCGAGCGAGTTCAAATGCGCATACTGTCCCCAGCCCATCCCAAAGAAGTCACCCACTGGACACTCGATGCTAGGCGTCTTCTCATCATCCCAATAAACACGCAAAATGCTGTATCGCCACGTCCCCGTCGGCGTCATCCAGATCTGCTGAACCGCACCCGGGCCATCGATCTCCGCCAGCGTAAATGTCGTCCCCGCGGGAATCCGCACATATGGGCTAATCTTCCAACCCTTGCCGAGGTCACGCGCACATGCCGCTGCAGGGCCATCTACAGACTGTGCACCGCCACCCTTCGCTCCCGTAAAGTTCTCCGGGCTGATCGAGCGCGTCTTCGCCAGCGATAAACGGGACAGATTCCCGATGTTCATTCCAAGTCCGTTATGCATGGGAACAATTTCGTTCGCTACGGGTACGCTTCCTGCCAAATCCTCCAATCCCCCATCCGACAATTGTGAAATACCTCAGACACCCCACATGCCGCATAATAACCATTGGCTTATACAAAGTACAAACATCGCCCCGCGGATGTCGCGTGGCACATCCCTATATCCTATGCAACCAACCATTGACCTCGAAGAAGTCGCCGACCTCCTTCTGACCGAAAACCTTGCCTTCGGTGAGGAAATCGTGCGCGTGGATGCAACCGGCGTCTCCGTT
This sequence comes from Armatimonadota bacterium, assembly GCA_046075665.1. Taxonomy (GTDB): domain Bacteria; phylum Armatimonadota; class Armatimonadia; order Armatimonadales; family Armatimonadaceae; genus CAIRTT01. Next base: position 2,174 of record JBJTQN010000175.1, on the reverse strand, counting down.
GGATTCCGCGGCGGCTCCCAACGCCTCCACATCCCACTCACAAACATCAAATCCGCACGCACCGAAGCCCTCGTCGGCGGCGCAAAGCTCGAGGTCCGCACAAAAGACCAAGGCACCATCGCCGTCGCAGCCTTCACATCCCAAGCCGCGCCCCGCTTCTCCGAGCTCGCACGCGGCATCGAACAGCTCGCAAAAGGCGAACCCCTCAACATCAAGCTCGCCTTTGAACAAATCCGCTGCACCACCTGCGGACGACGCCTCCCCGAAAAAGATGGACGCTGCCCCGCCTGCGTCAAACGCGGCCAAGTCTTCCGACGCATCCTCGGCTACCTCGGACCCTACAAACTCTCGACCACCCTCGTCATCGGCAGCTCCATCCTGATGACCAGTATCGAGACCTTTGCACGCCCCTTCCTGACACGCACACTCACCGATGATGTCCTCGCGAAAGTCGGCGCCCCACGCGCCATCCCAGACCTCATCGCCTGCGTCGGCGCGCTCTTTGCTGCGATGCTGATTGCGACCGCACTCCAGTGGTTCAAAAACTACAACTCGAGCTACCTCAGCGCAAATGTCGCCAAAGACCTCCGCGGTGACATCTACCAGGCACTCGAACATCTCCAAATGTCGTTCTTCGACAAAAAGCAAGTCGGCAGTATCGTCAGCCGCGTCACACAAGTCACCGATCGCGTCTGGGGCTTTCTCATTGATGGCGTCCCGTACCTGATGACCGGAAGCTTCACCATTATCGGTGCCCTGATCGCCGGACTCCTCCTCTCCTGGAAACTCGCCCTCGCTATCCTCCTCCCCGTCCCGTTCGTCGGTATCATCGGGAGCTTTATCTGGAAACCGATGGCATCCAAGTACCACAAAGTCGGACAGAAATGGGGACGCCTCCACACACAGCTCAATGAGTCCCTCAGCGGCATCCGCGTCGTAAAAGCATTCGTCCGCGAAGATGGCGAATGGAATAAATTCAGCCAGCGCAATGGCGAGCTCGCGATGTCCGGGATGGTCGCGGACCGCTGGTGGTTCCGCTCCGAAGCCGTCGTCAACCTCTTTATCGGCACCGCACCCCTCATCAACTGGGGCTACGGCGGCTACCTCGTCATCACCGGGGATATCGGCTTTGGGACCCTTATGGCGATGCAAATCCTCCTCTGGCAGGTCTACGGCCCCCTCCAATGGTTTGGCCAGGTCAATCAGTGGTTCTCACGCGCGATGGCGGGTGCGGAACGCGTCTTCGAAGTCGTCGATGCCCAGCCGGAGACCTACGACCAACCGGATGCCGTCAAGCTGCCGACACTCAAGGGGGATGTCAAATTCACAGATGTCCGATTCGGCTACGACAAGTCCAACCCGGTCCTCAAAGGCATCAACCTCGATATCAAAGCCGGTGAAATGATTGGTCTTGTCGGGCGCAGTGGCGCCGGAAAATCAACCATGATGAACCTGCTCTGCCGGTTTTATGAGGTGGACAGCGGAACGCTGACCGTGGATGGCATCGATGTCAAAGACATCGCCCTCGAAGATCTCCGCAAGCACATCGGTATCGTCCTGCAGGAGCCATTTTTGTTCAATGGGACGATTGCTGAAAACATCGCGTATGGTAAACCTGGCGCAAGTATTGAAGATGTCATTTCCGCCGCGCGCGCCGCGTGTGCGCATGAGTTCATCGTGCAAAAACCGGATGGCTATGACACCCAAGTCGGCGAAAAGGGCTCACGCCTGAGTGGTGGCGAGCGACAGCGCGTTTCCATCGCCAGAGCCATCCTGAACAACCCGCGGATTCTTATCTTAGATGAAGCGACGAGCTCCGTAGATGTCGAGACGGAAAAGCGTATTCAGCAGGCTATCGGGAATCTGACTGCTGGACGTACAACATTTGCGATTGCGCACCGTTTGAGCACGCTTCGGAATGCCGATCGCCTTGTGGTGCTTGAGAAGGGCCAGATTGTTGAGCAGGGCACGCACGCGGAGCTGATGGACAAGAAGGGTGTGTTTTACAACCTCGTCGAGACGCAGAAGCAGACGAGTAAGGCGCTCGCTGAGGATGTTGCGTATGTCGAAGGGGAAGCGCCAGTAGAAGGAGGGGATGCCTAAATGAACGAAACGTGGATGACTCCCGGGACATCGAGGGAATCGACCAGCATCACCCCCGCTGATATTCGCCT
>JBJTQN010000174.1:0-6251 GCA_046075665.1 Armatimonadota bacterium | reverse complement strand
AATCAGCCCACGAAAGCGCCCGCTATCCAGCATGACCCCTACAATCGTAGTTGACCATCATGGCCACATAAAGATTGCTACAGGTTCTCCTGGAGGGCCAACAATCATCAATTCTGTCTTACACACCGTTTTAAATTCCGTTTGTTTCGGACAGAGCGTACATGAGGCGGTTGCTGCACCCAGATTTCACCATCAATGGAAGCCAGAAATCCTACAGATTGAGAAGAGTCTGCTCAGTGTTCGGACGTCACTTACGTCACTTGGATACGAAACGGCTGTCCGCTCGCTTGGGGATGTTCATGCTGGAGCATGGAGTCCAAGGTCAGGTGTGATTATGTCCAGTGACCCACGAGGAACGGGTGATGCTCTTGCCGAATAGGCGACCTAAAATCGCATATTTTGTCAGTTCACATGGATTTGGGCACGCTGCGAGAACCCGTGCCATCCTGCAGTACCTTCATTTGGTGGCCGACGTGACAGTTTTTTCAACAACACCACTCTGGTTTTGGGGTGACGTGGACGTCCGACATGTTTTCTATCGGGCAGACGTTGGATGTGTTCAGCAGGGAACATTACTGATAGACGACGTAGCGACGTATATGACATTAAGTCAGTTCCTTGCGGATCTGCCAAGTCGATTCGAATACATCAAGCAGACACAAACGGAATCAGCCTTTGATCTCTTCGCATCGGACATCGCACCGGAGCCATTAGAATTTGCAAGCAAACTTGGCGTTAGATCGGTTCTTGTTGCTAATTTTACGTGGCTTGAAATATACGAAGCAATGCCATCAATGCATGCTGTTTTAGACGAACTCCGAATGCAGTATTTGTTGGCACAATCAACCTACATTCCGGGACTTCAAACTGGAATGACGTGGACGACTAATTCAATCGTGGTGGATCCAGTGGCAGAAGTAGGCTCTTGCATTCGAAAGGCTCTGGTCCGTAATGCGCAGTTCAACCGGCTTGTGTACATTGATGCGGGCCGATGGGGTACCGATATCGAGTGGCAAAATGCTGCCAATCATGAGGACACCATGTTTATTAGAGTTGGTCCAAGACTGGATTGCGTCCCGACGAATGTACTCCAACTTGAATATGGTGCCGTTAGACACGCTGACCTCATCAAATCCGTAGATTTAGTTGTGTCAAAACCCGGCTACGGAATTGTCACAGAATGTTTGGCCAATGGAACAACCTGGGGGTGTGTGCGAAGGGATGGATTTGCCGAGGACACAGTTTTGATACAAGCTGCAATAGACAGAAATCAAGTCGTCATGGTCGAACCGAAGCAGCTGACTTCACTTGCATTCCCTCTGAGTCATACTTATCAAGAGATTTCAAAGGGAACATTCGAAGGAGCGAAGCAGATTGCAGAACTGATGGTCACAGCACTAGCAGATATGTAATGATTCCTGTGAGTACATCTACTGATTATTTCAATGGCAACGACTATGCACATACGAAATGCACATGAAATCATTCGACTCGCCTAATAAGTTGTCCAACTTATAGCAGGAATCTTCGTTTTGCAGTCGTACAATGACGATACGTTTCACGGGTCCTGACGACCCGTTACAGAGGATAACCTATGAAGATTGGTATTTTTACAGCTCTCTTCCACGATAAGCCGTTCGAAGAAGCTCTGGATTTGATTGCCGGTGCTGGGATTCAGTCTGTTGAGCTTGGTGGTGGAGCTTATCCAGGCTCTGCACACCTTGATCAATACGGCGGACCTGCAGCACTTGTTACCGACGCGGCGGCTCGTAAACAACTGGTTGATGCAGTCGCATCCCGAGGTCTCATTATCAGCGCAATCTCTGTCCACGGTAACCCGCTCCACCCAGACAAGACCATTGCTGCAGATCACCACAATGCATTTGTAAATGCAGTCCTCCTTGCAGAGCAGCTGCACAATGACGGAATAATGCCACAGGCAACAGTCAACGGTTTCTCAGGCTGCCCTGGTGACTCTCCACGTGGCAAGATGCCCAACTGGGTAACTTGTGCATGGCCTGACGAATATCGTGACATTCTGGATTACCAATGGCGAGTTGCAAAGAAATACTGGAAGGCTCAGAATGCCTTTCTTGTGCAACATGGTGTTCGCTTCGCAATTGAAATGCACCCAGGCTTTATCGTTTATAACAACGACACCCTCCTCAAGCTACGGACACTTGCTGGGACAAATATTGGTGCAAACTTCGATCCATCCCACCTTTGGTGGCAGGGCATAGATCCACTTGTTGCAGTTCGCGAGATTGCTGAAGCTGGCGCACTTTTCCATTGCCATGCGAAGGACACATTGATCGACCCACAGAATTCTGCCCGAAACGGTAACCTTGACACCAAGAGTTATGGAGATATCAAGGGACGGAGCTGGGTATTCCGGAGTGTCGGATACGGCCATGACGAGAAATGGTGGAAAGACTTTATCAGTACCATTCGCGTATTTGATTACGATTACGTTTTGTCAATTGAACACGAAGATGGCACTCAATCAACGGGTGAGGGTCTGCACAAGGCGCTTGATGTCCTCAAGCGTGCGAATGTATCCGAACAGCCAGGAGCGATGTTCTGGGCACGTGACTAACGTCTCCTAGTAGTTTTCAGAGGTCTGGATGTTTCATCCAGACCTTTTTTGTTTCTCATCGCGAAATTAATCAATACAACCTCCCCCCAATTTGTTGAAATGTGGCCGAAAAATTCGATTAGTAATCCATGGATGATCCAGATGCTATTTGTCAATGTTGTTTTGGTAAGCCCGGTCTTAGACTGCATCAGAAACCCGTCGTCGATGCAGTCCTATCCGGTAAACACCTCATAGGTATTCTTGCGACAGGTGGGGGCAAAAGCCTGACCTATCAGATTCCGTATGTGCTTTCGCGCGGAATTACCGTGGTTGTGTCTCCACTTATCGCACTCATTGATGACCAGGTTAATGGATTGCCAGAGATCCTTAGATGTTCTACCGTGGTTCTCTCAGGAGAAAACGCTTCACTTTCGTCGGCTGTCAACAAGTGTATTGATTGCTATGGACGATGTCTGATTTACACCGGCCCCGAAAAGCTAGTCCAGTTTATGAAACACATGGACATTCGACCATTTGTGACTAGATTTGTCCTCGATGAAGCTCACTGCGTTTCCGAATGGGGAAACACCTTCCGCGATGCATATCTGTTGCTTCCAAAACTTTGGGAACAGCTAGGTAAGCCGCAGATACAGGCAATGACAGCAACGGCATCGCCGGGAACACTGACCGACCTCAAAGCAATGTTTCCGGTCAATTTTACTGTGATTCAGAGCAGTGTTTATCGACCAAATCTACATTTGACAGTCATTGAACATCAAACTATCGAACATCGCGATCATCATCTCCTCATGCTGGTCAGAAATCGTGTGGGGCCCGTGATCGTCTATGCAAACAGTAGAACATACGTCGACCGTACATCAAGATGGTTATCTGAAGTGGGGCTTAAATCGGACGGTTTTCATGCAGGTATGTCAAAAGAGTTACGAACTGACACTCAGCATAGATTTGTCAATGGAGAAACAGACATTCTTGTGGCAACTATTGCTTTCGGGATGGGGATTGACAAAGCAGATGTAAGGCACGTCTTCCATGTAGAGCCACCAACAACGTTGGAAGACTACCAACAACAAGTTGGTCGTGCTGGTCGTGATGGAAACGAATCCTGGTGCGTTTTGTTCGACACGATGAACAAGCGGCGGCATCGTATTGACGCCCTCAGATCGGCTAGGGATACGATTGAAAAGCAGGACCCGGATTCCTTTCCTGCAAAGTTATTGAATCGAAAGTTTGAGATGGAGCGGTTCCTAAAAATGAAGTCGTGTCGTCACGACTATCTGATGACTTACTCTGGCGAATCTCGATCCAAGCGCCGATGTGGTCATTGCGATAACTGTTGCGGATATTCATCAGGGAAGTGATTTTGCACGTCAGGTATCCGGGCAACGCAGGAACGTTACCGTAACAGGTCGAACGATTACGCATGCATAATGACCTTCCATCATCAGTTGTCGGCGGTATTTCGCTTTTGCGTAATGCTGCAATGGGAGTAGCCGCGGCACGACTTGGTCTCGAAGATGATTATGTGGAGGCGCTGGTGACTGGCGATGGTGAGCAATGGCTACAAGATAACTGTGAACAGCGTGAAGCAATTTGTAGATCAGATTATGGGCGATACCTGCGAACTCTGGCATCAGAGGCAATGCTGCGTGGTGCGGCCGCTGAGCTCCAACAAATGGCGAGTCCAGAAGTGGTAGGGGGTACCGCAGATGATCTGTTACCGACTTTCCCCGACTCCGATGTAACGGCTGTAGCAAAAATCGTCCATCAGATCTATGACAAGCTAGATAATGGTGAGGTAGAGGGACTAGCGATTGGATTGATGGAATCATCAAAGCGACATTTATGTGCTGCGTACCTTGCCGCGGGGCGTGATTTGATTCGAAGGGATCTGTATCCGGCCGTCATTGAAATCGCAGAGCGTCTGGTCGGTTCGCTACCTTGTCCATCTGCAGTAATACAAGATGCCATCGTAGCTGGAGAGCGACGCACCACCTAATATGTCAATCGTGCCCGGTTCAACATTCGCTGTAGTTTCGAAACCGGGTCATCCAACCGATATTCATGTAACTTTCTTGCATAGTCAACGGCCGGTTCGTGACCACCGTATAAGGCTCCAATGTGATCTGATGTGTCATCCACACGGGTCCGACTAAAAAGCGGGCGCGCAGTACGCTGAGTTGTACCGCCATCAATGACCATCTCACTCACAGTTGCAAAGGTATAGCCCCGGCCCCGTAGTTCTGTGACCGTACGACTCAAACTATCTATCGTCGTCTGCAGTCCGCTATGAAGGAGGATTATGCCCCCTGGGTTAATATCACGAAGTATCAGCCGAGTAATCTCGCGCGCTGTCCTGTCGGGTTTATAGTCAGCTGGATCGCATGTCCATAAGACGTTGATATAACCGGCTTGGGCAAGGCGCCGGGAATGCGCTGGGGAGTACTCTCCCCCAGGTGGACGAATCAATCTGGAACTGACTCCTGTAATCATTCGCATCGTGGCATCTGAACGTTCAAAGCTTGCTAGCAGCTCAGAGGATGGCAAACACGGGAGCCGCACATGGTTGTAGGTATGATTCCCAATTTCATGACCATCGATAAGCATCCTCGTCACATTGTCAGGATGGAACCGCATGCGCTTGCCAACGAGGAAAAAAGTAGCCTTCACATTCAGTCTTTGTAGTTCATCCAGCAATCGCGCTGTCATGACGGGGTGCGGACCATCATCAAATGTAATTGCAATTCTAGGTTGTAGCCAGTTGCCTTCGACTATCTCAGGTACACGTATCTTCCGTTGTTTCTCAAGCATCTGACGACTTGCCGCTAGCAGGCTAATGTCCAATAAAGTTCCTCACAAATAAGACGTTCATATCTGATGGTACATTGTAGCCATGATGCTGGGACGACTTCTACATCCGACATTGATTGCAACAACGTTGGCGATTCCGAATGCGTTCGGCTTTGGAATCACTTATTCACAATCCCTTAGTCAGGGTAGCACCGATTCAAAACCTGTAATTTGGTCTGTAAACGAACGCGGACAGCTCCTTTGGGAGGGCACTCCGACAAGTCTTGTTGGAAACCGCTGGTTGCCTCAGTCATTGGTGAACATCGGAGACGATGCGCTTCAAGCGGATGAGAAGTATCTGGATGCCGTCGCAAAAAAGGGCAATAGTTCGGTACTTTTACAGCTCCCATCGGGTGGCATCACTGTTGTGGAAAAAGCAAGACTTCAACGCGTGATTGACTTACTCGAATCACGTAACATTAGATACGGCATCGCATTGAGAGCCCGCTCGTCATATGCCAAACCAGTTGCTATAGTTCATCCAAGCCGCATGCGGTTTTCAACAGCTCTTGGTAAAGAACCAGTAGTGCTGTCCCTTCCTTTGCTCCGCAGCTGCTGGACTGTAACAGCATTACAGTCCGGTGAAATCATGGATTTTGTGCGTGAATCGGTCTCGGGTGGCAGTGTTGAGTTTCAGTTACGTAATCCTATCGAAGGCAACGTTGTCGGAATGTTCATACCAGAAGTCGATTCGTCTGACGGTTACGCAACACTTTTTTCAGATTCAGATACGTTACGGGATGACCTGATGACAGCGCTGGATGGTCTGCGCTTTGGTCCGAACTTGAGATTTTTCACCGACCCGTTT
>JBJTQN010000173.1:0-2788 GCA_046075665.1 Armatimonadota bacterium | reverse complement strand
GACATTCGAGATGCGATTATGCGCATCGTTGACCTCGCCAATATTGACAAATCCTCCGCGTAGGTGCGGACCGCTGTGTCCGCCCGCAAAGGAAAGCTGAACAGGTTATGTCCTTCGATTGGAGCGTATGTCTCTCGTTTTACCAAATGCCATTCGTAGGGGCAGGCCTCTGTGCCTGCCCGTTTGGCGTTTCGCGATCGGCATGCGCGGGCAGGCGTGGAAGCCTGCCCCTACAGGACCAATTCGACATTCGAGATGCGATTATGCTCATCGTTGACCTCGCCAATATTGACAAATCCTCCGCGTAGGGGCGGACCGCCGTGTCCGCCCGCACCGGGAAGGCGAACAGATTATGTCCTTCGATTAGAGCGTATGTCTTTCGCTTTTTCAAAAGCCATTCGTAGGGGCAGGCCTCTGTGCCTGCCCGAGGCTTTACCTAACCGAATCACTCCACCGACAGCGCATACATCAATAATGCGCCACCGGATGTTCCGCCACTTAGCTCAATCAACTGTGCACCGGCTGGAATGTTAACGACACGTCCGCGAAGGAGCAGATTTCCACCATCCACGGATGTTAGCTGCTGGACGACGGGTCCCGCTGTGCAGGCAATGGCATCATCAATCGCCGCGATGTCACGTCCGTAAAGCAATGCCTCCGACTTTTGTGCCGTTCCAAACCCGATGCTGATTTCACCTACCAACGAACCAGCTGGCGCTGCGTGACTTGCTCCTAGTACCAACCAAACACGCTTGCTGCCACGAGGCAGTTCCACGCGAATCGATTTTGCCTTCGAACCCCGCTGCAGGATGCCGCCAAGCACCGCGGGGGCGGCAGATGTAAACTGCCAGCCTGTAGTCGGTATCGGATAATTTTTCATCGGTGTGATCCTGCCATCCACACGATCAATGGGTTTTGGAAGCGGGACAGGATACGCATCTGTTTCCGTGGATGCAGCTCCAGAACGGCCATCATAGCGGGCATTGAAAATATCTCCCGCATCCCACGCAGGCTGCGTCGTACCACCATTCCAGAAATGCTCTGCAGCATGCACCATCGCGACAAACTGTCGCCGCTCCTCGCCGAGAAGCACACTCTCCTTCGACTCATAACCACACCACGTCGTACAGAGCGCCCCGAGCGCGCCAGTTGTGCTTGCGGCCGCCGCTAGTGATTTGATGTTCGCCGGGTCCCACCAGGTACACGCAACCCGCTTGGTAAATCCGCTAGCCTTAAGGAGATCAAGGCTTGGATATTTGCTCAGCGCGGAGTACTGCCAGTCGAAAATGGTCACATCCTTAGGAAGAGCAGCGCGGAGACGCTTGGCATCCGCAGCACTCGGAGCCGTCCCAAAGCTCGGCGCGCACTCGCTTGGATGTAACAACATATCGCCCCACAGCCACGTCTCACGCCCGGCTTTAAGTAGTGATTTCTGCCAATAAGTGACAGCATCTGTGAAAAGTGTTACGAAGTCCTTGCCCTTGGTGCTGAATGGAAACCGCCCGCGCATCGTGACTTCATCCAGGCCGATGTGAAATGCAGCCCCGGGTACCGCTTTTGCTGCATCAAGCATTATCCCGCGTACCAGCTCAACTCCCTGCTTGTTTGAGAAATTCAAGGCATACGGCGTCTCTGGATCTTCAGCAAACGGACGCCGGGACGCGGTGCCGAACAACCACTCCATGTGGCCATAGCCCTGTATGAGCGGCGTTAGCGTTATGCCATGCTGCGTCGCAAACCGGGCTTCCTCTGTAAGCTGCATCGCTGTTCCAGCCCACGACGGTGCGATATCTGGTGCACTTGGCCACTTGGCTTGCTCGCACTGAATGACCATTTGATTTAGTTTAAATGGGGCAAAGAGACGCGTGATCAACTTTCCGTGAAACTCTGGCGCAGTCTTTCCGAAAAACAGATGGACGCCGCGGAATGAAAGCGTTGGCCAGTCAACGATGTGTGTTTCAGGGATGCCGACGCCTCCATCCGCACCTCGCGATACGAGTTGGAATAGCGTTTCGATTCCCCAGCGGAGCCCTGCTACATCTGCCCCGAGCAGGCGAATCTGTTTTCCGACTGCATTGATTTCATAGCCTTCCGGATGCGCAGCCGCTGCGTTGCTGGAGATGCCAACGAGCAGCCGAGCGGTTGACTTCGCTGAAATCGAGATACCCGCTTGGCGGCAGAGCATCACAAAGCGGGTCTTGAGCTCTGGTGGAAGGTTTCCGATCAGCGCAAGTGTCTTGCACGGTATGCGCTTGCGAGGCGCTGTATCGATGCGCTGTGATTTGGGTGTCGGGATGATGACTGGTGCCGGAGGGGTAAAGATACGCGTTCGTATTTTGGCTGGGCGCAGTGTTATTGGGCGAATGGGAGCGCTCTCCGGACGTGGCCCGACGCTTAGTCGCAGGCTGTGGCTGAGCGGCTTTTCATGGATGAGAGGCGCTGCGGGAGACCCGATGCCCATCCAAAACACGGGGAAGGCCTTTGCCCAGCCTTGCGTGTCCGAGCGTGCATCGAAGAGGACATTTTTCGCACTCGAGATGACTTCACATTGGATGTTTCCAAGCTGGGTGACAACTTCCCAGCTACGAAAGCCATCCGGGCAGAGGCGGTTTTCCTGCTGGCTCCGCCCCGGTTTCGGAAGTCTGGATGGGATGCGAAATGGGGCGCCATCCGCATAACCCGCGTTACCAATCAGCGTCGGGCTTGCAATGTATGCGCAGGCATACTCAAGCTCGGCGGGAATATCACGCAGGAGATTTGCGGTCATATCGACCTGGATGCCATCCGG
>JBJTQN010000172.1:0-12254 GCA_046075665.1 Armatimonadota bacterium | reverse complement strand
AACCGCAGCAAGCCCATAAATTGGCCGATTATGGTCAAACGCAGCAAGAAGTATTTCGTCTTTTGACCAGAAACCTGCCAGTGGCGGGATTCCAGCGATCGCAATCGTACCTATCAATACCAAAAGATGTGTTGATTTGATCTTAGATGAAAGACCACCCATCTTCCTCATGTCCTGCTCGCCGTGGAGTGCATGAATCACCGCACCAGCGCCCAGAAAGAGGAGTGCCTTAAAGAACGCGTGTGTCGTCACATGAAACATCGCCGCCGAGAACGCCCCGCAACCACAAGCTACGAACATCAGTCCAAGCTGGGAAACAGTGGAATATGCAAGAACCTTTTTGATGTCCCACTGTGCGACGCCTGCGCACGCGGCAACCAGCGCGGTTAAGCCACCGGTCCACGCAATGACCTGCATCGCTACTGGAGACATCTCGAAAAGCAAATTGAACCTGCAAACCAGATACACACCAGCCGTAACCATGGTTGCTGCATGAATGAGCGCAGATACAGGTGTAGGACCTTCCATCGCATCTGGCAACCAAACAAACAACGGCAGCTGCGCACTTTTTCCTGCGGCTCCAGCAAACAGCAAAATCGCAATAGTCGTCGCAATGCCAGTTTGAACGTCAGAGGAGCCTGATGTGGTTAACTGTGCAATGATTCCATCCTGACCATACAGATTGAGCGTGTTGAACTCACGATAAAGCATGAACATTGCTAGAAGTAGTGCAACATCTCCAATGCGGTTTACGATGAATGCCTTTTTCGCCGCCTGTGTAGCCGACCATTTTTCCTGCCAGAACCCGATTAGCAGATATGACGCCAGACCCACACCTTCCCAACCTACGAAGAGAAGTGGCAGATTGCCGGCCATGACAAGAACAGTCATGAAGAAGACAAAGAGATTTAGATACGCGAAGTACCGTGAGAATCCTTTATCCCCATGCATGTAGCTAGCACTGTAGATGTGGATGAGAGCACCTACTCCGGTGATGACAAGGAGCATTCCACCGTTTAGCGGGTCTACGTGAAGATTGAACTGGATAGCAAGCGATGTACCAGGGACTGTCATCCATGTCATCCCACCAGAATCAACAGAGTGACCTGCACTACCAGCAACTGCTGAGACGACAGCAATGGATGCTATAAACGCACCAATAACACTAAGTATGGCAACCGTAGAAGAGAGTCTCTCGCCTAGCTTTGATCCAATGGTTCCGTTAATCAGCGCGCCAATCAGCGGGATGAGCGGAACTAACCACATAAGAGTCGACATCGTGATTGTTACCCTCTCAATCCGTTAAGGACATCGACGTCGACATTATCCTTAGTTCGGAATATAGCAATCAATATGCCGAGTCCAACAGAAACTTCTGCTGCCGCAACGGCCATCACAAAGATTGTCAACATCTGACCGCCAGCATCACCGATGTAGCGACCAAAAGCTATAAGGGATAAGTTCACGGCATTGAGCATCAGCTCGATGCTCATAAATATCAAAATTGGATTACGTCGCGTCGTAACTCCCGCAATCCCCAGAGAGAACAGGATCATCGATAACACGATGTAATAGTGCAAAGGGACGGACATCAAACCTTGCCCTCCTGTGGTAGCTGGCGCTTACCAGCAAGAACAACTGCGCCAATGACAGCGACCAGAAGTAGGAAACTAGTCCATTCGAAAGCAAATAGCCACGGAAGAGAAGGGTTGTAAAGTACCTTTCCAATGCCTTCTACGCTCCCTGGTGTTGCCTTGCCAATCATCTCCTCGGCAGGCAACATCAACGGACGAACGCCCTTTAGCGCTACCGCCGACATCAGTCCTCCCAAGCCGACCGCCGATGCAAAAGCGATGATGGTCCGAACACCCCGATAGCTCGTGTTGAGGTTCGCCTGTCCCATGTTCAATAGCATGATGACAAACAAAAACAAAACCATGATTGCACCGGCATATACAATAACTTGCACAGTTGCCAGGAAGTAAGCATTGAGCGACAGATAAAGGCCAGCTACGCTAAACAAATTTATGACAAGGCTTAGTGCTGCACGTAGAGGATTCTGTAGGATTACAACGAGGATTCCGCTGGCAACGGCCGCCATCGCAAAGAACAAAAACATTAGTCCCTGTCCGGATAGGATTGCTTGGAGTGTCATAGCGATATCCCAACATGATTCGAATCATCCCTAAATATGCACATCAGTCAATCCTCTCGAGCTGAGGGTCTGGTACCAACAACATTTCTTTGGTGTAGATAAGTTTCTTTCGGCTATCTTCTGCAAGTTCAAAGATATCTTTCAACTCAATTGCACCTGTTGGACAGGATTCCTGGCAGAACCCACAGTAGATACATCGAAGCATATTAATCTCATATCGCTGAGCAAACCGTTCGCCCGGACTTCGTCTGTCCTGATCCGTATTTTCACCAGCAACGACGAGAATTGCGTTCGCAGGACAGGCTCCGGCACACAGTGAGCACCCAATGCACTTTTCCATGCCGTTGTCGTAACGGTTCAGTACATGTCGCCAGCGCGCTCGGCGTCCCATTGGCCGTCGAAACTCCGGATAGGACAGAACCGTTGTTGGTTCAATAATTTTTGCACCAACGCGGGCCATACCTTGAAAAGGTGCGAGCACCTCGGATGCAATCTGTCGAACATCAGTCCAAAACTCTGACATCGCTTAGTCCTCCACCGGCATCCGGGCAGCAATCGCCCGAACAACACTCTCACGACGTATTGGCAGACGACTGGCTTCAGCGCCAGACTTGCGAGCCTTCCAATGCAGATATGCCACCCACAGGACGATACCAGCCAACACACCAGCTGTTCCTACAGCAATGAAGTGACCAACCATCCCCATAATCTGCTGTAATGCCATCGATGTTGCAATCATCACAACATTTGCCAATGCAGTCGGCAATAAAACTTTCCAGCCGAAATGCATCAACATGTCATAGCGAAGCCGGGGTTGGCTTGCGCGTACCAGAATGAAGAAGCTGATGAGTGTGTAGAGTTTTATGAACAGCCACATTGGCGCAATAACCACGTGGTTGATGAAGTTCAACACGGATGGTGGGAAGAACGTCCAGGATGCAGGAAGTTGTCCAAGGATTCCCCACGGTGCAGTGTAACCGCCCAGGAACAAGGTCACGCAGATTGCCGAAACGATCATCATGTTGGCATATTCGCCCATGAAGAACATCGCAAATTTGAACGATGTGTATTCTGTATGGAAACCAGCAACAAGTTCGGTCTCTGCCTCAGGGAGGTCAAACGGTGCACGGTTTGTTTCAGCAATCATTGAAATCATGTAAACAACCGCTGCTACCAGGCCAAATGGGAACAGCTTGAAGATGTTCCAATTCCAGAACCCTGATGTTACAGACTGAGTCCAAACAGTATAGTTGGAATCAGGAATGGCAACGTTCGTCGCGATTGTTTGGCTATGAACGAGCTCTTGCATCGCGAGTGTGCCAGTCATTAAGAGGACCGCAATGATGCTAAGTCCCATGCCAAGTTCGTAGGAAATAACCTGACTCGAAGCCCGGAGTCCGCCTAGTAGAGAATACTTATTATTAGATGACCAGCCGGCCAAGATCACGCCATAAACCTCAATTGAAGCAACCGCAAGGAGGAATAGAATCCCAACATTCAAGTGCGGCGCTACTGATCCCCAGTCACTTGAGCTGTTCCAAGGAAGGACGGTCAAACTACAAATAACCGGCACCAAAGCGATTGCAGGTGCCAGATAGTAGAGGGATTTGTCAACATTTGAAGGAGTGATATCTTCCTTCATCATGAGCTTCAGTGCATCGGCCATTGGCTGCAATAGTCCAAATGGGCCAACCCTGTTCGGACCAAGGCGTCCCTGCCAGAATCCAAGAAGGCGACGCTCAAGCCAGACAAGGACAGGAACGCTCCCTAGACCACCAGCCAAGGCTATGACAAACCGCAATAGCGAGCGGAAGAACTCCGCATACCAAGGAATATTGTCTGCACTGTTTACAAAAAAATCACGCCAAATGGGTGAATCGAACAGCTCGGTCATTACTCGCTCCCCCCTGGCACCAACGTGTCTGGCAACACATCTGATGGCGTAAACACTGGCAATGGATTTCCCGCCCGAGCATTAAGTTCAAGCAACACCTGCCATTGTGGACGCGACCCGGCCTTAGGCGGCACTACAGCATCCACACTTTGCAGCTGACCATCAACGTTCAGGTACGTTCCGCCTGTTTCGGCGAACGACGCTGTTGGAAGCACTACCGATGCCTTTGCAGCTGTTGCATTCATAAACTGACTCGTAACCACGATAAAAGCATCTGATGAAAACGCTTTTTCTGCAAGTGACTTGTCACGGACATTTCCGACAGGATCAGACCCCATTACAAAGACATGTTTTACTTGAGCCGATATCAATCCGTTCAAAAGTTCCGATGTATTGTTTGAGGCTGGTAACCCACATGCTAGTTCAGCAACAGACGGCGATTCGGTTCCATCCATTCCTGCGAGATACGGACCATAAGCATTAGCATCAGTAGCCAACACAGAGTAACCACAGCCGGTCGCATCGCAAACGCGATCGATGTTCAAGTAATCAGACGCGCTCAGGTAGTCGGGAACCAATACGACTGTGTCTGGTGTCAAGATTGTAGTAACAAGTTCAGAAGGTGATGACAATGTAACAACAGTTGCACCGCTTCGTTGAGCTTTGACCGTGCGAAGGTAGTACATTGGCTGGTCGTAAGCAAGATCCATCCCAACAATCACAATGTGTCTGGCCGATTCAACAGAAACAATGGTTGCCTTTGGTAATCGTCGGGGCGCTTCGGTTAATTGATAGGCAAGATTGGCTGATCCGTAAACTCCGTGAACAAGGTGCTGAAGTAGGATGTTGTCTTCAATCGTTCCGGTAGTCGACCCAAAGGCTGCGACAGCATTTGGCCCGTAACTCTCAGACACATATCGCATATTGGTTACAACGGCAGCGAGAGCTGTATCCCAATCCGTTTCGACAAGAATGCCATGCGCATCCCGAATCAGCGGGACAGTCAACCGATCGGGCGAGTTGACATCGGCATTTCCGAACTTACCCTTGTCGCATGTCCATTCCTCGTTGATTTGTTCATTGACACGCCCGTTGATCCGAACGACTTCTCCCATACGATGGCCAACAGCAATGTTGCAGCCATTTGAACAATTTGTACAAATCGAGTCCGAGGATTTGACTTCCCACGGTCGGCCCTTGAAGCGGAACTGGCGGCTTGTGAGCGCACCAACTGGACAGATTTCTATGGTGTTACCGCTAAAGTTGGAATCAAAAGTTCCACCGAGGAATGGTCCAACTTCCGACTGTGCCCCACGATTGATCAGACCGAGCTTCGAGTCACCTGCAATCTCCGATGCAAACCGCGTGCAACGCATACACGTGATGCACCGTTCACGGTCAAGTACAACATTTTCGGAAATGGGTAGGGCCTTGACGTAGCGACGCTTATCTTCAATAAACCTAGTGTTCGGTGGACCATACGAGATGGTCATATTCTGAAGTGGGCACTCACCCCCACGGTCACACACTGGGCAGTCAAGCGGGTGATTGGCAAGAATCAACTCCAAGACCCCATTTTGTGCTTTTTTGACATCCGGAGTCGTTGTCTTGACTACCATTCCATCGGCGGCTGGAATCGTACAAGTAGCCATGATGGACGCGCGTCGTTGTCCAAACATTTCGAGCTCAACACTCGCGAGGCACATGCGGCACGCACCGACACTAGTCAAGCGGGGGTGATAACAAAAATACGGTATGTCTGAGCCTGCCGAAAATGCTGCTTCTATTACGAGAGATCCCTTGGGAACTGATACCGGTTTACCATCGACCACTAGGCTGACCATCGGTACACCTGCATCCTGTGCTGCTTGCGTATCCGCAACCACTTTACTCACATCAGCACTTTCAGCTGCGGTTTTTGGCCTCTCTTGGCCGTTTTGCGTTGACATAGCGATGTTATGCTCCCAGCTGTCCCGCATCGGAATATGTGTTCCGACCATGATGGATATACGAAAGGTACTCGTGACGGAAAAGCCGAAGACTTGTCATGACTGGCCAGATAGCGCCCTCGCCGAGTGCACAGAACGATTTCCCACGTATCGAATCACAAATATCCCATATGAGATCAATGTCTTGTTCTCGACCACCACCAGATGCGACACGCGCATATATCTTACTCAGCCAGTCGAGTCCTTCGCGGCAAGGAGTACATTTCCCGCAAGACTCATGGTGGTAAAAGTCAACGAGACGATGTGTAACCTTGAAGACATCCGTTGTTTCGTCAAATATCATCAACCCCCCAGAGCCCAAACCAAGGGTTTGCGTATTCTGAGGAATGCCTTCGTAATCGAAAGGGTAATCAAGGGGTGTCGGAGGAGCAAATCCCATTGAACTACCACCGGGAATATATGTCTTGAGGCTGTGCCCATCCCGAACGCCACCGGCTATGTCGAGTACTTCGGAAAACGGCGTACCCAGCACAATCTCGTAAATGCCAGGTTTGTTGACATGTCCAGAAATCGAATAAAGCTTGGTCCCTCGTGAACGCGGAGATCCAACACCGATTTCTGCATACTTAGCACCACCAAGTTCCAAAATGGCAGGAATCGTTGCAGCAGTCTCGACATTATTGACTACACTGGGACGTTTCCAGACTCCGGAAATCATCGGTAGCGGTGCAGCTGGGGGCTTGAGGCGCGGCATGCCACGCTCCCCCATCAGACTGGACATTAGCGCTGATTCTTCGCCGCATTCGTATGCACCAGCTCCAAGGTGTGTGTAGATATCGAAATCCAAGCCCGAACCGAGGACATTCTTGCCCAAGAAACCAGCCGCGTACGCTTCGTTGATGGCTTTTTGTACACTTTTCCACGGCTCTATGTACTCACCGCGGATGTAGATGTAACACTTGGCTGCCCGTACGGCAACCATCGAACACAAACATCCCTCAACCAGCAAATGCGGAAGCGCGTTCATCAGGTCTCGGTCTTTGGCCGTCCCCGGTTCACCTTCATCCGCATTAACGATGAAGTAATGCTCAACATCGCGATTTTTGGGGAAAGCATTCCACTTTATGTGCGTCGGAAAACCAGCCCCACCGCGACCGCGCAGGCCAGATACCTTAACTTCTTCGATGATGGCTTCAGGGTCCATTGCGATGGCTTTTCGAAACTGCTCATAGCCACCATTCGCGACGTACGTCTCAAGGCGATTTATCCCAGGAACATTTCTGTGCCGATACAGGAGCTGCGTTTGTTCGACAGGCATTTAAAATTCTCCCTGCTCTGGCATTTGGCTCTGAGGTGGACACACCGACTCGCTTTGTTTACCGGCCAGTTCAGTGATCAGACTATCAATTGTTTGCTCAGTTGCAAATTCGTAATAAGTGCTTCCAACCATCAAGGCTGGTGCATGACAACACGCCCCCAGGCATTCAACCCGCTCGACCGAGAACTCACCATCCGGAGTCATTTCCCCCGCGTGAATGCCAAGTTTTCTCTCACAGTAACCAATCAGCTCATCTGCACCATTGACCATGCATGCAACATTTTGACAGATTTCGATTCTATGATTGGCAACCGGGCGCTTGTTGTACATCGTGTAAAAGGTAGCGACTCCGGCGACATCCGAAGCAGGAACGCCAAGATGGTCGGCAACTTCTTGCATCGCCTCGGGTGGTAACCAGCCCCCGTAGACTTCCTGAGCCACCCAAAGAGCAGGCAATAACGCTGCCTTCGATGTTGGGTATCTGGCGATAAGGGCATCAAGCCGCCGCTTCGTATCATCTGTGAACTTAGCCATTTTGCAATCCATATCCCATATCGACCGGATTAACGGTCAATGTCACCCAAGACAATGTCGATTGAGCCAATCATGGCTACAACATCGGCTACCAAGCGGCCTTCGCACATCTTAGGTAATGCCTGCAAATTGTAGAAGGATGGCCCCTTTATCCGAACCCTGTACGGCCGATTGCTTCCATCCGAAATGACGTAATACGCCTTCTCACCACGGGGACCTTCTACCGATCCAAGGGCTTCACCAACGGGCGGATGGTAGCCTTCAGTGAAGAGCTTGAAGTGATGGATAAGGGCTTCCATCGATGTATCAAGCTCTGCTTTCGGCGGCGGGGCAATCTTTCGGTCATTCGTCCGAACCGGTGCATCAGTCATCGACAATGCCCGCTTCAATGCTTGCGTGCAGATTGAATACGACTGACGTAGCTCTTCCATACGCACGCGATATCGATCCAGAACATCACCATACTGGCCGACAGCAATATCGAAATCGTATTGCTCATAGCCACTGTATGGGTTGGACTTTCGTAAATCCCAAGCGATGCCGCTTGCCCGTAGTGATGGGCCAGTCAATCCAGCGTCGAGTGCATCTTGTGGTGTCAGGACTCCCACTCCGCGAGTACGCTCCAACCAGATAGGATTGTTGGAGAGAAGGCCTTCGTACATCTCCATACGCTTAGGAAACTGTGCCAGAAAACTCTCAACTCGCTCGTACCAGCCAGAGGGCATGTCTCCGCGGAGGCCACCGGGACAAATCCACGATGTCTTCGTCCGAACACCGGACATGTGCTCCTTAATCTCAAGAATGAGATCCCTATCTTGCCAAGTATAGAAAAACACCGACATCGCACCAATGTCCAGTGCGTGTGTCCCAAGCCATAGCATATGCGATGCGATGCGCTCGAGTTCATTCAAAAGAACCCGCAACACTTGGGACTTTTCCGGAACAACAACCTCGACAAGCTGTTCAACAGCCAGTGAGTAGGCCAAGTTGTTACAGAGGTTGGATAAGTAGTCCTCACGGTCCGTCAAAACGAGAGCCTTGTAATAACTAAGGTTCTCCATTGTCTTTTCGATACCAGTGTGCAGATAGCCAATATGAGGTGTGCAACGGACCACATTTTCGCCATCTAGTTCAAGCACCAGTCGCAATACTCCATGCGTGCTCGGATGACTCGGCCCCATATTGATAGTCATTGTGTCCGCACCGGTTTGCGGGTCGTGGTGCCGTTCTACTTCAATTCCCGCCGGAAGGGTCGAACCACGGCCGGCAATGACATCATTACTAGGCATCACTTAGACTCCTGCTCACGAACATTGTGACTAAATTCGACTTCCTCACCACCAAGAGGAAAATCTTTGCGGAGGGGATGCCCCACCCAATCATCCGGCATCAGAATCCGTCGTAAGTCCGGATGACCAGAAAAATGAACCCCAAACATGTCGAAGATTTCCCGTTCCGGCCAAACCGATGCAGGATAAGTCGCAGCTGCAGACGGACAAATTTCATCTAGCTGAAGCGCCACCCTGATTATGACTCTGTCCGAATGCTCAATGGAATACAGTGAGTAAACAACCTCAAAGCGATGAGCAACATCAAAGGCAAGGCGGTCCACACCAAAACAATCAGATAGCAGATCATAACCACACGTGCACTTCGCTTGTTGTAAACAAACTTCAGCATTCGCAGCGGACACTGTGAACGACGGTATACCGTTACAGTCTTGAAAGTCGAGTACAAAATCACCGATCCCCAGCCCCGAAACAGAATCTAAAAGCCGGTGAGAAATGCCATCCAGGTTACCTGGAGTCATCGTCAGTGCAGAATGAAATGTCTTGTTACGAATCGCCAGATCACTACCGGACAACCCCAAGCGGACATCAGCATCAACCATGCGTTTTTACACCCGACGACCCATAAGTAAAAGTGCTCAATACTTTGCGCATTTTATCACAAAGTCTCCCGGCAGCGATGAGTCAGAAGCTCCTGGAGCACACTACGACGTGAATGAAACCTAGTATCGTTGGGAAAAGCGTTCCTGGTCGATTTTCTCCTGAAGCTGCATGATTGCGTGAATCAGCGCATCTGGTGAAGGAGGGCAGCCAGGAACGTAAATGTCTACCGGGACTATCTGATCAACACCTTGCACAACGGCATAGTTGTTGAAAACTCCACCATTGGATGCACAATCCCCCATGGCTATAACCCACTTAGGATCGGGCATTTGATCGTATACCTGACGTAAAACGGGCGCCATCTTCTTACAGACGCGTCCACTAACAATCATCAGATCCGCTTGCCGTGGGGATGCCCGAAAGGCTTCTGAACCAAACCGTGCGAGGTCATACCGACTATCGGTAGATGCCATCATTTCAATCGCACAGCAGGCTAGCCCGAAGGTTGCGGGCCACAGCGAGTTTTTCCTAGCCCAGTTGACAACCTTGTTCATTGACACCGTCAAAAATGGCTGTTCTGTCTCTAACCCCATTCTAGGCCTCCTCGTTTCCAAACATAAACGTAACCAACGAGAAGGATGGCTACGAACACCAACATTTCAACGAGGTTGAAGAGCATCAAACCGCCGGATGCCTTGTAGTTGACAGCCCACGGGTACAAAAATATCGTTTCTATGTCAAAGACAATAAACAACATTGCTGTCAGATAGAACTTTACTGGAAACCGCTCCCTTGCTGATCCGATTGGCGTAACACCACATTCGTAAGCCGAGTCCTTGCTAGCCGATGGACGTCGCGGTCCTAGCAATGCAGACAAACCAATCAGTGCAAGAGCGACAACGGTCGCGCCAGCGACCATCACCAGCACAGGAATATAGGATGACAACATGGTTTTAAATCCATTCAACAAGACCGTAATTCCCCGGTAATCCAGGGCACAGTCCACCGCAAACTGTACCATGTGGGTCATCGCGTAAACAATAGGCTTGACATCAGTTACTGGTCAGGAGTAATGTTAACGATGTGGTGTCGTATTCCTGACACTGCTGGGGATTCGTCCCTATAGTGATGCCGGAACTGCATAGACGCAGTGATGCATCACGAAAAATACAAAGGAGGCTTCGTCTCTACTTATGCGTAAATCGGCGATTTCGTTTGCAGCTCTCGTTAGCTTGGTTGCCCTTGGCAGCACAGCGAACGCACAGGAATTCAAAATCGGTGGTTCCCTCGGGATCAATTACTCCAATAACTTCAATAAACCAGTCGGTGGAAACACATTCCTTTACAACTCCAACAATGCACAGTTCTCACTGAATCTTGCAGAGCTGACTGTCAGCCGCGAAGCAACCGCGCGAAATCGCGGTGGTTTCCACCTTCGTTTCATCGATGGCGATGTTCGCAATGCGCTGCTCGTACCATCGACATTCGTCGCTGAGGCATACGGTACCCAGCTGATCGAAGCTGGAGATAAAGATATCCGCCTCGATGTCGGTCAGTACCGAACGCTCGTCGGTTCTGAAGGTCTTGGCATTGACAACTTCATTAGCCGTTCCTTCGCATTCCAGTTTCTGACTCCTATCCTCGGTCAGGGTGTGCGTGCAGGCTTCGACCTCAACGACTCCACCCGCGTCACTGGTTCTCTCCAGAACAAATACAGTGGCACTGGAGAGGACAATCGCGATCTGTCGTATGGACTCACGATTGACAAGAAGCTCGGCGATGCGAGCGATTTGCGTGTAAACCTGATCACTGGTCGAGAGAATGTTGGTGGAAACAACCGTGAAACCAATCTTGCTGGATTCCAATATTCCCGCAAACTGTCTGATGCCAATGCTTTGCACGTAGACTACACGCTGCGCTCGGGTCGGGATGCAGCAGATACGCGCTACGAAGCAACTGGCGTCAAGGGCGTTCTTGTACTGGGCCAGTCGAATGGTGGAGCGCTCTCGCTACGCGGCGAATACCTCCAGCAAAACACGGCGGACTCCGGTGTATTGCCTACATTGACATCAACTCCTGGAACCAAGCCAACACTGACCAGTATTGCAATCGCATACAAGCTTCCTGCAACCAGTAAGACGGTCAGCACAGTTCTTGAGTATCGCTACGACCGCTCCAACGACTTCTTCTTTGGTGCATCCAATGGACTCAAGAAGGATCAGGGAACATTGTCAATTGCTCAGGTCTACAAGTTCTAACTACAACTAACATTTGAGCAAGGAGCGCGGTGTCCATTAACGGCACACCGCGCTTTTTCTCTTTTTTGGCACGAACATACTTGACATCTCAGAGCAAAACGGAATACACTCGCCCATCGATGGACACCGTAAGGTTGAAGTCGATACTAACACGTTCACGCAATGTCGCGGGTCGGTTGTTCGAAAGGACTGCAGAAATGGCCATGACAATTGTACGGTTTTCAGCAATGGAGTTTTTGTGCTCCTGTTCGCTG
>JBJTQN010000171.1:0-3312 GCA_046075665.1 Armatimonadota bacterium | reverse complement strand
GGTGCCTTCTGTTCTGTAACCCTGATTGGGAATACATTCAATAGAAGGCATAACTCCGAGTGCACTTTGCTTAGCTCCAAAAAAGAAAAAAACACCCCCCGGTTTCCCAGGAGGTTCCTTCTGTTCTGTAACCCTGATTGGGAATACATTCAATAGATGGCATAACTCCGACTGCACTTTGCTTAGCTCCAAAAAAGAACAAACACCTCTCGGTTTCCCGGGAGGTGCCATCTGTTCTATAACCCCGGCTGGGATTACATCGTGACCTTGCGGGTCTTGGCATCAAACGAGATAGCCTTACCCTTGCGCTCGGACATTTCAGCCAGCGAAATGATGGTCTGGACCTTGGTCGCGAGGTCGATGTTACAGTTCGTCATAACATCACCCTTGCGGATACAGTCAAGCCAGTTCTTTTCGTGTGCTGGGATGTTCTCAAATGGCGCATACTTCGCGAGTGCTGCATCGTTGGTGTCAACCTTGCCGCCTTCGTAGTCTTCAGCGTATGGGCGCTCGATCTTGACTTCGACGCCATTACCAAAGTAAACCGTTCCCTTGTCTCCACGGATCATGTCCTGGAGCCCTTGCTCGTTGACAGTGGAGCCAACAAAGAGCATCGACCAGCCGCTTGGGAACTCTGCGAGCACTTGGATGGTGTCGGAGACTTCACGGTCATTGTGCTTGGTTCCTGGTCCATGAACGGTGTTGGTTCCAAGTGCAGTGACGCGTGTTGGGTACTCTGGGTTGCCGGATGCGATAAGGAATGGGTGGAGCTTATGCGGCATCAAGTCGCCCATGATTCCAGCGGAGTAGTCCGTGTACTTGCGGTAGCGGCGGAAACGAGCGCCGGAGTCGGTACGTGCGAACTGGTCGCCATCCTTTGCGTAGCCTTCGAATGTCCATGCACGGCGTGGTGCAGATCCAAGCCAGAGGTTCCAGTCAAAGTTTGCTGGTCCGATGCCTTCATGGATTTCGTAGTTCCATTCACCCTTAGGGTTGTTACGGCAGTAGGAGCCCTGACCCATCACGAGGGTACCAATACGTCCATCCTTAATGGCCTTGGCGGCTGCATGCCAGCGGACATCGGAGCAGCCCTGTGAACCAACCTGTACAACACGCTTGGTCGCAACAGCGGTGTCATGGACCTGGAATGCTTCATCCAAGTAGCGGCTAAGTGGCTTTTCGATGTAAACGTGCTTGCCAGCTTGCATCGCGTGGATCGCAATCTGTGAGTGCCAGTGCTCTGGCGTTGAGATCATGATTGCATCGATGTCCTTGCGGGACAGGATCTTGGTGTAGTCACGTGTGGTGAATGGGTTAGCATCACCGCCCTTGTCAGCAGCCTTCTTGATGATGTCAGCAGCGCGGACGTTGTATGCATCGTATGCGTCACACGCAGCCACAACCTTGGTGTTGCGGTTCAGGCCATCATCCACGAAGCCGCGGAGGTGACCGTTGGTTCCCTGTCCACCCATGCCGATAAAGCCGAGGATGATGCGGTCATTCGCGCCAATCGCACGACCAGTTGCCATCACGGTTCCCTTGGGGAACAAGCCACCCTTGAGATTTACGGCATCCGCAACCGGATGCTGAATACCACTGGTCGTTATGGTTGTCTGACCCTTGGCAACTGGGGGTTGTGCGGTTGCAGGCGCAACTGCGACACCGGTTACAACCGCACCGGCTGCGCCGGTGGCTACTTTAAGAAAATCACGACGGGATGCGCCGTTGGTTCCACTTTCCATAATTATTCCTATTCCTCTACCTATGAACCGCTGGGTGTGACCATGGTTCATACCCAAACTGACCTTCTATTCAATTGAGGCCTTCAAACTTGGTGTATCCACACTAACCGCAGTACACCGATTCCACACGCGGGCTCCGTAATTTTCCGGAGCCCATTCCAAAACTTACCTTTTGTTTAAATGGTGAGGTCTTCCTTCGAAATAACGACCCGACCGCCACTGAGGACTGCTTCGTTTGCACGGATGGCAACCACTGTTGCCCTGTAACCGACCGCTGCATCCGCTTCCGTTTGCTTACCTGCACGGACTCCATCCAAGAATGCATCACATGCGTAGTACACAGGTGTCTTCTTCGGATCGACGTTACGGTTCTTACCAGGCTCAAGACCACGCTTGAGAAGCTTGGATGCATCTGCAACGAGGGCGATACCGGTATCGTCGCCGACAGCCTCGCGGTACGCATAGACTTCCCAGCCAAGAGCGGTAGCATCCGCTTCCTTAATCATCCAGGCACGCGTGTTCTTGTCGATAGGATCCTTGAGCATAATGGCTGCATCAGAACCCTGGAACTGCTCGTAGTTCCCTGCGAATGAGTTGGACAACGTGGCATCAAAGACCATCCGGACACCATTCGCAAACTCAAGAACCGCCGTTACAGAATCCGCAACATCACGGCCATCTTTCCAGTTGGTCAAGGAACCAAATCCGGTGACCGCAACCGGCTCGCTCTTGACAAACCACGCCGCGGTGTCCAATGGATGGATGCCAATCTCACCTGCGAGACCAAGGCTAAGCGATTTGTTCAGACGCCAGTTGAGCGCCGCTTCGCGGGCGCCGTTTGGAGCAGTCTTGCGCCAGGATGTCTTTTTGTTCCACTGCGCCTTACACGTCGTCAGGTTTGGCCCAAGAACACCCGTCGTCACAAACTTCCACACGTGGTGGTGTTGCGGGTTGGTGCGCTCCTGCAAACCGGTGTGGAAGATGACTCCCTTTTCAGCAGCTTTCTTAGCTGCCTGTGCGATGGCACGTGCATCTTCAACCGTGTTTGCAATCGGCGCTTCACAGAACACATGCTTGCCTGCTTCGAGCGCAGCGACGACGATCTCACGGTGCAAATGCGTTGGTGTAGCTACAAAGATTGTCTTCACGGATGCATCCGCAAGCGCAGCCTTATAGTCCGTTCCTGTGGCAGCCTTTGGGGCAATCTCACCGGCGCGGCGATGGCTTGGTTCATACACATCGATAATGTGCTTGATGTCCGCATTCCCGAGGTAGTCCAGCGCCTTTAGGATCTCGCGACCCTGCTCGCCAAGTCCGATGACGGCACAGCTTACCGTAGGCTTTGGAGGGTCTGCTGGAGGTGCTGGCGGGGCAGATGGAGCAGGCGTGGATGCCTTGGCCGCAGGCTTTTGCGCCGGCTTTGCTGCAGGCTTCTTGCCCTGTTGGGATTCAGGTATCAACTCGACGGCATTTGCCGCGGATGCTCCGCCCACAAGCAAACCCAGTGCCAACGCGCTACCAAACATCTCGCGACGGCTTACATTTGACTCTTCACTCATTACACTTTCCA
>JBJTQN010000170.1:0-4147 GCA_046075665.1 Armatimonadota bacterium | reverse complement strand
GGTGAAATTATCGGTGGCTCGCAGCGTGAGGAGCGCCATGATGTCCTCGTCGATCGCATCACAAGCAGCGGTCTGCCTCTTGAACCCTATTGGTGGTACCTAGAGCTACGTAAGTACGGAACCGTGCCACACGCCGGTTTTGGTCTTGGACTTGAACGCTTGGTGATGTATGTGACAGGTATGAAGAATATTCGTGATGTGATTCCATTCCCACGGACGCCGGGAAATGCCGACTTCTAGGGCTCAGGCATCACGTCAAAATCCACGAAAGTTTTTAGCTTTATTTTGTAGTAATCGCCCCATTTTTGACGATTAGTACTGTGGAGCGGGGAGCAAAACGGCTCCGGGGAATCACATCTCCGGAGCCGCCCTTTTGACTATCCCCGCTACCTCAACTATTTGGAAAAAACGGCGTGCACAAGTACATCCGCTCCGTAGCGCACTGGATCAGTGGCTGGAAGTCCAGTTTCGTGAGTAACCTTTGTGAGATACTCTCTCGCTTCGTCATCAGTCAGCATCGATGTGTTAACGGCAATCGCTACTGTTCTGGGTCTGGGCAGTGCGCCTCCGGCGCATGCCACGGTTTCAAAGAGCGCTATGACATCCTTGAGAGGTGGAATTCGTATACTTGGCACGCGCGCCAGCGTTTCCTGACCAGCTCGATGACAGAGAATCAGGTGGGTTGGAACGGCCCCACGGATGAGGGCGAGCCACGCAGTGGATGCAGGATGCAAAACACTCCCCTGCCCTTCCACCCACAGAACATCGCGGCCCGGAGCATTGTCCATCACAAGCTGCTCAATCGATCCCGGTGCGAAATCAACCCGGACCGCATCGAGGGGAATCCCCTTGCCCGAAATGCAGATACCGATTTGGCCTGTTGCAAGAAATTCAGATGCATATCCCATCCGCTGTGCAGCACGGTCACATTCAAGGGAGACGGTCATTTTCCCGATAGCCATATCGGTTCCAACTGTAAGGACGCGTGGAATGCCAATGGCAGCTGCCGCTCCGGTACCCGAGCGCAGTCCTTGTGGCTCAACACGAACATCCCAAATCCAGCGATTTTCCTGAAGCGCGCTTGCATAAATGGGATCCGTTGCCATCGGTTTATGGAGACCATTAATCAGATTACACCCGGCAAGCAGACCGCGAATAAGCTCATCGGACCAGGCACTTGGCAAAATACCTCCAGGCGGTGCAATCCCGGGAATCAGGGTGTTCGCGCCAAGTTGGATGGCTTCCTCGATTGTCGCAACAACGGGGACATTACCCGGAATGCCGGTGATTTCCGTGGATTTACGCCCTGCATGGTCCCGGTCAACGACAGCAGCGATAGGATAGCTCCCATAGCGAAGCAGTCCATGTCCCATTTTGCCTTGGCTGCCGGGGCCAGGAATAAGCTGCCCGTGCATCACAAGCGCGAGGCAATCACCATTTTTTAGCATGTATTTCTCCAGATTACGGGATCTGTGGTTGTTGTTGACTATTTGAGTTCCGGGACATCCACTCCTAGACCTGGTCGTTCACTCTGTGTTACGCGGCCATTTTCAAAACCTAAGCCGATGATTGGGTCATCCGTGGTGTTAAGGTGTGAATCCAAGTCCAGGTGGTCAAACAGTGGTCCGATGTGGACGCCAGCTGAGATTGAAAGGGATGATTCAGACATACAGCCAAGCATTGTCTGGAGGCCAAATGCGCGAGCAGTGTGTACGATGCGAATGGCTTCAGAAATGCCGCCGGATTTCATCAGCTTCACATTGACGCCATCCACCAAATGGGCAAACTTAGGGACATCAGCTGCACAGTGGATGCTTTCATCCAGAAAGATTGGCACGGGCGCAGGGCGTAGGGCTGCGAGTGATTCCTCATCACCACATGCCAGAGGTTGCTCAACATACTCAACCCGTCGCTCGGCAAGCCATGGAATCATGATGCGCGCATCGGATTCAGTCCATCCGCAGTTGGCATCCACACGCATCACAACATTTGGAGCAACCGCATCCAAAACGGCCATGTACATATCCATGTCGGCTGCAATGCCATCCGGGTTGCCGAGCTTGATTTTCAGATGTCGTGATCCTGTACGGGCAATCCACTCACGGGCATGATCTGCGGCGGCATCCGGTGTGTTAATCCCCACGGTGACGCTGGTTTCGGCGCTTTTCTTTATATCAAGGCCAAAAACCTGATAGAGCGGAAGTCCGATGCGTTTACCGAACCAGTCCCAGAGGGCGATATCAAAGGCTGCGAGGATTCCGGTTCCGCCGCGCCCGCCGATGCCAGGTAGGACTTCGAGGAGAAGATCAGCATCCCGTAGGACGGTTTCGCGCTCAAGCGGAGATGCATGTACAAAGGCTGTCTGCCACCGTTCGACGGACAGGTTTGCGGATTCCAGCGAGTCCTTTGTGACCTGGCTGGGGGACATTTCACCGTAGCCCGTGATGCCATCGTGGGTTACTTTGACAATCGCATTTGTCGAGCCTGCCATCGTTCCGCGGCTGATGCGCAAGGGGACGCGCTTTGTGAGGTTGAGAGGGGCAAGGCTGATTTCCATGCTTGAACATTACCGCTAGCCGTTGACATCGGGCAAGAAATAAAGTCCGTCCAATAGGATCGGTTCGATTGGTTCCTTGTTAGCGGCATGTTTGTTGCAGGTTGCGTTAAACATGACTCCGCTGATCAGTATCATTATTCCTACCTACAACCGTGTTCAGTATGTGACCCGCGCCATTGATGCGATCCGTTCGCAAGCATTTACAGCTTGGGAGCTGATTGTTGTTGATGATGGCTCATCGGATGGTACTGCGGATGTTTTGCCGACGATTGCGGCGCAGGATGGTCGGATCCGCTATGTACGTCAAGTGAATTCTGGAGTCTCTGTTGCACGTAATACCGGTATGGCCGCTATGCATCCAGAGAGCAGATACATCATGTTTCATGATGACGATGACTGGTTGACTGAGGATGCGTTAGTGAGATTGAAGGCGCTGGCGGATGCATTTCCGGAGGCTCCGGCAGTTACGGGTTTGCCCCGGCATTGTGATGATCGTGGATATTCATCTGAGACATTGGAGAATTGCTACGGTGCGCGCCGAATGGCAGTCGGTCGGAATGGGCTTGCTGAAAACGTCCCATTTGGTGCTCCGGAATCATTTTCATCGATGGTGGTTTGGTGTGGCATTGCGACGCCTGCCCTTGCATTAATCCGCAGAGATGCCTTTGCGAAGACGGGTGGGTTTGTGACGCGATGCCAGATTAGTGAAGATTGGCTAATGTGGCTTGACTTGACGCGTCAGGGTGACATTCCGCGGACGGGAACGTTTACACTTAACAAACGTGTCCATCCAGGAGCGGTTACGCAAAACGGAAAGGTGATGTCAGCGGGAGAGCCAGCAATTCGCCGGGAAATATTGATGCTTTCAGGGCTCACTCCTCAACATCGACTTATCTCGCTTCAAGGTTACTTGCTGAGCAGCCTTGTAAATGCATCATGGGCCCTTGATGACTTCCGCAATCGCAAGGCCATCTCAGGGTTCAAGCAACTTTTCAGGATGCTAAAGCGGATGGTGCGAATTGGCAGTTTCTGGGCTACGGCATATCGCAGGCAACCGGTGGTACAGGCGGGTTAGGGCTGGAGGTTAGCCATATATGCTGACCATATTTTCGTAAACAAGCCAAGGATCGATTAAGCAGCACCCGACTCCTTACACCATCACCTTCGGAGGGTTTCTTCCGATGACCGGGTACTGCTCGTAGTCCATCACCGTGCCGCTCACCCGCGGTGCGAGGTCGGACCAAATTTAGCTCTCGACGAGCTTGAAACTCAGTTGATAGCGATAGAAAGTAATCGATGGTGTCATTTTCAAAGCACGCCTGATACGCTGGTCGTCTTCGTACGCAACAATCGCTCCCATAACAGTTTGTTCCGGATCAGCAAGTTCCTCCTGCACGAAACCCATGTACCGTAAAGCCTGACCAACAACGGCATCACTTGCTCGACCTTTCTTTAGTTCTATTACCAACAATCGTTTTTTATCTTTACTAATAGCTAAGATATCAAGGGGTCCGGTGTCTGTTGGAAACTGCTTGCCGAGAACTCCATCCAACTCGAAAATGTCGTAGTCCTTACCGAACTCTGTGTTTG
>JBJTQN010000169.1:0-19518 GCA_046075665.1 Armatimonadota bacterium | reverse complement strand
CCGACCTTGAGCAAGCGACATCGGATTATCGGCCAACAAGCGAGTTAATGCAGCTATGCGCAAAACCGCATGGCAAACCATATGCTGTTTCATCACACTTGTACACGATTCTCCGCAAAGCTCTTGAAGTTGCAGCGCTTACAAAAGGCGCATTCGATCCAACCATCGGACCATATGTACAGCTATGGCGCGAGACGAAGAAGTCTGGAAAGCTGCCATCCTCAAGCGCCCTCATGGCTGCGCGTAACAAGGTTGGCTATCAACACGTAATCATGGGGGATGACGATTCAACTGTGACCCTCAAACGCCCAGGGATGCGACTTGACCTTGGTGGGATTGCAAAGGGATCAGGTATCGATGCCATAGCACAGGCCATCAGGCAGTTTGGAATCCGCTCTTACCTGATAGAAGCAGGTGGGGATATGTTTGCCAATGGGGTTAAGGAAAATGGAGTCGCTTGGAAGGTCCAGGTAGGCAAACAGGTAATCGATCTCCTGGGGGCCCTGTCTGTCAGCGGGGATGCCACCCAGTTCATCACGATTGGCAAGCGACGTTACAGCCACATCATCGACCCTCGAACCGGCCTCGGAATGGAATCTCCACGACACGTGGCCGTCCGCAGTAATCGCTCCGAAGATGCAGACTGTATTGCGACGGCAGCATGCGTATTAGGACCTAAATCCGCAGGTATCCTCACAGGTCTCTCCCAGCGCTGTCAGATAGAGTTCCTCGACAGAACCGATATCCCATAATCATGCTTAACCTCCCAATTGATATCAGCGTAACTACATCGAATAACACCCCCGTCTGGCCAGGTCATCAACGTGTAAACATCTCACAAACGGCATCACATGACAACGGCGACATTGCCGAAATCACCCACATCGATATGGGCGCTCACACGGCAACTCACCTTGATGCCCCGCGCCACTTCGTCTCTGGCGGCGGTTTGGTAGATGCCCTCGACCTGTCCACACTCATCGGCCCTTGCCATGTACATCACGTAACGTGCAAGGGAGTCTTGACGGCAGAGTATTTTGCATCCCAAGATCTTCCCAATACATGCACGAGGCTCCTGCTAAAAATCGATGACCACGCCGGCAAGCTGTACCAACCGGAGTTTTATGAAGACTACACAGCCATCGACCATACCGCTGCAACCTATCTAATCAACCGTGGATTGAAGCTTATTGGTACCGACTACCTGTCCATTGGCCCCTACCATGGTGGCAATGTTGAAACGCATCAGGCGCTTCTAGGAAACGATGTCATCATTGTCGAAGGCCTTGATCTTTCTCAAGTGGATGAAGGTGCCTACCAGTTGATATGTCTTCCATTACGCATTGCATGCGATGGCTCACCATGCCGTGCTGTTCTGATGCCAGCGATCAGCCCGTCGTAGCTGATGGATGGGTTACGCACACAAATTTAAACAGCCCCGGCGGAGTCGGGGCTGTTGCCTTTACCTTACTCGCGTGACCTAGCGGGCAGCGTAGCGCTCGGCGACCTTATCCCAATTGACAACACTCCAGATCGCAGAAAGATAATCCGGTCGCTTGTTCTGGTATTTCAGGTAGTAAGCGTGCTCCCATACATCAATACCAAGCACTGGTGTACCGGCACACCCTGCAACAGCGGTCCCCATCACTGGCGAATCCTGATTCGCCGTGCTGG
Source organism: Armatimonadota bacterium (assembly GCA_046075665.1). Classification (GTDB taxonomy): domain Bacteria; phylum Armatimonadota; class Armatimonadia; order Armatimonadales; family Armatimonadaceae; genus CAIRTT01. The sequence continues at coordinate 17,844 of JBJTQN010000169.1, read as the reverse complement.
CTACACTAAGCGTTCCATCCGCTGCAGAAATCAGCCAGGACCAACCGCTACCGAAGCGCTTTGCACCTGCATCTGACATAGAAGCCTTCAGAGCATCCACAGAACCAAATGCTGCATTAATGGCTACGAGGAGCTCACCGGATGGTTCATTCGCACCGCCAGGGGTCAGAATATCCCAGAACAAGTCATGATTAGCATGCCCGCCGCCATTGTTACGAACGGCACCACGGATTGCGTCCGGTACCTTTGAGAGATCGGAAATCAACTCATTGACCGAGAGCTCCTGCATTTCAGGATTATCCTTGAGGGCGGCGTTCAGGTTGTTGACATAAGCCTGATGATGACGATCATGGTGGATCTCCATGGTAAGCGCATCTATATGTGGCTCCAAGGCATCAAATGCATAAGACAACGGCGACAATGTATGGCTGGCCATTGGTAGTTACTCCTCTTGTGTGTAAATCACACGACGCAGTCAGTATACCTGCCAGACATTCGGCATCCGGTCACTCTGCACAAACTGAAGACCGATTTGATTCAAGCTCCGGGGTCTATCCCCTCGCGTAATGACAGCAGATCTGCATCGCAATAGGCGCGGGGAATCTCTCCCGCACGGGAACGGTCGCACCATGCAGCATCCGCAATCAAGCCGCGAGCAAGGGCTATCCCCTCTGCAAAGCCACTCTCGCAGTACTCCGCTGCCCCATCAGGTTCCAGAAAGTTGCCCGCGACAATGCGCGGAAGCTTCGATGTTTGCCTTACCCACTCCGGTAACAGAGTTGATGTGCCAAAATACCCCCTCCTGGATTCGCGCCAGCATGAGATGTCCCAGACATCTACACCAGCCGTCTCAAGGTCGCCCAAGTACTCTGCAAGCGTCTCTGGTGTAACAGGCTCATCCTGCGCTGCCGGGTCATCACTGTGAATGCTAAAGCGGTACACAATCGGTATGCCAGTCCCCGCTACCGCACGAACTGCTTTCACAACCTCCGTGGCAAAAGCCGATGGATGTCCCCACTTGTCCGTCCGTCGGTTCACATCCCGGCGCCAAAACTGGTGCAGAAGGTACCCATGTGCACCGTGAAGCTCTACAAAATCACAACCTGCTGCGAGACTGCGACGGGCACCTTCCGCAAACGCATCGATAATCGTATCTATCTCACTTGGCGTGATCTCACGGGCTGCATCAAAGCCATCACGCTTCCACGCACTTGGACAAACGGGTTGATGCCCGAGCAACGCATCATGGCTTGCTGCACCACTGTGATAAAGCTGAGTACCAAACAACGCTCCCGATGAATGTGCTGCGTCTACACATTGCTTCCAGCCATCAGTGTGAAGGTCGGTATGGATTGTCATTGCATTTGCCCAGCCAAAACCAGATGCATGCACTGCGGCCGCGGCGCCAACGATTGCCCCGACGCCACCCTCAGCTCGTGCCCGATACCAATCAACAATCCAATCGTTAAGTCGACCGTCTGGCTCTGCCGTAGAGAGCGTCATCGGCCCCATGAATATACGGTTACGGGAGAGCACACCGCCTCGCCCAAAATCGAATGGTTGCCACAACAAATCGTACATAGCCGTAACTTACCTTATTGCCAGCCGGATTCCATCCAATGAGTGCAGTGATACATTTCCCGATGAAAGTTGCGAGGTACGAGCCATCACTTGCCGACTTGCACGATAATAAGGGCATTATTGAGGATCCGGAGCATTCAACTTGAATTAGTCGCTTGGCCAACATGAACAGCCATTGTTGAGACATGTATACCTTGATATAACCTTGCGTGGAAATGGACAGCGAAAGCCCACCCCCCCCGCGTCTAGAGGACATCGCCAAGCGTGTCGGAATAAGCCGGTCCGAGGTAAGTCGCGTCCTCAACAACCGGGTCCGTCCCGGTCGCTCCGTTTCCATCGAGCGCCAAGCTCAAATACGGGCTGTAGCGCGCGAGCTTGGATATTCTCCACACCCCGGAGCACAAAACCTTGCGCGTGGCAAAACCGATTTAGTCGCGCTAACGATGTTGATTGACAGCGGTGATGGTCTACCTCCGCACTATCAGGAAATCATCACTGCAGTGACATCTGTTTTTCGTGGCCACGGAATGAATTTGATTCTGTCGCAATCCGAAGCGGAAACCCAGCTACCGAGCATCGAGAAGCTGGCCCGCTCGCGTCAAACAGATGGTGTGATTCTTACAGACATGATGTTGGATGACCAACGGCCAGGCTTATTGGCCCGATACGGGCTTCCTTATGTGATTCGTGGCACCGCTCCCGGCTATGGGATGCCGGCAATCGGCCTTGACAACATCGCGCTTGGACGATTAGCCGTACAGCACCTGGCAGGTTATGGTCACCGCCGGATCCTGTTTCACAATGTCGGACGCAATATGATGGCCGGCTACGGGCGTCATATCGGTTTCGTTGAGGCTTCAACAGATCTTGGACTCACATCCGATGTTGAATACGAAGATTCCATTTACCTTGAGCATCAGGTATTCAGCTATGCCATCAACCGATGGGCTCAGCCAAATCCACCAACGGCGGTCTACGCTGCGGATGAAATGGCAGCATCCGCATTTCTTCGCGCATTCAATGAACTTGGATTGCGTGTACCGACAGATGTGTCGCTAATGTGCAGTCTCAACGCGAAGTACATGCACCAGGTCTTGCCAAGCATAACAAAGATAACGACACAACAACAAGCGACCGCCTTAGAGGCTGCCCGTTTGCTGTTGAAGTCCCTTGGCCGTAAATCGGTGCCAATGGAACAAGTCTTCCTTCAACCAGAGCTTGTTCAAGGCCAGTCTGTCTCAGCTCCCACTCATTAGTTTTCTATCCAGTGCTCTGCATTGCTGCAGCGATTCCCGTGATGGACAGGAGCAATGCCTCACGGACATCCAAGTCATCAGGATTACGTGCCGCTTCGTTCATTAAATGTACCTGCAACAAGGACAGTGGCCTTACCAGTGGGTTACGCAACGCAACCGTGGCGCGCACAACGGGTGCATGTACCATCAAATCGTGATTCTGACCGGTAATCTTCTGTAACCATGCAACCGTCCGTGCATGTTCATCAGATATACGTGCATGAAATGTAACTCCCAACGAGCTGGGCACACACCGGGCGGCGTACTGCGTTGCAGTATCGAGCTGAGCCCTGGTGAGCTCAAGTTGAGCGTTATCCACCACGGTCTTAAAAAACAAGTAGTGTTTATACATTTCCTGCAGCTCGGCTAACATATCAGGACTTTGATCCACCAAAGCTTCGATTGCCGCGCCAAATCCAAACCATCCAGGGACGGTGTAGCGTGCTTGAATCCATGCAAAGACCCACGGAATAGCCCTAAGGTCATCAACAGAGCCGATTTGTGCACCTGACCGAGACACTGGTCGGCTGGCAATAGGAAGCTTCGAGATATGTGCAATCGGCGTCGCCTGGGTAAAGAACGACCAGAAATCAGGATCCTCATGGACCATTGCACGATAAACCCGCCGGCTCTCTGCCGCCAAAACTCCCATTAGGTCTTTCCACTGTTGCGGTTCATCCACCTGGAACTGCGGAACCATGGCCGTCAGACACGCGGACACAATTTGTTCAAGGTGGCGGTGTGCAATTGGCGCGAGACCGTAGCGGAAACTAACGACCTCACCCTGCTCGGTAAAACGAATACTGCCCGCAAACGCCCCCTTTGGTTGGCTAGCAATTGCCTTATTTGCACGCCCGCCGCCACGCCCTACCGTTCCTCCACGGCCGTGGAACAACCGCATTCCAACTCCGTGCTTTCGACACGCATCCGCCAGCCGTGCCTGCGTATCCTGAAGTGCCCAGTTTGCTGCGACAAATCCGCCATCCTTACTCGAGTCAGAATACCCAAGCATGATCTCCTGAAAGTTACCCACGACATCTATGTGCCGGCGGTATTCAGGCACAGCGAACAGCTCATCCATAAGGTATGACGCCCGATGTAAGTCATCAATCGTCTCAAATAACGGGACAATATCCAGATCTTCATCAACACCGCACTCTTTAGCCAGCACCAGCGGCTCAAGAATGTCGCTGACACCATGGGTCATCGAAACTATCGAACACCGGATCGTCTTTCGCGACAGCTCACGGTGGGCTCGACTGACAGTCTTATACACATCCAATACTTCCTGTGTCTTGTCTGTCAGCGTTACATGTGCTCCTACAAGTGGTCGTGGGTTGGACAACTCATGTCGAAGCACTTTTACTTTTTCGTCATCCGTAAGACGCGCATATGCACCAGCCGTCGGTAATACTCCGGCGACAAAAAGCAGCTCGCCTATCGCGACTTCATGGACATCCGAGTGCTGCCGTATATCCAGCGATGCCAGATGAAAGCCAAACGTCTTTGCCTGCTGCCAAAGGCTTGCAAGGGGCCCGGATGCAACAAGTACACCTGCATTGGCAGCAATTAATGACTCCCGCAGGAGGCGAAGGTCGGCCACAAAGTCATCATCGGATGCGTATTCCCACGGATGCGATGTGTGATTGCCAGGGTTACCTGCAAAAGACTCCAGTTGCTCAATGCCAGCTTTGAGCCTGGCCTCAATCAAATAGAGTTTCATCACGAATGGTTCGGCCCGGTGCTGTCTGAGAACATCTTCTGAAAGTTGCACAACCTCTAGGTCACGCTTGATGGATGCTGTAAGCGGGTTATCCTCCGCAAGCCGCTTATCACTTACGGTAAGCTGTGCCCTAACCTCGTGAATGCGTTCGATGTAAGCACGGAGAATTGTCCTTCGATGCTCAAGAAGCGTCCACCAGGTAACCCGAGCGGTTACATTGGGATTGCCGTCGCGATCTCCACCGACCCACGACCGAAATTTGACAACAGAAGGAACGTCAAAACTACGGCCGGGAAATGCATCGGAGAGCGCCTGCTCAAGATCCGATTGGAGCCACGCAACGACATCCAGAATGCTACGGTCAAAGAAGTACAGGACATTACGTGCCTCTTCAGCAACCGTAATCGGTGCGAGACGAATCTCATCGGTTTCCCAAAGTTCCGTCAAAGCGCGCGTCAGGCTCGCTTCTGCACGCTCAGTGATGCTTCCAAGGGGCTCCGTCAGCGGTACCGAGTCTGGACCGGCGGCATGGTCACTCAGACATTCCGCTACGCGCAACAGCTTATCGAGCACCGCACGGCGACGTGCCTCTGTCGGATGTGCGGTCAGCGTCGGACCGATGTCCAGGTTCCCAATAAGCGCGAATATCTCATCAGGACCGAGACCACTTTTCTTCAGTCGCATCACTGCCTCGTGTATAGACTCTGGACGCGAAAGTCCGGGAACGCAGCGAGCACGGTTTACCCGGATGATTTCCTTTTGCTCGGCAGTATTGATGAGCTGAAAAAAGGCTGTGAGAGCGCGAAGAAGACGGCCCGCGAAGGTCGGGTCGTTGAGTCTTGGGGAAGCGCTTAGAATTGTAGCGGATGTCGCATTTGGATCCAGTGATGCAGCAAGCGCATGGCGCATGGCATCCACGAGTTCAGTCCCCTCCTGTTTCTCAAGGACCTGACCGAAAACACGGTCGAGCCACTCAATATCACGTACAAGCGGCAGGGGAAGCGCAGACGACGTAGCATCCAGTCCAGCAAAAGCACTCACAGTGGCATTCTAGCACGCGGGCACACCCGGGCTCGGTGCTAGAATAGTCGGGATGATTGCAATGACAGGATTGTATGGGAAGAATGCACTTGCGCGCTCCCAAGGAGCTATATCCCTCCCTTTCAGCATTACAAACATTCAAGAACTTGCGTCAAGCCGTAATGTTCAAAGGGTAATCGATGCTGGCTCTGACCACATGATTGCCATCAGTAGCGACGTGGTTGATACAAGTCACGATGGCAATCACTACACCTTACTTGCGGGGCTGTATGGACCGAGTGGTCGCCAGATCCAGCGATATGCAAATGTCAGCTATACGGCTGCAGCACGTGCTCAAGCAGAGGCGATTTGTTGCACCATCAGCACATTGCGCGCTCAGCAGCTCTCGCGTCTGCGACAACCGGTCCGCATGGCATGGGATACCGACACGGCATCGATTTGGATCACGGAAGAAAAGTCACGTGTAAGGGATGTCGTTGGAGAAACACGGACGACGAACGTTACCTACTTCGATGTCACATCCCAGAAGGACCCAAGCGAATTTGCACGCGTGATTGCACATGAATGGGGTCACTTAGCGATTCCAGGTGCCCGCGGATTTTCATCCCCGGAGCCGGATAGCGCAGGGCATTTGGGAGAGGCTCTTGGCCTGAAGTGGCTTTCCAGTGCGGTTACGAAAGGACCGGTCAATCTCGTTATGCCATCAGCCGGCTATGTCGAGGCATCCACAAATCGGTTCCAGAAAGCCCTTGTTGGCGCTCCTCCAGGCACTTTGGCTTTTTCAAAACGCAACGCACAAGGGATGCTTGCCTATGTCGGCGCGGTGTTACATGTCGCCGACACGTATGGAGAGGCATTTCTAGGCAGGGTATTCCAAGCTGTGGATGCCGACTCACAGGATGCTTTTCTCACTGCATGGGCCTTTGTCCTGACGGAGGACGGAATTATCCGATTCACAGGGCGTGGGTGGGTTCCTCTTGAAGCAGGAGTGTATACCGCAAGCAGACGTATCCAACCCAATAGCGTCAAAGGGCCCGGTGGGATAACGGTCGACACAAACCTTCGCGTGACCGTTAAACGGTCCGGTTGGTATCTGGTAATGGCAACGCAGGATGACCTTACCCTTCGCAGGAAAGGACGGTAGTCATGAACCAAAGTGGTTGGAAGGCTGAATCGTCATCACCAGCAAAGTTGAACATCACTCTCGATGTCCATCCTCCGGATGCAACCGGATATCACCCGATTGATTCCATCGTGGTCCGCCTAAACCTGTCTGATGAAATGACCTTTACTGTGCGTTCAGGAACGCGCGGAGTTCGCCTTGTTCTAAAGGACAAGCGCCCCAATGCTATAGCCCATCCACCCATTCCCCGTGACGAACGTAATTTGGTGGTACGTGCTGCACAACGCTTAATCGATTTAGTTCCGGAATTCGATGGAACGCTCTGGATAACACTCATCAAAAACATCCCTAGCGAAGCTGGACTCGGCGCTGGGAGTAGCAATGCCGCTACGACGATTCGGGTCGTTGGTGCCTACCTCGGAATCTCGCTCGAAGAGCAACATAAAGTTGCTGCAGACATCGGCTCCGATGTTTCACTTTTTCTATACGACGGTCCAGTTCGGATGCAGCATTATGGAGAGAAGATTACTGAAATTTCAGTCAGCGGTGAGCTAAACGGTGTCGTGATACGTCCGATTTCCGGGATGTCGACGCCACTTGCTTACCGTTCTCTGGATGCAGATAGAGCTCGGGTCCCCGGTAACGGTACAAGTGCTGTCCTGGCGAACGGCACCATCACATACGATTTTCTAACCAATGACTTCGAGAACGTCGTGCGCGGAATAAGTCCGGATGTTGAGTATTTGTTTTCGACTCTTTCGACTCTTGGAGCGCTTCGAACACAGCTCTGCGGAAGCGGCTCAGCGGTCTTTACAGTGACTGAATCGCGTGCAGATTCTGTCCGCATTGTCAAGGCACTTAGTGGCAATGTCCCGTATATGAAACTGGTATCGACCCGATGACCAAAACTGCAGCCATTCTTCTCGCTGGCGGGCGGATCAAAACAAAGGACCGCGATGCCTGGCAATCGCTGTTGCCATCAGATTGCGATAACCGCGTGCTAGTCGATATTGCCGGTAAGCCGATGTATCGCTATGTCACCGATGCGCTTCAATCTGCAGGCTTGGAGCTGGTCATCGCCGGCGATGTGCCGTTTGACGGTCCGCATGTCCGTGTTGATGCTGGTGCATCCCTCGTTGATACACTCCTAAATGGAGTCTCGGCCTTGCCTCCCGATGTCGAAATGGTGTTGGTTGTCACTGCAGATATCCCATTCGTCACTGCGAGCGATATAAGTGCCATCCTTGCCAGCGCACCGAATGCAGACTTCGTGTATACGGTTATCCCTATGGATGTTTGCAGGGCCACTTTCCCGGATGCCAAACGTACATCACTGAGAACAGCGGATGGCGAGTTCACAGGCGGAAACATCGTCCTCATCAATCCCGAATTTGTGCGCAATAACGAGGCGGTCATTCGTGAGTCCTTCGAGCGGCGTAAGGATGTCCTTGGACTTGGAAAACTCCTCGGACCGGATGTCATCGTACGGTTGCTGCTGTCTCGGCTGTTTCCCGGTCTATTAAGGATATCGATTCTAGAACAAGCCGTGTCACGTCTTGTCGGTCATGCTTCCGTCCGGGCACTCATTGTCAATGACGCTGCTATAGGCACTGATATCGACTCGGCATCCGATGTCATGATGGCGCGCAAAGTACTGGGAAAGTAGACTTAGCAAGTGACAAAAGGCAAACTCTATGTCCTCTCAGGGCCATCCGGCGTTGGTAAAGACACCATCCTCGCATCGCTCGAAACCATTGACACCGGCTTTGCAATCTGCGTAACAGCGACAACCCGCGCGATGCGCCCTGGTGAGGTTGAGGGGAGACCATACACATTCCTGACCAGAACCGAGTTTGAGAACAGAATCGCGTCGAACGACTTTCTCGAATATGCAGAAGTTAACGGTGGAAACCTCTACGGAACGCCGAAGCCCTGGGTAGATCGGACACTTGCGGCGGGAACGGATGCCATTTTGAAAATCGATGTTCAAGGTGGTAAGTCAATCCGGGACTTGGTTCCAGATGCGATACTGATTTTTTTAGCGCCTCCATCGTTAGAAGAGCTGGAGGCCCGCTTACGGAGTCGCGGAACGGAAACGGAAGCAGCCATTCAGATACGACTTGATGATGCGCGAACAGAAATCGCAGCATCATCGGACTATGACTATATTGTGGTGAATGATGAAATCACCGTAGCGGCTGATCGTCTTAGGTGCATCCTGGTCGCTGAGAGGTGCAGACGTTGAGTGGATTAAAGATTGCTATAGCTACCGGCCCCAGCGGATACATGACAGTTAAGTCGATATTGAATGCATCCAAGCATTCAGGAACAACACGGTTGGACTGGCTCGAGGCGGGTCTTGCAGCAGCTGAGGCAGATGAAACCCTGCATGATGTTGGAGTCGGCGGGTTGCCGGATGCCCTAGGCCGGATGTCCCTTGACGCGGCGATAATGGATGGCCCGTCGCACAGAGCCGGCGCTGTCGCAGGGCTGCTCGGCTTCCGAAGCCCGATCGCCATTGCGAGACGCGTGATGGAGCGAACTCCCCACGTGATGCTTGTTGGAGAGGGAGCAAAGCGCTTTGCTGAAGCTCAGGGATTTTTGGATGAAGGTGCACTGCTGACAGACTATTCCCGTGAGCGTTATGAAGCATTTTTACGCGGCGAAGTCGACCTTGAGGCAACGGGTGACCAGCACATTGATGGTGGAGACACGGTTGGTGCGATTGTGATGGACACTGATCACCACTTGGCCTGTGGCACATCAACAAGCGGATTGGCATTCAAGATGCCCGGTCGGGTCGGTGACTCCCCCATTATTGGAGGCGGACTGTATGTCGAGCAAGGCATCGGAGGCGCTGTGTGCCTCGGGATGGGCGAGCAGATGATGCAAGTCGGTATGGCGATGCGAACGGTGAGCAAGCTGGCTCAGGGGATGGGTCCTCAGGCTGCCGCGGAAGCAGCAATGCGTGACATGATTCGCTTGCGCCCAAGCTGCCTCGGGACGACCTGCCTTGTGATCGCTTTGAACCAAACAGGTGATGCTGGAGGCGCACGGACAAAGGAACATCCTGATTTCCACTATTGGCAGGCATCACAAACGGATGTGATCAAGGTTGAGGCTCCAGTGATGGGTAAGTAGGAAGCCCCGGTGACAGCTGGCCGCTTTGTTGATGTGATTGTTCAGGTAGAGGTACCAAACCTCCGCCAGCCATTCACGTATGCAGTGCCAGACCATCTTGATAGACCGGATCCTCTGCATAGTGGAGACTGTGTAGTCGTACCTTTCGGCCGCCAAGTACTGCTGGGCTATGTCGTACAGCGTCGCGATGTACTACCGCAGGGTGTTTCTGAGAAATCTGTTCGCGACGTACTGGATCGGGTTGCTGGAGATGGAGCAAGTGTTCCGGATTCCGTAATGCGAACCGCAAGATGGGTGGCTCGAGAGTATGTGGCGGATCTAGCGATGTCAATCCGAACGGCCATCCCACAGCTGCAGAGCGCCCGCATCGAATTGTTCTATCGCTGGACTGGATACCGCTCCGTCGAATCTCTCGGATCAAATCACCTTGCCCTTGCTAACGTACTTAGCAGGGCGGAGATGCCGCAGACACTCAAGGACATCAGCGATGCTATTGGCACCACAGCCGATAAGGCATCTTTAAGTGCGTTGGTTCGCATCGGTGCCATTCAGCGGGATTATCAGATTCTGCCGCCAAAAGTATCCGCTCGCTCTGTAATGGCAGTCACGCTTACCGTCACGTCAGAGGTTGCACACGCGGAGGCGGCGCGGCGGCGGCGCAGGGCAAAACAGCAGGCGGTAGCACTTGAGTTACTTGCTGACCTGCCAGCACATACGCCAGTTTCAATCTTAGATGCCCTTGAAGCTTACGGAATCGGTCGGTCCGTCTGGAAACGTCTGGAGAGTGACCTGTTGGTTACGATTGGTCCGATACCGATTGACCGTGTTCCACTTGTGATGACATCTGATGGCAATCGTCCAGATGTCCTTTCCTCGGATCAACACGATGCCTTATCCATTATCGATTTGCCAGATCCAACGAAAGGCCGAAAGCCCGTTCTACTCCATGGCGTGACGGGCTCAGGAAAGACTGAGGTCTATTTGGCCACGATTGAGAAAACCCTCGCAGCCGGTCGCACTGCATTGGTACTCGTGCCGGAAATTGCATTGACCGCACAACTCATGAGTATTTTTCGCGGTCGGCTAGGTAATCGTGTCGCCGTTCTGCACAGTGCACTCTCAGATGGAGAACGTCGGGATGAGTGGTACAGAATCGGAGCTGGAAAGGCGGATGTCGTTGTTGGCGCGCGCAGCGCAATCTTTGCGCCGCTGAGCAATATTGGCTGCATTATTGTTGATGAAGAGCACGAAGGTTCATACAAACAAGAATCCGGGGCTCCGAGGTATCAGGCACGCGATGTCGCATTAGCCAGAGCACGCTCCACGAATGCAACTGTTGTCCTTGGCTCAGCTACACCAGGTATTGAATCCTATTACAATGCCGTCAATGGTGAATACACACTAGCTGAGATGACCATGCGGCCGGCTGGACGGCCGATGCCGTATGTAGAAATCATCGACCAGCGCGTAAAAACCGGTGCAACCGGGCTCAACATGTTTTCTACATCACTTCTGGATGCAATTAGCGAGTCGCTTGGATCGGGCCATCAGGCGATCGTTTTTCTAAATCGACGGGGCTTTGCAAAGTACCTGCTTTGTCGAGAGTGTGGGCACGTACCGATGTGCCCGAATTGCGCTGTCTCGCTGACGCTCCACCACGGAGCGGAAACCTTGCTCTGCCATCACTGTGCTTACACCGTGCGTGCCCCGGAAACGTGTCCTAGTTGCACGGGTAAGCGGATTCTTTCCTATGGAATCGGAACTGAACGCATTGAATCGGAGCTGAATGGCCTATTTCCAAATGCTCGTTTACTGCGGATGGACCGGGACACAGTTGCAAACAAGGATGCGCTTCCGGCGATGATTGAGCAGTTCAGAACCCGTGAAGCGGACATTTTGATTGGTACGCAAATGGTGGCGAAGGGCCTCGATTTCCCAGGTGTAACCTGTGTTGGAGTCGTCGCCGCGGATACATCCCTACACGTCCCCGACTTTAGGGCCGCCGAACGAACATTCCAGCTGCTTGCCCAAGTTTCCGGGCGCGCAGGCCGAGGTGAAGTTCCCGGCCGGGTCATGATTCAGACGTTTAATCCTGAGCACGTGGCGATTCAAGCCGCTGCCCAGCATGACTATCGAGCGTTCTATGCAAGTGAAATCGAAAACCGACGCGAGCTGAGTTATCCGCCGTTTTCGCGACTATGCAATGTCATTGCAAGTCATGAGGATGCTTATAAGGCAGCAGGAGTGGCAGCCGACTTTGCTGCGCGGATGCGTGTTCATAATGCCTTATCTGTCCTTGGCCCGGCACCGTGCCCGCTGTCACGGGTACGAAACAAACACAGGTTCCATGTGCTGATAAAGGGACCACTGGATGACTCCCTTCGTCAGCTTGTCCGCAGGGAATTGAGTGGACTATCTGGCGAGGACCGTGCGATGTTGATGGTTGATATCGACCCTCAGAGTGTGGTGTAGAGAACGTGCTCACGACAGGTTAACGGGCAACGAATGTGGCAAATCACAAAAGTCGAATGTGACGTTCAGACGGTGCCTGGAACAAAGATATCTCGAAATGCAGTCGGCCATCGGCGGGGTTTGCCAGTGATGGTATCAATGCAGACGCCTTTAGTTGTTCCGGTCGCAATCCGCACTCCCCGCGATTCACACTCAATTATGTATGAAAATGACACGCTGGCGCCGGTAGACGTATCGCACCAACACATAACGGAAAGTTCATCGGAAAAGAAGGCTGGTGTCATAAACTTGACCGTAGCATCAGCGATCACGATTTGTATTCCCGCGCGTTGAATCTCGGGAAAAGGAAGTCCAGCTTGGGCAAGCCAGTCACATCGCGCAACTTCGAAATATTGCAGGTACGTGGCGTTATTCACGTGCCCGAAGCTATCCAACTCGTAGGATCGGACAGAAAATTTAGTCGTCGATTTCATCAGTAAAAAGCACCACAGCATGTGTTGCAGTGGTGCCCTCTCATCTCTCCGAATTTCTACTTATCGTAATGATCGGCGTTCAATTGAATGAACGATTTCCACTTCTCAGGGACTTCGTCTTCCATAAAGATGGCATCAACCGGGCATTCAGGCTCACACAAGCCGCAATCGATACACTCATTTGGGTTGATAAACAGCTGTGCATCGTCATCACCGCCCTGAATACAGTCAACCGGGCACACAGACTGGCAAGAGCGGTCCTTGACACCAATACAGGGCTCCGCAATTACAAAAGGCATCTGGATCTCCACCTGCAGGGCCGTTGATTTGCTGGATCATTGTCCAGTTCCTTATCCCTGCCGTAGCAAAATTATAACGATGTGAGGGATGAATCGCAAACTGAGAATCCTTCTCAATAATTTCAGAACTGACCCAATGTGCATTCGCTTTCGTAACGGGTAGACTGTGATGAAACTAAATTCAATGTATGCCATCAATCTGTACGACGGTATGCGTTGTCTAACAAGGAAAACTTTTATGTCATTCGTTGGCAAACCAGCCCCGGATTTTACAGCTCCCGCTTTCTTCCCAGGAGACACCGCAGCATCTGATGTCAAGTCACTTTCCCTTTCCGATTACCGTGGAAAGTGGGTTGTATTCTTCTGGTATCCGCTCGACTTCACGTTCATCTGCCCCACTGAGATTCTGGCTCTGTCAGACCGTCTTGATGAATTCGAAGAGCTTGGCGCTGCAGTGATTGGTGCATCCACCGATTCAGTGTATTCCCACCGCGCATGGGTACGTACACCCCGTGCTGAAAACGGCATCGAAGGTACTGCTTACCCAATCATCGCTGATATGACGCAAAAGATCGCTGCCGACTATGGCGTCCTGATGGAGAATGAAGGTATTGCACTCCGCGGCTTGTTCATCATTGATCCGGATGGTGTTGTAAAACACTCCACCATAAACGCACTGAATGTTGGTCGCAACGTTGATGAAGTCATCCGAACACTACAGGCACTTCAGAGTGGCGGTCTTTGTGCGGCGAACTGGAAGCCAGGTGCGAAGCACCTTACACCCGGTAGCTAATCATGCCGCTTCGCCGTGGCGCTGAGCTACCATCCCTTGCTGGTGTAACCGAATGGATAAACGGTGAAACAACGCGGGAGAGCCTTATCGGATCTCCCTGCCTTGTGCACTTTTGGTCATTATCGTGCTACATCTGCAAAAACAACCTTCCAGTACTTGTAGAGTGGAAGGCCAAATACGGTCCACAGGGCCTAAAAGTTGTGGCAGTTCACATGCCTCGCTCTGAGGATGAAACCAATATCGAGCTTGTTAAACAAAGCATGCTCGAGCATGGGATCACCGAGAGCTGTGCGATTGACAATATGCATGATGTCAAAGATGCCTTCGTAAACGAGGCAGGCTTCGTTCCTCATTATTATGTGTTCAATTCCGATGGCATTTTGGAAAGTCGCGCCGCCGGTGATGCAGGTGTTGCATCCATTGATGCGGCACTCGCCAAACTCTTCACTGCCTAACATCGCTAATACATTTCCGGGAGGTATTGCGGCACTTTTTCGCAATGCCTCCCGTATTGCATTTTCAGGAGACTTTTGAGTACCAATGGACCCTATTTCAGGAAAGACATCTGATGAGCGACTGCTCGCTACACCTACTGCTGCCGAGGCATCCTTTATTCACAGTGATCCCTGGAGGGTTCTCAGGATTCAGAGTGAATTTGTCCGCGGGCTGGATGCCCTGGCAGACCTTGGACCAGCAGTAACCCTGTTCGGTAGTGCTCGTACACGTGTTGGTGACCCATATTATGCAGCGGCCGTAGATACGGCACGACTGTTGGGTAAGAGAGGTTACGCGATCGTGACCGGTGGTGGGCCTGGAATTATGCAAGCCGCTAATGAAGGCGCAAAGCTGGCCGCCGTGAAGAGCATTGGTCTGAACATCGAGCTTCCGTTTGAACAGCACCTTAACCCATACTGTGATGTCTCGGTTGATTTTCGGTATTTCTTTGTACGTAAAGTCATGTTGGTGAAAGTTGCCAGCGCATTTGTTATCTTCCCAGGTGGATATGGCACCCTTGATGAGCTAATGGAAGCTCTCACACTTGTCCAAACAGGGAAGATATCTAACTTCCCGATCATTCTGTTTGGCTCAGACTACTGGAGCGGCCTGATCAAGTGGCTGAAGGAAACTGTCCTGCCGGATGGCAAAATTAGTGCATCGGACATTGATCTCCTCCGCATCGTCGATACGCCGGAGGAAGTCGTCAGTATAGTAATGGCCACGACATCACTGGGTAAAGAACACGACCATCAGCTCGATATCGAGCGGGCAAGCCTCGCGGATGTCGCAAAGGCTTATGCGCCACCACCGTTTGCAGAACAGTAATTAAACAAAAACGCCCGGCTACCAATGAAGTCGGGCGTTTTCATGATTACCGTCCTGAAGAGTTAGTCGACAAAACGTACGCCTTCACCAGCCACGACGGATCCGAGGATACACGCCCGCTCTCCAATTTCATTCAGCTCCTCGACCAACGCTGTTGCCTTCGTTGCAGGAACGACAACAACCATTCCGATGCCCATATTGAATGTTCGCATCATGTCTTCGAGTGGCACATTGCCGGATTCCTGAATCAATGTGAACAGAGCTGGAATGGTCCATGCGCTGCGACTGATTTCAGCACCTGTGCCATCAGGAAGTGAACGGGGAATGTTGTCAACAAACCCACCACCCGTGATGTGAGCCATCGCACGGATTTCATGCGAGACAAGCCTTGGCAGCAATGCATATGCGTAACAACGGTGCGGAGCCAAAAGTGCATCCCCTACGGTTGTCCCAAGTGAATCGACGTAGGTATCAACTCCAAAACCTGCAACATCAAACAAGACTTTGCGGGCTAGTGAGTAGCCATTTGTATGCAGGCCATCTGATGCAAGGCCAACTAAAACATCTCCAACTTGAACAGACGAACCGTCGATGACTGCCGCGCGATCAACAATCCCCACAATGCAGCCGGCGAGGTCATACTCACCTGCCTGATACATCCCTGGCATCTCAGCAGTTTCTCCGCCGATAAGTACACAGCCATTTGTACGGCAACCTTCTGCCAGCCCCTTGACAACATCGGCAGCGACAGAAGGTTCGAGCTTACCAGTGGCAAAATAATCTAAAAAGACCAATGGGCGGGCACCTTGGACAAGGATGTCATTAATACAGTGCCAAACAAGGTCGCGACCAATCGTTTCATGCTTGTTCATCATGAATGCGACTTTAAGCTTGGTACCAACTCCATCCATGCTGCTTACGAGAACAGGATCGCTTCCTAGCTGCCCCGCAAGGGAGAACATTCCTCCGAAGGAACCAACATCCGCCACGACATTCGCATTAAAGGTCGAGCGAATATGTTGCTTCATTTGGCGAACAGCCTCGTTACCAGCATCGATATCAACACCTGAATCGGCATACGTGGTTGTCTTCACTTCATCGGACATGGGGAAATCCTCCTGCCAAACTGTCAAACAAAAACCCACCTAGTGTGGTGGGTTGAAACTGAGAATATCTGGGTACGAGGACTCAAACCTCAAACCTCTCCGCCTGCGACGTGGCAAAACAGTTTCCAGTGTCGAGGCGGTCCCGCCCACTCCACCATCGGGGAGTGTTACCGCGCGATGTTATCATGTGGCAATGATGCAAGCAAAGCCCGACGCTCTGGTGATCCTGACGATAGATGCAGGTGGAACTACGGTGCGATTTAGGCTCCAAAGGGGTCAGGATTTCTTGTGCGATGATTGGTCTGTTCCTGCAAACAATAGTGGACATCCTCCCCAGTTTATTGATGCTGCCATACGACCAGACGTGATTGTTGCCGGTATCACAAAAGTCAGTCGCCCAGGCATCGTCAATGCTTGGGAGCAAGCTTGTATGGCGCGATTTCCAGGTGTTAAGTCGATTATTGTGCCAGATTTCGAGCTCGCAGCAGCGGCGGCTCTGGACAGCCCTCACGGAGTGATGCTGTTGGCGGGAACGGGTTCTCTTGCATGCGCCTACGATGGGCAGATCCTGCATAGGGTCGGAGGTCGCGGCTGGGAGTATGGGGATGAAGGTTCTGGAGCATTTATCACTTCGGAATTGGTCCGTCGTTGTGTTCGAGCACTTGACGGGATTTATCCAGTGAGTCCTTTGCTAAAGAGCACGATTGATTTGTCTTGTACCAGTGATGCCGGAGAGTTTGCGACATGGGCGAGGGACAGGGCGGAGACGCATGGCCGCGGCTTCCTCATCCCACATATCGGCTCTGAGGCTGACAGAGCAAATCAGGAAGCAATAAACCTGTTTCATGGCGCTGGAGGTTGGTTGGCCCGCTTAGCACATACAGCGCACCAGAGAACTAAAGGCACAACGAATAGGATTAGTGTGTGTGCGGTGGGTGGCCTTTGGGACGCTGGACCATTTCTCCAGGATGCAACCATTCGCGCATTGACAAAGTGGTTTGACGATGTAGAGTATTCCCGCTTCGTCGGAAGTAACCTTAGCGGAGGAATACGTCTGGCATTATGCAGATTTGAAGCCACTAGTTGACATAGAAGCAGGATGTCCCCTTCTTTCATATCTGAATAACAGGGAACTGAGTTCGTTCTGAACACGTAAAGTCCACTTGTATCCAGACACTGTCTTGGACCAGGTGGAAATTGTTTGCCTGACCTGAATCCGGTTAGAATGCATGGTGTTGCCTGTTAGCAATGGGAAAGCTGGTGATTGCATATGAGTATGGATCGAAGCGTTTGGATTTATGGAACAGGATTGTTAGTGATCGTTGCCGGATGCTTTGCGATTGGCTACACAATACTCCCGACGAAACCAGCATTCGGTACAAAGCAAGTCACATCTGGCCCAACAACCAGTGATGTCGTTGAGGCGACCAAACCGGAAGTCAACGAACCTCAGGTTCCAAAGTTGGTTATCGAG